>NZ_JASDCE010000010.1:0-200991 GCF_030408075.1 Pseudoalteromonas sp. APC 3358
TGATAACTCAGGATTTAAAACAAAAAGAAAAGCTAGATAAAAGTGCAGATAAAATCACCGAGTTTTTAGCCACTCACGAAGAGAAAACAGGCAGTAAAGGCAAGCCTGTTAAAAGTAATATCACTGATCCAGATAGTGCAAAAATGACGACCTCAAAAGGCACAATCCAAGGTTACAACGGCATAGCGATAAACGATGATAAACACCAAATTATCCTGCAAGCACAAGCGTGGGGCTCAGTAGGCGAGCAACAAACTTTACAGCCAGCCGTTGCACAATTAAAACAGCAACTCGCTAAACTCAATACAGAAAAAATGGCAGATAAACATACCATCAAATTCACCGCAGACAGTGGGTTTAACAGCGAAGTAAATCTTGAATTTATGGCGCAAAGTGGGTTCGATACGTACATTGCGGATAACCAATTTAGAAAACGAAATCCGCTGTTTAAAGCCAGCGAAACATACGAAACGGAGCAAGAAAAGCGCCGACTAAAACGCAGCAAAGGCAAGCCACGATTATTTACCTCAGATGATTTTCATTATAATGAAGCAACCCAAACTTGCCGCTGCCCCGCAGGCAATGCCATGTGGCGAAGTGGTATCAATGTAAAAAGCCACAACCAGCAATACACGCGATTCTGCGGTTATTTAAAAGACTGTAAAACGTGCCCGCTACAGCAGCAATGCATGCGAAAGCCACCCATTAAAACGGGGCGACAAGTACAGTTTATAAATAATGAATCGCGCAAAAAACTGAGCTATGTTGATAAGATGAAAGTAAAAATAGACAGCCCCATAGGTCGACGACAATATAGCAAACGACTCGGGTGTATTGAGCCAGTGTTCGGGAACATTACAGTGAATAAAGGCATGAATAAATTGACCTTACGGGGTCAAACGAAAGTGAATGCGCAATGGCAACTGTATTGTCTTGTTCATAATATAGAAAAGCTGCAAAACACGATGCATTAAGAAGGGTAAGCGCTTTTACCCTAAATAAAAGCCACTCAAGTACCCGTAATCCCGTCCAAAACGCCAATTAAAACAACACCAAACTCCCACTTTATATTCTGCATAAAATACAGTAATCGATTGAACCAAAATAGGAACTCAGCTATGGTTTGTCTATCAATAAAAATAAATAAAAAACGAGTTAATCTACAGGCTCGTTATGTGTTCTTCAAATTCAGGAGTTAATATCTTATGGAAGCTAAAATTTATGACCATGTTCCTAACAGTGGAATCGTTCATATGCCTGGTAGATCTTTTCCTGCTGTGGCAATCCAAGGAGATACTCTGAGTACAATGCTATCGAGTGCCATATCTTTTATGGATATGGCAAAAAAGCATGCTGATGAAGATATGTATTATGAAGCATTAATGTTGGCTGAAAGATTAAAAGGACATTTGATTCATTACGAAGAAGTATTAATAAAAGAAGGTTTTGATAAGCCTTATATAATGAACATTAAAGATCTAGAATTTGAGCAAGAGTTCCAAAACACATAACAAGACGATTCAATCAGGACAAAAAACAGTTGGTTTTGCTCCTGCGTGAACTACAGTGACAGCCAACCTAAATTTTGTAATGCTTTAAAAACGCTTAGAGTTAATTGCAGAAGGTCGTTTTTTAATTAATTCTGGCTGTTTGAGTTACCCTACAGCCTCGTTATATATCCTAGGAAAAGTGTTGTGCTAATTCGAGCAATTAATAGTCAAAGAAAGTTAAAACCTTACTTTTACTCGCAGTCAGCTAAAGTTGGCGGCGTTGGTTGCTTATTTGGGATAGCAACTGCATCCCCCCTGTTCTTTGTCGTTACTTCAAGTTTTGGTGTCGAGTCAGATATACCAATCCGTAGCTACGATGGTGATACTGTATTGGTAGTGTTCACATTATGCTTCTTAATTCTCTGTTTATCGCTATACACATTTTGCGCTTTATTTGCCTGCTTTTACTATGGTATTAAGTGCAAGAAAGGATATATCGACCGACAAGAACTTATTAATATCGTATTTAAAGGTATCTATCCAAAACGGTGGCAACGTGGGCTTTAGTTCTGATGTATAACAAAGCCTTTAAACACCCATTAATTTCGCCCTATTTTACTTGCGAACATCTACCCATATTTAACTCAAGCAACCATCAGGTTTAACGCCATTAGCATTAAACCTGACAGCCCAAAATCTACCAAGCTACATTTAGTTAGTTGGCATTAAATAAATCTCGCGTACGCTGTTGCGCTGGTTTGCTTCAATAGCAAACAATACCGCGTCGGCTACATCTTGCGGGTCGAGTTTGTCGGGTTTAGCTTCATCAAAAAACGGGGTGTTTACCATCCCTGGTGCTATGGTTGTGCAGCGGCCGTTCCATTCGCTCATTTCCTCAGCTAAGTTTTGTCCAAAGCCATAAGCAAACCATTTAGTTGCACCGTAAATAGAGCCGCCAATTGGCTTACGGCCAGCGGCAGAGCTGGTTAATATAAAGTGACCTTTGTTTTGGCGTAAATGCGGCAGTGTTAGTTTTGCAGTCCACAGTAGGGCTTTAATGTTTATGTCGATCATAGTTGACCACTCATCGGGATCACCTTTTTCGGTGCCAGCGGTTGAAACACCCATACCCGCGTTAGCAAAGGCTACATCTAATCGGCCAAACTTTTCAATGCCTTTGGTAACTACGTTTTCAAGCGCGGTAAAGTCGGTTGCATCTGCGGCTACGCTCAGTGCGTTATTTGAGCCTAGCGACTCAACTAACTCCGTTAACTTATCTTCGCGTCTAGCGGTAAGTATTACTTTATGGCCGTTGTTAACAAGGGTTTTTGCGGTTGCTTCGCCAATGCCACTTGAAGCACCAGTTATAAGTACTATTTTTTCTTTTGCCATAGATGACCTCTTTAATGAACGTTAAAAACTTAAAATCACCATACCAATAAACGATTAACCTACATTGAATAGTCGCTATAAATTAGCCATAAATGGCGGTGTTTTATATTCTAATAACCATGGTTTTTAGGCCGTTATTAAAATTGGAATAAGTGATTAAAAAAGGTAGGTTTAAATTTTTTATTCTATATACTCGCGCCACTTCTTTTGAAGTCGGTTTTTATTAGATTTAACCATTATTTTGCTGAGTTTCAGCCACATTTATCGGAACAAACATGAAAGATAAACTCTTAGCGTTTTGGCAAAGCCATTCAGAAACAATCATCACTTTAGGATACAAAGTGATTTTAGCGTTGGTGATTTTAGTTGCGAGTGCCTTAATTGCACGATCGGTTAAAAAAGCGATTAAAAACTCTAAATCGCCATTAAAAAGAGTGGATAGTACGCTGCTTCCTCTTTTATCGAGTATTGCTGGTTATTTAGTTTATATAATTGGCGGGCTATTTATTTTAGATATTTTTGGCGTTAATACGGCAAGCTTAATTGCACTAATGGGTGCTGCTGGTTTAGCGATTGGTTTAGCCCTTAAAAATACGCTGAGCAATATTGCTGCGGGTATTATGCTGCTAATACTCAGACCTTTTAAAATAGGCGACTTTGTTGATGCCAGTGGCACGCTTGGTACTGTGAGTGAAATAAACTTGTTTACCACTATTTTTAAAACCACCGACGGTCTTTATATAGCATCGCCTAACGGCAAAGTATGGGGTGGCAATATTAAAAACTTTACCCGTAATGGCAAAAGACGAATGGATATAGTGGTGGGTATTTCGTATGCCGACTCTATTGACGTTGGCTTAAATGTACTTAAAGAATTAGCTGCATCAGAGAGCCGATTACTCGCAGAGCCTGCACCTAAAGTAATGGTGACATCAATAGGCGAAAGCGCAGTGAACATTCAATTACGTGCGTGGGCTGTTAATGGTGATTATTGGCAAACTGTGTGGGATTTAAATAAACGTGTTAAAGAAGCTATTGAAGGTGCTGGGCTGAGTATTCCGTTTCCGCAGCGTACGCTGCATATATCAGAGTCTATGGCATCGGCAATAACTGTTAACAAAGATGCTTAAATATGTATTAACATAAACACAAATAAAAATAGCGAGCCTTGGCTCGCTATTTTTGTATTAGCCTTTGTGTAGGCTGAGGTATTAACCTTCTAATTGAAAGTCGTACACGGAGCCTAAATTTAGTAGCTGCGTTAGCTCATCAAGTGCTTGGTAGCTTTCGGTGAGTAGGGCTGAGTCTGCAAAGTCACTTGCGCCTAATTTGTCGCGGTAGTTACGTTTTGCCCAGTCACACAGTTGCGTGTATTTAGTATCAGTTAAAATAACCTCAGGGTTTACTGCAGCAAGTTCTTGCTCGTTAAGGGCTACACGTAAACGCAAGCAAGCTGGGCCGCCGCCATTTTGCATACTTTGGCGTAAATCAAAAAACTGTACTTGGTTTACTGGGTTATCAGCCATGATCATTTCTTCAATGTAGGCGTTAACTGCGCTGTTGCGTTTACACTCTTGTGGTGCCACTAACAGCATTGAACCATCTTCAAGGCTCACTAGCTGGCTGTTAAATAAATAGCTACTTACAGCGTCGGTAATGCTTACTTTATCGGTAGGTACTTCAATAATGTAAAATTCTTTATTGCCCACATACGCTTCACGAATATCTTGCAGTGCCAAAGCTTGGTTTAAAAATGCTTGCTGGTGGCACAGTAATACGTTGGCGTTACCTACTGCAATTACATCGTTATGAAACACGCCTTGATCTATTACGTCTGGATTTTGCTGTAGTAAAATTTGGCTTGAATCTTTTAAGTTATGTAAGCGACAAATTGCTTCTGAGGCTTCGAGTGTTTGCCTTGCAGGAAATTTAGCTGGTTTTGGTAATTGGCTGTTAAACGCGCTGGCACCAAATACAAACATTTCAAGGCCTTGCTCGCCGTGGCTGTCACAAAAACGAGTATGGTTTGCTGCACCTTCGTCGCCAAAAAAGCCTTGGTCTGGCAAATGGGTATGATGCGCAAAGAATTTGTCGTTGTTAAACATCGCTTTTAATAAGCGTGTAGTGGTTGCAGGCTCTAATGAACGATGAAACTTATTATTTAAATTAGCTGAAGTAAAATGTACTTTGCTATCGGTTGTATCTGGAGATGGCGATACCGTAGCGGCATTGGCTGTCCACATTGCTGACGCTGAATAACACGCGCGTAATAAAATAGGATCTGCTTTAAATGCTTTATGAATTACTTGTGCATCGTTACCGGTAAAGCCTAAGCGGCGCAGTACGTTTAAGTCGGGGCGCGCATGAGGGGCAAATACACCTTGAGTTAGGCCTTTGTCGTGCATGGCTTTCATTTTTTCAAGGCCTTGAAGCACTGCCTCTTGAGGATTTGAAAAGCTTGCTGCGTTATTTAACGAGGCAACATTACCATACGATAAACCAGCGTAGTTGTGAGTAGGGCCAACTAAGCCATCAAAATTAACTTCCAAAGCGTGCATACACGTTCCAACTAAAAATTTTCAATAGGGTGCAACAATACAACGCAATAGGGCTGCTTGCAAAGTTATAAACGCAGTGTTTTTACTAATTTTTTCGATGTTTTTAAATGTGGAGTTTATTACAAGAGTGTTGTTTTTATATTGAACGATTAATTTGAAGTTTAATTAAAATGTACACATAAATTTCATAGTGTGCAAAAGCTTAGCCTAAAGTAGGTTTATACATTTAAGCTTTATGCCAAGCCTTTACACAATACGATGCTACTTAACATAGGCGCGTTCTTTATCAGCAGTAGTGCGGGTATTTGTTGGATCATTAACTTGCCAAACGCTAATGTCTAAACGCCATAAAAGGTAAAGGGTATGGTATAAATTGAACATGGTTTTTCCTTGGTATTTTCACTGAACACATCAGTTTATAGGAAGAAGTATGCCAACATTAACTTGAATATTTTATGAATAGAAATCAGTTATTTAGTATTTAAGTGTAAATACATACTTAAGGATTAGCACCAAAGAGGTGAAGTATTACTAAAAGATGCACCAGTATGGTGTGTTTTTAACAAAAAGCCCTGCAACTATTAGGTCACTTAAATGTGCAAGGCTTTTTTAAAAATGTAGTCACTTAAAAAGAAAATTAACGGCCTACTTTTCCTTTTACTAAAGGCTCGAACGACATTACTTTAAACTTACCGTGGCTTTGATTTTTGCCATTATTAAGCACAGGAGAATTATGTAAATCGTCAACGGTAAAGTATATTTTATGATCGGCTCCGTAGCTAAAGCCATCAGGCCAGCTTAAGCGTTCGTCCTTAAATAATACTTCGTAGTCGCCAGTGGGTTTAACTACGCCAATTGCGCCATTGGTTATGTCGGTTACATATACGTTACCGCCGCCATCAACAATAATACCGTCTGAAATTGGCTTAGTGCCGTAACGCGAAACTTTGTCTTCAAGTGCTTTAGCCGAAAGGCTCTCGTTATTTATATCGCTGGTGGCAATGCGGTAAACCGACGTGCCCGACATAGAGCCAAAGTAAAGCCAGTCTTCGTTAGGATCAAGCGTAATAGGGTTAACACCTAAGCGGGCAGGTTGTCCGCCAAGGCTCATTGTGCGCCCATCAATAACCATATCGATATTTTCGGCTGTGGTGTAATGGCTATTTTGTAATACTCTGCGTGCGACACCTGTTTTAAGGTTAACCGTAATAATAGCGGCTTGGCTGCCTTGTGCTGTGTCGGCAATGTATACAACGCCATGTTTATTATCGATGACTAAATCGTTTAAAAACGAGGTGTCGGTAATGGTCGGTTTAGCCAGATAAATAATTTTGTGCAGTTGCTCTTTGTTTGTATCCCAACCTACTAAGCGCCCAGCGTGATCGGGTCCTGAAGTGTCGAGCATCCATAAAACGCCATCGCTTGATACATTTATGCCAAGTACGTCGTAAAAACCTTTACCGTTATTGTACGCGTATGCCCACTCTTCATTAGGGTAGGGCTTAGTTGTACCATCGCTTAAAAGCTCCATAATTTTTTGCTTTTGGCCAAAAAAGCCATGCACAGATAAAAACTTTCTGCCCGATGGGGTAATAGCAATGTTGCCCGGTGGGTGCTGCGCATCAAAAGTGGCTACTGTTTTTAAATCAGCATTTTGGTTAGCAGTATTAGCAGATACGGCGTTGCTACCTAAAATTGCCGTGCTACACGCCGCAGCTAATAGTAATTTTTTAATATGAGTCATTTTTAAAACCTTTTAAAACACGTTTATTGTTTAAAAATTAAGAGCCTAATCGGCTAAGTCGTTTACTACTAAATCGAGCAGCTGCATCAACTGCTTCGCTTGTGTTGCATCTACACTATCAAATTTACATAAAATATTTTTAGGAATATCGGCTGCTTTTAACTTAAGTGATTGGCCATACTGGGTTAGCTGCACTAGGCGTTTGCGTTTGTCGTGCTCATCTTTAATAACAGCCAGTAATGATTTGTCGCTCATTTTTTTGAGTATTTGGGTCATAGCACCGCCATCTATCGCGGTTTTATCTATTAGCCCTGCAATTGTTATTTCGTCTTGCTCCCACAGCGCCATCATTACTACGTATTGCGGGTAAGTTAAATTTAGCTCGTTTAAAGGCTCGCGATACGCACGCGCAATGCTGTTAGATGCCATATATAACCGGTGGCATAACTGATTTTTTAACTTTAATTGCTCAAACGGCATAACGTTATCCTTTATTTCAATACATGCTATTTTAATTTGCATGCAAAGTATTTGCAATCTCTAATTACTTGATCTATTATTTTGCACACAAACTAAATTGATTGATATTTTAAAACTTTGGAGTTCATTATGAATGTATTACAAAACGTAGCTTACACAGCAAAAGCAACTGCAACTGGCGGCCGTGAGGGCGTAGCTAAATCTGATGATGGTCGTTTAGATGTAAATTTATCAACACCTAAAGGTTTAGGCGGAGACGACGGACAAGGCACTAACCCAGAGCAATTATTTGCCGCAGGTTATGCAGCATGTTTTATTGGCGCACTTAAATTTGTAGCAGGTAGCGAAAAAATAGATTTACCAAGCGACACACATATTAATTCACAAGTGTCTATTGGTGCTATTGAAGGCGGTTTTGGTATTGCAGTAAAACTAGCTGTATCACTAGGTGATATGGATAAAGCTGCAGCGCAAACGCTTGTAGATAAAGCACACCAAGTATGCCCATATTCAAACGCAACACGTGGCAATATTGAAGTAGAGCTTTCAGTTATTTAATAACTAAATAAAGAAAAGTTATAAAAGCACACAACGACAATTAGTCGTTGTGTGCTTTTTTGCGTTTAAGGCATAAAAATTAAATATACGATAAAACGTATATTCACTATTCCATATATTGTTATTTTGTTTTATTGTGTATGCATAAGCACAGTGAGGACAGTATGGAACAATTCAACCCACTTCAATTTTATAAATGCCTAGCAGACGATACGCGTTTAAAGGCAATGCTGCTAATTAGCCACGAAGAAGAGCTGTGTGTATGCGAGCTTGTTGCTGCACTTAAATTAAGCCAACCTAAGGTATCTCGCCATTTAGCACAGTTAAGACAATACGGATTATTGAGCGACCGTAAACAAAATCAATGGGTGTACTACAGTATTAACAAAGCACTGCCAGAGTGGGCTAAAAATGTATTAACGCAAACACTTACTGCTAACTCTTCATTTTATCAAAACGATTTAACGCGCTTAAACGCTATGGGTAATCGCCCTGAACGTGCAGCTAGCTGTTGTAACTAACTAATAAATTAACTTATTAAAGGTATTTAATTATGACTATTAAAGTAGGTATTAACGGTTTTGGCCGTATGGGACGTTTAACACTGCGTGCAGCAGTTGATTGGCCAGAAATAGAGTTTATTAAAGTAAATGATGTAGCGGGCGATGCTAAAACACACGCACATTTAATTGAGTTTGACTCAGTACACGGACGCTTAGCGCAGCAGGTTACTAGTGATGATAATAGCTTTAGTGTGGGTAAACACACGATTGCAGTTACCAACAACAAAACCATAAATGAAACTGATTGGTCAGATTGCGATGTCGTAATAGAGGCCAGTGGAAAAATGAAAACCACCGAGCTGTTAAATCAATATTTAGCGCAAGGTGTTAAGCGTGTTGTAGTAACCGCACCTGTGAAAGAAGACGGTATTTTAAATATAGTAATGGGTGTAAACGATGATCTTTATAACCCAAGGGAGCATAAAATTGTTACAGCCGCCTCGTGCACAACTAACTGTTTAGCGCCAATAGTTAAGGTTTTGCAAGAAAAAGTGGGCATTAAGCACGGCTCAATGACTACTATTCACGACATTACTAATACCCAAACGATTATAGATGCACCCCACAAAGATTTACGCCGTGCGCGTTCGTGCGGTACTAGTTTAATTCCTACTACAACCGGTAGTGCAACGGCTATTACGCATATTTTTCCTGAGCTTAAGGGTAAATTAAACGGCCATGCTGTGCGTGTACCTCTTACTAACGCGTCAATTACCGATTGTGTTTTTGAGCTTGAGCGCGGTGTTACACAAGATGAAGTAAACACTTGGTTTAAAAACGCTGCAAATAACGAGCTAAAAGACATTTTAGGCTACGAAGAAAGACCGCTTGTATCTATAGATTATAAAACAGATCCACGTAGCTGCACCATAGATGCGCTTTCAACTATGGTAATTAACAACACTCAGCTTAAATTATACGCTTGGTATGATAACGAATGGGGTTATGCAAACCGTACCGCTGAGCTAATGCTTAAAGTTGCACAAAGTGATTTGGTTTAATCTCGTTTTAAAAGGTTTAAATTCATGCTTGCGCAGTTAGCTAATTTACCAAGCTCTATAAAACAATATTTAATAATTACCGGTAATTACTGGGCATTTACTTTAACTGATGGTGCACTGCGCATGCTGGTGGTGCTGTACTTTCATCAGTTGGGTTATGGTGCATTTGCGATAGCCATGTTGTTTTTGTTTTATGAAATTTTTGGGGTGATCACCAATTTAATAGGTGGTTGGCTTGGGGCACATTTAGGGTTAAATAAAACCATGAATGTAGGGCTTGGGCTGCAGCTTGTAGCTTTGGCCATGCTTTGCGTGCCTGGGGATTGGCTAACCGTTGCCTATGTTATGGCAGCGCAAGCACTGAGCGGTATAGCTAAAGACTTAAATAAAATGAGCGCAAAGAGCGCCATTAAGTATTTAGTACCACAAGACGATGCAGGGCAAAGCCAATTATATAAATGGATTGCCATACTTACAGGCTCTAAAAATGCGTTAAAAGGAGTGGGCTTTTTTTTAGGTGGCTTGCTACTTACCGTATTTGGTTTTGTGGGGGCATTAATTAGCCTAATTGCTTTACTTAGTGTTGCGTGGGTTATTAGTTTAATTTTTTTAAAAGGCGATATTGGTAAAGCTAAAAACAAACCTAAGTTTAAAGAATTATTTTCTAAATCGCGGGCAATCAACTTACTTAGTGCAGCGCGTTTATGCTTGTTTGCGGCGCGCGATGTATGGTTTGTGGTTGCATTGCCGGTTTACTTAGCCGCTCAGTTTAATTGGGATCACTGGTGGGTAAGCGGCTTTATGGCTTTGTGGGTAATTGCTTATGGATTGGTGCAGTCGCAAGCACCGCGTATAACAGGGCAAAGTGATTCAAACTCACATTCAGTCAAAAAAGCGTATTGGTGGGTTGCTCTATTAAGTGGCGTAACTGGCATTTTAGCGTTGTTGATGCAATTTGATGTAGCGGTACATTTTACGCTTGTAATCGGCTTACTTATTTTTGGTGGTGTATTTGCTGTAAATTCATCGCTGCATAGTTACTTAATAGTAAGTTTTGCTAAAAACGATGGGGTGTCGCTCGACGTTGGCTTTTATTATATGGCCAATGCGATAGGGCGTTTGCTTGGTACGGTGCTTTCTGGCTGGGTTTTTCAAGTATATGGGCTTAGTGCGTGTTTATGGGTAAGTGTATGTTTATTAATTGCAGCCTCAATTACAACGGCACGTTTGGCTAAACTTTAAAAAACTCAACGTATTGTATTAAATTCAATTTGTTTAACGATATTCATAGCTTCATTGATTAGATCTACTAAACTGTATCAGTAGTTTTAATTTAAAGGGTGTGATGAATGCGAGAAATATCGTTAGCAAAAAAGTTACTCTGGCTAAGTGTCGGTAGTATATTTATAACTGTACTAGTGCTATCAGGCATTTTGTGGTGGCAGTTATCATCAAGTAATAAGCAGTTAGCGACCAAATCCGAAGAGTACATTATTGTAGAAGTAGAAGAAAAGCTTAATGCTCATGCGGCTGGATACGGAGAAAAAATTGCTGGCTTTATTAATGAAGCTTACCGTGTTCCTTATTCATTAGCGGCATTACTTGGCGATGCAGCAAAACAAAACACTTTAGACCGAGATACAGTTGTCAGTATAAATAAAGCGGTTTTAGAACAAAACACTCTCTTATCATCTATTTATTCTCAATTTGAACCAAACGCTTTTGATGGGCAAGATTCTCAATATCAACAAGGGTATAAGCATTCAGTAGATAGTGCTGGTACGTTAGAGGTATATATAACTCGCGATCAAAAAGGCGTAATTGAACAACAAAAAGTAGCGAATGCTGCCGATAAATATATTACCTCTTTAAATGAATTTGGTATTCGTGAAGCGCAGTGGTATTTGTGCGCAAAAGACACACTTAAGCCTTGTATTATGGAACCGTATTTATACGAAATCCCATCGGGCGATTCGGTAATGCTAACTTCGTTAACCGTGCCTATTTTAAAGTCAGGCCAGTTTATTGGTTTAGCAGGCGTTGATTTAACTCTACCAACCTTTCAAGTAATGACTGAGCAGCTTTCTAAGCAGCTTTACAATGGTCAAGCTAAAGTAACCTTATTAAGTGATTTAGGTTTAGTTGTAGGCAGCAGTCATTATAAATCTAAATTAGGGCGCCCAATTAAAGAGGCTGTTAGTTCTACTATATTTAATGATATTGAAAAGTCTAAAGGGCAAAGCGGTATTTTTAAAACAAATAGTGAATATTTAGTAAATTATCCAATTGATATAAAACTAGCAAACACTCAGTGGTCATTAATCATAGAAGTACCTACAGACCTAGCACTTGCAGGGCCTGAAGCGCTAGAAAAAAACATGCAAGAAACAGCAGCATCACTCGGGTTTATTATTTTAATTACAGGCTTAATAATTGCTGTGGTTGCTTTTGTTATTATGAAATTAGTAATTGCAGGTGTAATAGCGCCGCTACAACAAATTCAACAGCGGGTTGATAACCTCGCAAGTTCTGAGGGTGATTTAACGCATACATTGCATGTTGATAGCCACGCAGAACTTATTGCATTAGCTGGTGGGTTTAATCGATTTTTAGCAAAACTACGTGATTTAATTTCTGAACTAAAAGCGGTGTCTGAGCAAACTAAACAGCAAGGCGAAATAGCACAACACATCGCTATTGATACTAAGCATAATGTTCAATCTCAATTTCAAGAAATTGAAAGTGTGGTAACGGCTATGAACGAAATGAGCGCAACAGCACTCGAAGTCGCCAGAGCATCAGAGCAATCAGCCCAACAAGCCGATGAAATAAATAGCTTGGTAGTAAGCAGTGAGTCGAGCTTATCGTCAGCGATGACACAAGTTAAAACGATGTCTGAAGAAATTAAAGAAGCAAACCAAGCAGTTGAAAAAGTCGCTTCGCGTAGTAAAGACATTACGCAAATATTAGATGTAATTCGTACTATTTCAGAACAAACAAACTTACTTGCACTTAACGCAGCCATTGAAGCTGCGCGCGCAGGTGAGCATGGGCGAGGCTTTGCCGTTGTTGCTGATGAAGTACGTGCACTTGCTTCTAAAACGCGTTCATCAACAGATGACATAAGCCAGTTAATTGATAGTTTATTATCTGAAGTAGGTAATGCATCTACCGTTATTGAAAAAGGCGTAGTACGTGCACAAAATGCCGTTGATGAAACATCAGTAGCTTTTGATGCTCTGCACAGTGTTGTTGTTAAAGTTGATGAAATAACCAATCAAATTACACATATTGCCACCGCTGCCGAAGAGCAAAGCTTAGTAACTGAAGAAATAAACCGTAATTTAACGCTTATATCTGATGCCGCATCGCAACTTGCTGACTTATCTACACAAGCAGGGGATAGCAGCGAAGCGCTTAATGCACTTGTTGCCCAGCAAGATAATGAGCTAAATAAGCTTAAAACGTAACTTATAAATTAAGTTTTAAGCACAAAAAAATGGCCAGTTAATACTGGCCATTTTTATTTAGTAAAATAAGTATAACTTGTTGAGAATGCTCGATAACTGCTATTTATAACTTTTTAATCAACATAAACATTTGGTTGATCATTGGCTCAGCAAATTGATCTACATTAGGACGATTAAAATAACCGCGTAAACCTGTAAATTGCACCTGAAAAAAGCGCGCATATTCAACAGCGGTCAACGTATTACTTAACTCACCTTTGTTTATTGCTTGTGTAAACAACTGCGTTAAATAAGCTTCAAATTGAGCGGTTAAATCTAAGCTTAGCTCATATAGGTTTGAGTCTTTTTCTGCAAACTCGCTGTTTGCTTTAACCAGCATACAAATAGCGCTTGGGCTGCAATCTTTTGTTTTAATGACCACATTTTCAACAAATGCACGTAACCCACCAAGTACTGTATCTGCACTTGATAGAAACCCCTCTATTTGGGTTTTCATTTGTACTGTGTAATCTTTCAGCGATTCGCAGTATAGACCTTCTTTAGAGCCAAACGCAGAGTAAATACTACCCGGGCGCATATTAACGGCTTCTTGTAAGTCACGCGTTGAGGTTGCATGAAAACCTTTTTGCCAAAATAGCTGGCTTGCAACGCGAACGACATTATCGCGTTCAAATTTAACCTTATTAGCCATATCATTCTCAATCAATTTGAACATTTGCTCAATTTTAACTTGAACAGTCGCTCAAAATCAAATACTATGTGTCTCGAAGTTACTTAAAACTATTAATTATTAGGAGCTAACCATGGCCGAATTTACTTTATACACTCAAGAAAACGCACCAGAAGAAGCAAAACCGTTACTAGCTGATTCAGTAGCAGCATTTGGTATGCTTCCTAACTTACATGCAGTAATGGCTGAAGCACCAACATTACTTAAAGGTTACCAAGTACTGCATGAGCTGTTCCAAAAAACATCATTCAATGCAGAAGAGCTAACAGTAGTATGGCAATCAATTAACGTTGAGCACGCATGTCATTACTGTGTTCCTGCTCACAGTGGTATTGCAGCGGCAATGAAAGTTGATCAAGGTGTTGTTGATGCACTTGTAAACAAAACACCACTTGAAAACCCTAAGCTAGAAACTCTTCGTGAAACTACACTCGCAATGACACGTGAACGTGGCGTGATCAGCGATGAGCAAATCGAAAAATTCTTTGCAGCAGGTTACGGTAAGCAACAACTACTTGAAATTATTGTAGGCTTGTCTCAAAAAGTAATGAGCAACTACACTAATCACCTTGCTGATACACCAGTAGACGCTGCATTTAAAAAATATGTAAAATAAATACGATTTTATAAATGACAAAAGGCAGCCTAGGCTGCCTTTTTTGTGTTTATAAATCGCGGCTATTTAAATTTAACCGTTTTTGTACTGCGTGTATAACTTCTGCTTTCGGGCTTAGTCCATTCACCCTTTTTAAGATAAGAGGTCGATACAATAAACTTATCGTCTTTTAAATCACTAGTAGATTTAACCTTAGTCACTCCCTCTTTACTGCCTGTTACTTCCTCATAGGCTACAAATTGAGTAGGGCTTAATACCGTTATTGTGCCTTTGGTGTAAAATCCTGCCGTAGTGAAATAATAAAATACGAGTGACTTCCTTTTGCTATCATAAAAAATCATCGACTCACCGCCATACTCACCCTCGTTAATCGAGTGCATGGTACGAATAGCTTTACCGTTTAAAGCGCGTTCCCAACGGCCAACATCTTGTATTTTTTTAGCGCCTTCTGGTACTTTAAAGTCTGCTTGCCACGTTCCTAAGTAAGGTTTAAACACTTCTAGCTCTTTATCAAGGTTACTGGCATTTTCATTAGCAAAGCTACTAAATGTGCATAAACATAATGCGAAGAATAGCGATTTAAAATATGTCATAATTTGGCTCTCGTTGTTAGGCTCTTATAAGCCCAGTATAGGTGATAATTAATTGATAAAGAAAATATTAATCACATTCTCATTGCTTTATTTAGCTGCCATTTGGTTAGCTTACCCGCTGCAATACTTACCTGTTTATATACCAATATATGTACCTGGTTATATAAGTGTATTAAGTGCTATAACTTTTTTAATGTACGCGTGGGATAAGCGACAAGCTAAGCGTTCTTCACATACAAAAGTAAACCGCACGCCAGAGCGTACACTGCAACTACTTGCATTATTTGGAGGATGGCCGGGGGCATTACTTGCTCAACAATTACTTCGTCATAAATCGCAAAAGCGACGTTTTATTATTGTGTTGTGGTTATGTATTTTAATTAATATTGGTAGTTATTTCGCAGTAGGATATTTGTGGCTTTATGAAGGATTTAATATGCCTTAGGCCAGTTATTAAATTAACCAGGCTAAGGCATATAAACTAAAACGTACTGAGAAGCTTATTGAGCCGATTGGCTTGCTTCCATTGTATCGAGTTCAACAGTTAGTATTGTTTTTTTATCAACTGAAACCCATTTTCTGTAAGTAAGGTATCCTGCTTTGCTTACTTCAATATCGTATTTACCTTCTTTAAGCTCAATACCAGCTTTGTAAACAGGGTTGATATTCATAATACGAACGCGAGCATCAGCAGGGTTAGTAATAACTGTTAATGAAATTGGTGCAGCTACTTCGTTAATCTCTGCAATAGGTTCTAAAACTACTTGCTCAGTTTCTTGGGCTGGAGGAGGTGTAGAACAACCGCTTAATAACAGTAAACCCAAAAGTGCGCTTAATTTTTTCATAGGTACTCCGTAAAATTATTTTAAATAATAAATGTTAAATGTCACGAAATATCATGGAGGAGTATTAATAAGTTGGGGTACCTAACTCGTCTTCCTTGACTTTCGTTTGTTTAAAAAACAAATTGGCGTACAGTTTAATATGTATCCAGCTCAGGTTCAATTATTGTTATTAATTTATAAAGTTTTAAATAAATTTAACGCTATGCTTATGCTGCTCATTTAAAGTAATAAAGTGGCTTCATCGCTATTATCGCGTTCAAAGTTTAAGTTGAACTGACCTTGACGAGTGATAGTAAAAATAGCGCGCTGCCAATTTTCCACTTCGTTTTTTATAGCGTGGTCAAATAACGTTTTAAACAACGCTGTTATATTTTCAGATACAGCAATTGCATGCTGTGTTTCGTCGTCTGCTTTAATAAAGTAGGCTTTGCACTCAAGTACATTGTTATTCTCGCAATCTAAAATAAGCTGAGCTTTAAGCCACGGAGCATCAATTTGTTGATAAAGGTACTGACCTAGGTGTTGCGGGATGTGTTTTATATCAGGTTGCATTGGCTGTCCTTAGCGCTCAGGCTTATTACGTATTAAATCATTGGCTAGCATTGGATGTGGCGTAAGCTGTACTTTGGTTATACCAAGTAAGTTTGCCACTAACGCATGCTCTAAACACCAGTACCCAATGTAATAATCAGTATATTCAAATTCACAATCACATTCATGGTTGCCGTGCCAGTCGGCATCATCAAGTTGGGCATACCACTGCGATATAAACTGGTTTAGCTTCTGTGCTTGCGTATTTTTATCAAGACTAAAGGCATCAAACAAACACTGGTAAACATCAGGGTAATAGAGGGTTTTTGCCATAGGGCGCTGTGAATCACCGAGCTTTACGGCAATAGCATCAAATAATGCATCTTTACCTTGTTCACCAATGACATCAAGCGTTTTACTAATATGCTCAGTGGGCGCGTCGCAGGCAACTAGCAACGACAGCCACCAAAGCGTATAAATATAGCGATTTATATTCGCAGAGCCACACGCATCGCCAGCGCCTCCAAGTTGCTCAAAATCAACACGGTAAAACTGATGGGGTTGTGGAATGTTATTAGCTACCAAGGTGAGCTGTTCACGATAAGGTAAAATAGCGAGTACAAAAGGGCGTAGTTCATCAATAGAGGCACCATAAGAATAATGCGCTACAGCTCGCATAATCGCTAGTTGAAACAATCTCTGAGCCACATCAACGCGCTGAGTAGGGGAGGTAAATACAGCGTCGTCGAGTGCGGCTTGTGTTTCTGTTAGAGCTTCATCAAGGTCACTCGTAAGTGTTTGAAGGTAGCCTTCATCCTGACGGTTATCACGTAACATCCATGTCATCCTTTAAAGTGAACTAAATCTTTAGGGTAATACGGGTGGTCAATAAAGCTACTGTCGTCAATATTATAAAGTTTAACGACTAAAGCTGCTTCCCAGCTCCAATACCCAATGTAGGCATCCGTATCCATTAAATGATAGTCGGGTGAATCTATCAGTTTATACCATGCATCGAGGTATGCTTTCATTAAAGAAGGTTGTTGCTCAATGTCTGCTGCAATGACATCGTGTAGCTTTTTAAATCGTTTTTTGAATAATAAATCATTAGAAACTGCTCGTTCAGTGTCGCCCATTTTCAATGCAATAGAGTCGAACAATACATCAAGTCCTTGATTAGCGATTAATTCAAGAGCCTGCGTGTAATAGCTATCACCCATATCTAAACAATAAGCAAAAGCGAGCCAGTCGAGCCAGTTTTCAAGATAGTCAGTGCGAATTCCCTCCCATCCAATGCGATCTTTTTGTTCATTTGCAGGCAAGGAATCGGCATAGTTTTTTTGCCATTGACGGTATTCAAGTGCTTCAAGTAAATGAGGTTTAAGCTCAGTTAAATTGTCTCCGCGGGCAAACTTTTGTTGTAGTAAATAAATAATGTCACTATTGAGCCTGAATGCATTCTTCATTTTGACTTCACTTGTCAATTTATTGTTTAAAGTTATTTTTTGTATTTTTTTATCAATAACCTTAGCCCTGAAATTAACTCTTTCGTCAAAATACTTCTTATCTTTTAATGTATCTCTTAGCATTTTTTTTCCTAAAAACCTTTTGGTGTACCAATTATATTTCCGTATTTATTTAATTCTTTCACTGACAGTGAACCATCAGGCATATTGCGTATTAATATTTTTTCTATAGAGCCATCATTATCTGCTATTGACTCTAAAATCTCCTCTATTTGCTCTTCATTCAGCCCTGCTTTTCTTAAGCGCTTATCGGTAACCCAATCATCACTCATTTGCTTGCCGTCACCAGTCATTCCTTGCCTGGCTTTGTTGTACTTGGCTTCAGTAATGGTTGTTTTTGGTGGTTCGAATTCATCGAGAGCCTTGTTTACGCGATTGCCAATCTCACTGGCTGCGCCTTTAACGCCTTGGTCTATTTTGGGCGCTATTTCATCAAGCTGTTTAATCGTGGCTTGCATGCCGCCTATGGCAAGCTGTGGCAGCAGTAGGTCGTATCGCCAACTTGTTGATATTTCATGAATAGTAAACTGACTATTTAATAGCACTTTTACTCTTTAAGCGCAGCGCCTCTAGCCCTCTTTGTGAATAATTCATTTAAAATATTTTTTGCACAAAGAGAAAAGAATGAGAAGTAAATGAGGGCGTTAACCATAAAAAACAGTCATTATGTGAAAGGTTAGGCGCTAATTTTTAGCGCCTAACTTCACAACATCCATGTTGTTAAAGAGCGGGTTAAATTAATACTTAACGTGTTGGAACCGCGGCTATTGCTTCATCATCATTATTATCGCGCTCAAAGTTTAAATTAAACTGACCTTGACGAGTGATAGTAAAAATAGCGCGCTGCCAATTTTCCACTTCGTTTTTAATGGCGTGGTCAAATAACATTTTAAACAACGCAGTGATATTTTTGGATACTGCAATTTTATGCTGTGTTTCGTCATCTGCTTTAATAAAGTGAGCTTTGCATTCAAGTATATTGTTGTTTTCGCAATCTAAAATAAGGTGTGCTTCATGCCATGGCTCATCTATTTGTTGATAAAGATACTGACCTAGGTGTTGCGGGATGTTTTTAATGTCGGCTTGCATTGGCTGTCCTTAGCGTTATAAATGAATTTAAATTGAATAATCAAGCATAAAGTTTGTCAATATGAGTTAGCCGAAAGACATCGCATCAAGGAATTCTTGGAAATTATTAAAAGCTTTGTAAAAAACAGGTGATAACTCTTCAGACTCATTATGATCCCATATTACTACTTTAGGGTTTATTGCATCTTCTTTGAAATCTAAGCATAAAAAATCACCACCAAATAGGTAAGCAAAAGGTAAGGCCTCGGCTCCAATCAAGTCTTCGTTATCTGTAAGCCTTTCCTCAATTTGAGCCATTACGACTTTAATTTCGTATTGCATAAGGCAACTATCGAGATTTTCATCTTCCGAAACTATTAGAAATCTTTCCAATACCCGCTCCTCAGAGTTAACTTTTATAATAACTTCATCTGGGGATGCACCATTGAATTTTAAAATAAATTCCCTGTAGCTAATTGGTAACTTAATATTAAAAAACATTTCTAATGAATCTAGCTCATCATGTGTTACAGAAACTTTTTTCTCTAAACTTAAATCTTTCATTATGCTATCGCTTTCCGTATGCCCAATGACCGACAGAGCGGCCACCTTGATGATTAATTATATTATGTGCGCCAAATGGAACTAACTCCATTCTCCCACTAATTTCCGAGTGATGCCAGGTGAAGCCATCAGGTCTGCCTCCAGGGATTCTTGAGTCTAGCCATTTAAATTGTTGGTAGTCAGAAGCTAGCCACAACTTTTCTGGTAAGGACTCTACTTTCTCTAATAAACCAGCACTTTCAAAGTCAGGATATTTTGTACCTGCTTTTAATTTCACTTCAGGGACTAATCCGCGTTTAACTGCATTTGCTTTTATTTCACGCTTTTGCTTTATTGTTAATTTATCACCGTCAGGAAAATTCTTCCACGACCAAGGTTTATTAGAGTTTATTAAATTTGCATATGCTTCAGTTTGGTAGTTTAAGTCATACTTAACAGGCCTATTACCTTTAGCCCCCTTTAAATCATTTCCTTTAGGCGCATCTAATTCATTCGCAACGGTCTTTTTAGGTTTGCCCACAATACCGGTGCTTTTCGGCGGCTCGAATTCATCAAGGGCTTTGTCTACGCGATTGCCAATCTCACTGGCTGCGCCTTTAACGCCTTGGTCTATTTTGGGCGCTATTTCATCAAGCTGTTTAATCGTGGCTTGCATGCCGTCTATGGCTAGTTGTGGCAGCAGTAGGTCGTATTGCCAACTTGTTGATATTTCGTGAAGTGTATCGCGCAGGCCTTTTATAAAGGCTTTTACTTCGCTGGCTGCTTGTTTACCTAAATCTTGCCAGTTGATTTTGCGTAAATACTGAACAGGGTCGCCTTTGCCTAGCTTGCGAAGGACTGCAATTGCGGCTTCTATTGTGTCGCCGCTGTTTTTAATCACCACTTTACCGACGCCTTTTACCGCAGAGCCGAGCACAGGCACTAAACCTATCGCGGTGAGCGTAAAGGCAATCCAGCCATCACTGTCGTTGGCTTTATCGTCATCAGTAAGTAGCATTACATTGGCTAAAATATCCCGTACGTCCATGACTTGGTCAATAACAGGTATCATTGAAATAATACTACCCACTACAATCTGTGCCGTTGTAGGGTCTTTATTAAAGTCACCTTGGAGTGCTCCCCATAACCAATCACCCGCTTGGCTGGCTATGTTGCTTGCTTCATCAAGTGTTGCTGTTTGCCCAGCTCTGCTCATTTGTATGGCAGAGGCGGGGGTTATTCTTTTATAAAGTGGATTTGGTGTGGTGTTATCTTGTGGTTCATACTCGCGCGTATCTTCCCCGTATTGAACAGTAAACTGACCATTTGGTACATCGGTTAATTGCGCTATACCGTCTTCATCTAGCTGGCCTGTGCTATGTGTTCCATCATCAAATTTAATTGTATAAGGTGCATTTTTTACAGGGCTGCCATCTTGATAAACATAAAGTAAATCCACTACGCTTGACGTTGTTGCAGCAATACCGGAGTCATCAATGGTTATATCACTAATACGGCTAATATTGGCCGGGCTTGCATTGCTTGGTGCCCGCGCTGTTTGTGGGCTGGTTATGTCGTAATCAACCGGCCCATCAAAGGTTATAAATGTGCCATCGAGTGTAAGTACGTTAGTGGCGGTAATATCAACATTGCCTTGACTGTCGAGTTTTATCTCGCCGCCCGCGTTGTGAATAATTAAATCGCCATTACCTGAGCCCGTTATGCTTATATTATTGTTTGTTTGTAAAAACGTAGAGCCAGTAGGCACATTAAGCTTTAAGTCGCTGTTATTGGTTTTAAGGAGTATGTCGCTTTGTGCATGCACTTTTACTGCACGCCCGGTGAGGAGTGATATTTCATTCTCGCTCGTAAGGGTTGCATTTTTACCATTGAACGCCTGGCTGCCACCACTTTGATAATTTACATGGCTGTTAGTTGTGGTTTGCGACACGGTATTTTTAACATCAATAAATTGATTGTTTTTAATAACAAACTGAACATTGTTTTGTTCTGTTTCAAGGCATAGGTCGCGCCCTGCGTGTAAATTTATAGTACCGAGCTGGCTTATCCATTGAATAAATTGGCGGCCTGATTTTATAGCATTTAATTCAATATAGTGCTCACTGGCGAGTGTTTGTAAGATGACTTTGGGTACATCTTTATCGTCATCAAACATGAGTTCATTTTGCGCTGCGCTTAATAAGCGATTATGTGTTGGGTTAGCGGCTGTAACTACGCTTGGCTGGTCGGCGTTTAGTGCAAAACCCATTATAAATGTATTATTTGGGTCGTTATTAATACACCCAATAAGTACCTCAGAGCCGCCAACGAGTGGGAAGTGCCAGCCAGTGGCTTGAGGTTGGTTTTCACAAGCATATAGCGCTAGTTTTTTTAGTGCAGGGCTTGATTGAATTACTGGGCGAGCTGTTTTATCAAACTCGGTACGAATACGGTATTGGCCATGTTCATCTACAAATGCATTACTTGTGAGAGATTCTACGGTTGCTGGAAATACCATGGGCTTAGGCGTGTGGGGCTCAGGCATTGCTTTGTAAGGTGTACCGCGCTCTATAAATTGCGCTACGCAGTGATAATGCGTTTCACCTTCATGGCTGCTTTCGTCATTTGCTTGATTAAGGGTGTGCTCTATTGCAATGCATAGCAAATCACCACTGGCAAACCCCATATTATCGTCAAGCGAAATTGAGCAGCCTGCAAATACATCAGATACATTACCCGTAAGCGTAACCAGTTTATTGTGTGTGGCTAATGCATTACTAAAGCTTTGTGTTTGTGCTGATGCTTCGGCGTCTGAGTTTGCAGCAGGCTCGAAAAAAGATTGACTGTTACTGGCTACTTTTTGGAATTGTCCATGGGCATTACTTTGCGCTGCATTATTATATAAGGTTTGTGTTACTTCACTGTGCATAAAGCCGACAAAGTTACCCCAGTACTGGGCGTTCATCCCCGCGTTTGCTTTAACTTCTAATACACCCGTACTTAAATAGGGGCTGTTGAGGTTGCTGTCACTTATAACAAGTATTTCGGTGTTTGATTCACTTTCAATCCAGTAAAAAAGACCATGCTGAGACATCAAGCGATTAAAAAAGGCCCAGTCACTTTCCATTGCTTGCACACATTGCTTTAAATGCGGTAAGGCGGAGCTTGTCCTAAAAACGATTTGTCCTGATGAATAACCTGCTTTTTGTGCTAAGTAATTTAATACATCTTGTACGTTTACGGCAATAAAGACTTTACTGTTTGAGGTGTCTTTTAAGGTGGATAATCGATCTTGAATGTTTATTTTAAAGCGATGTAGATTGTTGAATACACCCATATTGGTTACAGATGTAATCAGGCCGCATTGTTCTCTATATCTTTTATTTTTATTAACAAAAATCACACTGGCATTAGCAAGTAGTATATCTGTATTAATTTTTACTGAAGATTCAACGGTGAGTGAATAACTAAAGCCTTTATTAATTTTTTCGTAGCCATGTAGGTAAGTAACATTAAAGTCTTTGTCATTAACCTTCAAAAAAAAATTAGATTTAGTCAAAACGTTGCAATCCCTGCTCGGTAAAATTAGTGGCGTAAACATACCTTTTTGTGTGTTAATGATCAACTGGATAATTGTAACTCTAAAAATAAATTGAATTATCTTTTTTATTATTTCATAAATAGGGATTGTTTTGTTTTATTGCGTATTATTCATTTATAACTGTTTTTTAGAGTGTTTATTCTAATTCGTAAATCGCATTAATATTCTAATATTTTAAACCTTATATAGGTTGACAATAGCGGTTAGGTGTTTGTATTATGCGCCAAATAAATGGATTTATTACTAGCCTTAGACTAAGAGTTTTTTAGTTTAACTGATGACAAGGAGCATGTTGTGAATAAAAAAGAGTTTATAAATCAAATAAATAGCTTGTACTCCTTAGCTTGGTCACTTACTGCCAGCGTTTCTTCGCTACTAGACCAGGTAGGTATTCCTGCCCATCGCGTTTTTTCTGAAAATTCTATAGAACACTTTTTCTTTTTTTTAAATAATCCCCCTAAAAGCAATGGAAAAGTTACTTTAATTAACGGTGATGTATCTGTTTATATAAAAGAGCTTTCATTAATAAATACTAAGTTAATTACGTCTATAGATGATGTTGTTACGCAGTCTTTGTTAGTTGATTCTCAAGAGAAAAGCAGGACTAAGACTCTTTTAGGCTTTTTTAAAACTAATAAATGGTCTGATTGTGCGAATGTAAGATTCAATAAAGTTATTTGCCCAGTTTATGAAGCTACTCTTTGCAAAACTAATTTTAATTTTAAATAAAAATATTTATTGAGGTAAAAAATGCGCTTTATTTTAAATGCAATTATAGGTTTATCACTTTCTATAATATTAACTGGTTGTATGAGTACTAACGTAAGTTTAGATGTTAAGGCAACAGATAATTTAAATTTAAACCAATTTGATGAAGCGTTACCAGTGGTTTTAAAGGTATATCAACTGTCTGATATACAAACATTTAAAACAGCCACATTTGAAGAGTTATGGAAGTCAGATAAGTCAGTTTTAGCTAATAGTTTAATTACACTAGAAGAGCGAACAATTCACCCTTCTGAACAATCTAAAATTAAGTTTGAACAAGCTGAAAATGCAAAGTTTGTAGCTATTGTTGCTTTATTTAGAGATCGCAGTGGCGATAACTGGAAAGCGTATTATCCGCTTGCAGATGGCCCTGTTAAGTTGTCTACATCATTAGATGTTTTGGTTACCAATAATGAAGTTCAATTACCTGGCGTGGATAAGGCTGAGTAATGAATTTAAAAGCTCCCGCAAAGCCCGTTTGGGCTGAAGGTGTTTTGCTTGCCCAGCAACACTTTCAACTATTTGACGATTATCACGATCAAAATCAGGTTGTACGTCAAGCGCTAATATCACCATTGGCATTTGGTTTACAGCATTTTGCTATTGATGAATCAGCACTTGCTCGCGGTATATTAAAAGTGACCAGTTTTAAATTACTTTTAGAAAATGGTCGCTTGCTTGATTTTGACCGACAGCATCAAGATGATTTAAAGCTTGAGCTTGATAGTAACCATCAAGAGAGTGTTATTTATATTGCTATTGCTGCTAATAAAACAGTTAGCAATATTGAAGGTTATGCGGCCAGCGGGCAATTAAGCGCATATGAAGCGGATTATATTGATTTAGAAGATAATCATGATGCGTCGCGTAGTCGTGAGGTATTAGTTGCAAAGCCTAAATTTATATTACTGTCTGACTCAGATGTAAAAACTTATTTTGACACCATTGCATGTTTAAAAATAAGTCGCTCGGAAGATGGATCATTTGTTTTAAATAAACAGTTTGTGCCTCCTTTATTAAATATAAGTGCATCTGCTTATTTAACTGAGCTGTTAAATAGAACGGCTAATTTAGTTAATGCAAAAGTTAATGTGCTGCTTAGCAGACGTAAAAATTATGGCTCAGTTACTGACTTTGGGCCGAATGAAATGAATACATTTTTGTTACTTAATGCAATGGCTCCATCCGCCAAGCGTTTAGATCATCTTAAAAACTTGTCATTGGTCCATCCTGAACGTTTGTATTGTGAGCTTGTTGATTTAATTAGTTCAGTTTCAATGTTTGAGCACAGTGACTTAGTTAACCAAGTACCACCATACCAGCATAAAAATTTAAGCAATGTATTTGGTCAGCTTGATGGCCTATTAACTCGTTTACTTGAAGGGGTTGTACCTAAGAAAATGGTGGGCTTAAAACTTGAAAAAACCTCTAACGCTATTTATCAAGTTGCCACTATTGATTCTGCAACGTTTACTAACAACGACTTTTATTTAGCTGTGTATTTTGAATCTGAAGACACCAAATGGATTGAAACATTTAGTGATCAAGTAAAAGTTGGAGCAAGCGAAAAGCTCGATATCATGATTTCATCTGCTTTAGCGGGTGTGCAACTAACACATTGTCAGCGACCTCCAAATAAGCTGGCCATAAAAAGTGGTTATGAATACTTCAGGCTTGAGTCGCATGGTTTCATTTGGCAGCAAATTATTGAAGAGCAATCATTAAGCCTATTTGTACCATTTGGATTGCAAAGTGCACAAATTGAAATTGTTACCGTAGCACGTAATTAACGTTGAGTTGAAATTATGCAAGAAGCACAAAAAGAACAAGATTTAGTCGCGTGTATTTCGCCTGTAATTAACGCGCTAACACCATTAAAACTAAAGCAATCTACTAACTTAGAGCTTGAAGAGTTTAGAGAAAATTTACTAACTAGTTTTGATGACTATGAGCGTAATTGTTACTCGCAACAGGTAACAACAAGTTTAATGCAAGAAGTTAAGTTTGCTCTTACGGCTATGTGTGATGAATTTGTTATGAGTTCAGGTGCTCATTTTAGAATGGATTGGATGTCTCGACCGCTACAGCTTGAATTTTTTGGTAACAACCGAGCTGGTGAAGAATTTTTTGAACGTTTAGGTAAGTTGCGTACCGGCGGAGAGCAAAAGCTAGCTGCATTAGAGGT
This sequence comes from Pseudoalteromonas sp. APC 3358, assembly GCF_030408075.1. Classification (NCBI taxonomy): domain Bacteria; kingdom Pseudomonadati; phylum Pseudomonadota; class Gammaproteobacteria; order Alteromonadales; family Pseudoalteromonadaceae; genus Pseudoalteromonas; species Pseudoalteromonas sp. APC 3358. Next base: position 26,263 of record NZ_JASDCE010000010.1, read on the forward strand.
TTATTATATTTGTCTGCAGCTTGGCTTTGAAGGCATTTACAAAGTTAAAGGCATTGAGCAATTAAAAGCGTTAATTGTTGATGTTAGAGCTCAAATTGAAGATATAAAAGGAACACCGAGTTCTCAATTATCTGATAACGGTATACCTGCAGAAGGGTTTGCGATGAAGGTGGGGCGTAATATTCCTTACTGGGTGATTTTGGCTATTTGCTTGGGTTCTATTGCCTCATTATTTGCTGGATTTCATTATGTAATTAATAAGCAAGCAACGCAGAGTACTCAGGTAATAGACAACCAAATTGAAGTGCTGACTCAGCTCAATAAAACCAACGAAACACGATAGGTAACACAATGCAGGGAAGAGTTAATAAAAGCGGTTTAGTTCATTTTTTATTGGGCTTGGTATCATCGCGTGCAACGGGTCAACTTATTGGCTTTATAGCCGTTTTGAGTATTGTGTGGTTTGCCGGTCGCATGGTGGGTTTAGATACTACCGATAAAAAATTAATTGCGATGGGTGCTGTAACCGCTGTTTTTGTTTTATTTATTTTTATTCGTTGGTTATGGACTAAGCGCTCAGGCGATAAGTTAGCTTCTGAATTAGCAAGTCATAATGCCGGTTCGAGTGCTGAATTAAGCGAAATTAAAGAAAAGATGCAAGAAGCATTGGGATCTTTAAAAGCATCTCATTTAGGTGCGGGTTATCGTGGTAATACTGCTTTATACGCTTTGCCTTGGTATATGATTATTGGCCCTTCGGCTACAGGGAAAAGTACTTTATTTGCAAATTCGGGCTTACATTTTCCTTACTCTAATTCGAGTGAATTGCATATCCAAGGTTTTGGTGGAACGCGCAATTGTGACTGGTGGTTCTCAGATCAAGCTATTTTAATAGACACCGCTGGGCGTTACACAACTGAGCAGTCAGAAAATAAAGAATGGTTGTCATTTTTAGCGCTCCTTAAAAAATATAGACCAAAACTGCCTATAAATGGTGTAATGGTGGCCATTAGTGTTGCAGATGTTTTAACTTCCGACAGTGAAGAAATTCGTCAACATGTAAAATTAGTGCGTGAGCGTATAGAAGAGCTAATTACCCAGCTTGGCGTTATTTTTCCTGTATATATCACTTTTACCAAAACTGACTTAATCAGTGGTTTTGAACCTTTTTTTAGTGACTTATCTGAAAAAGAGCGTGAGCAAGTATTTGGTGCGTACTTACTAGATATTAGTGAAGATCAAAAAAATGATCCTGCAGAAATGTTTGAAGTTCGTATGCAGGAGCTATATGAGCGACTGTGCGAGCAACGTTTAAGCAAAGTTGCACGAGAGCGCAACGAGCATCGTAAACAGCTAATACTTGATTTTCCTAATCAATTTCAATCAGCTTCAACTAAGTTAACTGAGTTTGTTAACTTACTGTTTAAGTCTAATCCATATCAAGAAGTTCCTTGGTTTGCTGGTGTTTATTTTACATCGGGCACGCAAGAAGGCACGCCTATTGAGCGTATTACTAATGGTGTACGAGATCAATTTGGTGCGGTTGTTGTTGACCAAAAACAAGAAAGCATTACTCAAAGTTATTTTATCAACCGCGTATTTAATGATGTTATTTTTAAACTACAGGATTTAACGCGAGGAAATAGAAAAAAACGGTTAGTAGGACGCTGGTTAAAAGGTTTAACAGTCACTTCAGGTTTGGCATCTATTGCAGCAATCACAGCACTCCTTATTACGTCGTACACAAGTAATCAATTATTACTTAATCAAGGTGAGTCACGCGTAAAAGCAGTTGTTGAAGCTAACGTAAGTAAGGCAAAAGATGAGCAGAAGCTTGCTGCTACGCTAGCGCTGTTTGAGCACTATGGTCAGCTTAAAACTTACGAAGATTCATTACCGTGGTACTTTATATTTGGTATTTATGAAGGTGATGAAACCTTAAGTAGTGTTGCAAATGTGCTATTTAATCAGATGAATCAGCTTATTACTTACCCAGGTGAAGAGCATTTACTTGCGCAAATAAAACAGTACGAAACACAATGGTTTGACAATGAAGGTGAAGCGAAAGCAACGATTCGTCAGCAGTATTACGATGCACTAAAAATGCATTTAATGATGAGTACGAACCCTGAGCATATTTCAACGGAGTTTGCTAAAGAGCAATTACTTAATTTTATAGCTGAGCATTTTCATATAGACATAAATGCACAAGAGCAAGCACCCATTTATACACAACTAAGTAGCTTAGTTGATATGTACCTACAAAATATGGGTAACGATATAGAGCAGCCAGGTAAAATTGCATTTTGGCAGGCTAACGAAACATCGATAGCGCTAGCGAGAGACAATTTAAATACCCAGCCAGAGGCTTTCCCGTTATATCAACAAGTAATTACAAGCTTTGCTGAACGTAAAAAGCCATTGTTATTAAACGATTTTATGATTTCTAAAAATCGTGATGTATTTAAAAGTAAGTATAAAATCCCGTATGTTTATACAAACTTAGGTTGGCAGGAATATGTATTCCCAGAGATTAAACGTATTTCACGTTTGGTGTTCTCAGGTGACTGGGTTATGGGTTCTAGCGATGAAAATGGTCAAAATGTTGTTGACGAAGCACAAGCTGAAACTTTGGCAAAGGCTATACGAGCATATTACTTTAAAGACTACGGCAATACTTGGTTTGCTTTTATAGATAGCATAAAAGTGCCTGCATTTAGAGATCTAAACGATGCAAGTATTGATTTTGCACGCCTTTCATCGATGGATGGCCCCTTTAACGATTTAATGAAACTGATTAACGACAATATTACGCTCGCTGACGCGCCTTCAAAAAGCCAAGCTTCAATAGGTAAGACGGCTGCAGATGTTGCAAATAAATTAGCTTTAAACACGCCAACAATTACTCAAATGAGTACGGTTAGAGCGCCAGAGCTTGAAAGTCGGTTTGCTGATTTAAGACGCTTTGCACAGCCTAATGAAGATAAGAATTCTTCTGATTACTTAAGACAATACATCAGTTCATTAAGTAGCATCCATTCAGACATTAAAGCAATGGCAGCGAGTAATGAAGATGATGCTCAAGCAATGATATTTGCGCAGGACTTACTTTCAGGTAATAGCCAAAGTAATGCATTACAGTCTTCGTGGATTATTATTGAGAGCCAAACTCGAGCACTAGACCCTCAAACCAAAGAAACGCTAGATAAGCTATTTAAGGCCCCGCTTCATGGTGGTATAGCGACTATCATGGCAAAAGCACGTACTCAGCTTAACCAAGAATGGGAAAACCAGGTTTATACTATGTATAACAGCAGTTTAGCTGGTAAATATCCATTTAACTTAACTGGCCCTGATGCTGCGATAGCTGATGTTTCTGAATTTTTAAATTCTGAATCAGGAATTTTATGGAGCTTTATTAACACCCAGCTCAAACCATTTATGAAAGTACGCCGCGGTGTGTGGGAAGAAAAACAATGGAATGGTGTAGGTATTGGTTTTAGCGCGCAATTACTTGATGGTTTAACTAAAGCAAATAAAGTAACTCGTTCGTTGTTTTCTAGTGGTGCCGACAGTGCTGGTTTTACTTTTCAGATGATGCCTGTTCCACACCGAGGTATTCGTGAAACATACTTAGGCTTTAGTGAGCAAGGTTATCGCTACCGCAATGAGCCTGAAGAATGGCGTAATTTTTCGTGGCCTGGTCGAGGGGCTGCAGAAAAAGCGGTTCTGTATGGTTTAGATAATAAAGGGCGTCGTATTTCTATTGAGCAAGACGGACCTTGGGCACTACTAAAAGTGCTTAACTCAGCCAGTGTTAAGTGGATTAAAGGCACAGAATTTTTAGCAACATGGGAATTAAAAGATAAATCTGATGAGGTGTTAACAGTCCAGTTTTCTCTTAAATCAGGACGCAACAGCGGTATATTTTCAAAATACATGCTTACATCGTTTGCATTGCCAAGTTCTTTGTTTTCACAAAGCCCTAGCTTGGCTCAATCGCAGTCGCGAACAATGCAATAGGCCGCTAGCAATGTTTAATTTATTTACTAAAAAGAAAACACCGACACTGGTTAAGCAACACAGCTTTGGTTTTATGGGTAAAACACCAATAAGACCAGACTTTGTAAAGCTTAATATTTCATCTAGAGAATCGGTTGGATTTGATCATTGGTTGCAAGAGGGCTTTGCACATTTAAACCGTGGTAGAAAAACAACGGATACAAGCCACTTGAATGGAACTAAGTCGTTGTTTTTTATATCGGGTAATGCTGATGATGGTGGTTTACTTGGCGTTTTGCAGCCAAGTAAAGATAGCAGTGGTCGTTTTTACCCATTTAGCTCTTTTGTACATAGTGGGCTTGATACATATAAGCGACATCCTGCTTTTCTATTTTTATTTGCAAGCCAAGTAATAGAGCACCTTTTAGGTGTAAATGAAAATATTAAACAAGCTGCCAGTATTAATGAAATGGAGCAAAAAGCACAAGATTATAACCGTGTAGCTGATGCACTTAAACAGCAACCAAATTTAACTCTAGAGCTTGATAAACTTAGAACTATTCCGATGAGCGTTTTTTGGCAGCATTTAGGCTTGAACGATATTGCTAAAAGAGCAATTTTAATTGAAGAGCTATCAGCTGTGCTTAAATCTATCGCTAATAGAGGGTGTTTAAGAAGTCAGTTTGGTATTCGCCTACCAATGCCTAGTTTTAGTCATGAAAGTGCCTTAGTTGCCGGGTTTTGGTTGCACTTAGTTGCATCTATGGTGGCAGATCATAATTGGCAGCCTTGGTTTTTTTATCAGTTAGGTGATGAGAATCAAGCGCCTAGTTTAACTATTTTTTGTAGGCCTATTCCAGCGTCATACTTTAATAGTGTGTGGGAATACGATAAAAAAACAAACGATATTGTTGATCTATGTAATTTAAAAGTAGAAAAACAGCCGTCTTCACAAACACTTAATTTTGCTGATATGGATAACGTGAGTGTTTACGATGCACTTCGTCGTTGGTGTAAATCATGAGTAATAAAGCGCCGCATACACATACCACCTGGATTGAATGGCTTGAAGCATTAAGTGCTCCTTTGCCGGGGAACAAGTGTGGAGAAGATTTAAAATATGAAGAAACATTTAAAGCATTAAAAGCATCTTCATCAGGAGTGGGGGAAGTTGACTTTAAAGTGATGTTTATACAAGCATCAGATTTACTCAACACTCAAAGTAAAGATTTACGCATAGTAAGTTATTTAGCACTAGCTGCAACAAGTGAGTTTGGGGTTACAGGTTTAACGCATACATTATTGTTATTTAATCGTTTGTTGACTACTTATACGGATGAGGTACACCCACTAAAAGCCAGAATGCGCGCTGCAGTTAATACATGGTTTTTACAACAGCAAGAACGTTTAAAGGGTGTAGCCCAAGGGCATAATACAAACGCTGAACAATGGCCTGAACTTATAGCTGCCTTGACTCAATACAACGAGCAGTGTGTTGCGTTATTAGACAACGAATCTGGCCCTCTATCGACTTTGAATGAGTGGGCTAAAGAACAAGAAAAACGAAACCCAGTGCCTGTAGCTGAACCAGAGCAAGAAGAAAAAGCGATTAGCACAGAGCAAAAATTAGCTGAGAATTCAGCTGTGACGGCTCAAAAATCAGAAACTAATAATTCGGCACCAGCCGCAGTTGCTAGCCAGGTTAGTATTGGTAATGCTGATATTGCCTCAGATACAGCGTATTTAAGTGCGGTTAGGCAGCTACTTAACTTTGATAAAGAACAAAATAACATTGAACGAGTAATAAAGTTATCGCGAGCTGCACGTTGGACAAGATTGGCATTACCGGCTAACGAAAATGGAAAAACGCGTTTACCCGCTCCTAGAGCTGCAGCATTTGCTCCAATTGAAAATGCATTGGCAAGTGAGCAACCTGAACAAGCTTTAAATTTAGCCGAAGGGTTGTTTATGGAAGGGGCTATGCAATTTAATTTAAATCTCCAAGTGCTTAGTTTAAATGCATTAAAAAAATTAAATAAATTGCCGCTTGTTCATTGGCTTGAGCAACAATTAGTTAATTTAAATGAGCAGTTTCCTGCTTTAGTTTCCCTACAGTATGACGATGGAAGTCCGTTGTGTTCATCTGTAAATAAAGAGTTTTTAAAAGAGTTATCACATTCTGCAAAAACAGAGTCTGTTAGCTCTCAAAGTAGTGCGTTTGATGAGCAGTATAGCGAGTTAATACAAGACGTCGAAAAAGGGCAGTTATCGACGGCATTAATTAAAGTCGATCAAATAAATATTTTAAACGATTTTGATAAAGCTCAAGCGCAATTATTAAAGGCAAAATTATTAATAAAAGCTGAGCATTACGAACATGCTTTAGCATTATTAAACGTGTTACTAAAACAAATAAAAGCGCATGACTTAGCGCAATGGCAACAATGTTTTTGCATGGAAGTATGGCGATTTTCCAAGCAGTGTTATGCAAGTTTGTCACAAACGCCAGAAGATGAAATGAGTTTAGCTGCTAAACATATTAGTCAGCAAATGATGGTAACTAACCCTGCACAAGCATTAGCGTGGGTTTAGTTACAAGGGCTTGACTAATATGTCGAGGTTTAATTGGAATTGAGTCGGTAGATAACCAAACTGCAAAGGAAAAAACATGAGTGATACATTTCAAAAAGAGATCCCCAGAGCTCGGATCAATATTTCGTTAGAGCTTGATACAGATGGCGCTTCACAAAAGAGTGAATTGCCATTAAAGATGCTAGTAATTGGTGACTACTCAAATGGTCAAAATAGCCAAGAACTATCTGAGCGTGAGCGCGTAACAATTAATAAAAATAATATTGAGCAAGTGCTTAAAGATATGGCGCCTAAAGCGAACTTTCAGGTAGCGAACAAAATTAAAGGTGACGGCGAAATTAACGTAAACCTTGAGTTTGATTCTTTTAAATCGTTTGACCCAGAATCAGTTGCTTCTCAAGTGCCAGAGCTTAATAAAATGATGGCTATGCGTAATTTACTTCGCGACCTTAAATCTAATTTATTAGATAACTCATCACTTCGTAAAGAATTAGAGCGTGTTTTACAAAATCAGCCAGAGCTAGATGAGTTAAAAGCTAAACTGGATGAAATTGCGCCGCTAGCGTCTGAAGATGAAAAACAACCAATAACTGAATAAGGAGATTACCATGTCAATGCAAGAACAATTAAATGTTGCCGCGCATACCACGGAGCAAGCTCCTTTATCCACTTATGAAAATATATGTGGAATGGTTGATATTTCTCCAGTTGCAGATGAAATCAAACTTGATTCATTTAGAGATGCAAGCAACCTAGCTGAAACTCGTGCAAATGAGCGCTTAACAGCAGCTATAAATGTATTTTTAGATATGGCTAGCAGTAGTGGCCAAGAAGTAACTCGAATTGATAAATTACTTTTAGATGATTACATCGCAAAAGTAGACATTATTATTTCTCAGCAGTTAGATCAAATTTTACATCACCCAAATTTTCAAAAAATGGAATCAGCATGGCGCTCGTTACGTTACCTAATTAACCGTACGCCTAACAATGCCAACATTAAAATTGAAATGCTTGATGTAGATAAAGAAACTCTAAGAGATGATTTTGAAGAGGCGCCAGATACAACTCAATCTGCATTATATAAACATGTATATACTTCAGATTACGATACGCCAGGTGGTGAGCCAGTATCTACAATGGTTTCGAACTTTGAGTTTGATTGTTCTGCGCCCGATGTATCGTTACTGCAAGAGATATCTCGTGTATCAGCAGCTGCGCATTGTCCGTTTATGGGCAGTGTTGGTCCTAAGTTTTTTCTTAAAGACTCATTGGAAGAAGTATCTAAAATCCAAGATTTGGGTTCTTACATGGAGCGCGCTGAGTTTCTTCGTTGGAAAAACTTCCGTGAATCAGAAGACTCTCGCTACATTGGTTTAGCATTCCCGCGCTTTTTACTACGTCTGCCTTACGGTGAGACAAATCCACTTCGTAACTTTAATTACCAAGAAGATGTAAGTGCGCAGCATCATGAACGTTATTTGTGGGGTAATGCAACATTTGCATTTGCTGCAAATATCATCCGTAGTTTCCATGATAATGGTTGGGCTGTAAATATTCGTGGGCCGCAATCAGGTGGTAAAGTTGAAAATCTTCCGCTGCATTCATTTGAAGCTGGTAAAGGATCAGAAACTAAAATTCCAACTGAAGTACTTATTTCTGAAACTAAAGAACTTGAGTTTGCTAACCAAGGGTTTATTCCACTTAGTTACTATAAAAATTCAGATTTTGCATGTTTCTTCTCTGCTAATAGTGCGCAGAAGCCACAGGTATTAGAAACAAATGAAGCAACAGCTAATGCAAGAATTAACTCACGCTTACCATATATTTTCTTAGTATCGCGTATTGCGCATTACTTAAAAGTTTTACAGCGTGAAAATATTGGTTCAAGTAAACCTCGCCATGAATTAGAGCAGCAGCTTAATGATTGGCTTGGCGCATTAGTAACTAAAATGAACAACCCTGATGAATCTCTTATTGCTACGCATCCACTAAAAGATGCAAAAGTGACTGTAGCAGAAATTCCAGGTAACCCTGGTTACTACAGAGTAAGTACGTACATTGTTCCTCATTTCCAAGTTGAAGGGATTGATGTTCGTTTAGCGCTAGTAGGGCAAATGCCTGGCGAAAAATGAACTGCTACGCCGCCAATGAAACGGATTTAAGTACTATCAAATGCGTCAATTTGGTGAGTAGTTGGCAGGTGTACATAAAGGATTAAGACTTATAGTCTAAAAAATTGCCCCAAGTTGGTTGCATCCAACTTGGGACATATTCCCCAGTGGCATGAAGCAGAGGGCTTTTTGGGGGGCATAAATATTACTGTTTATGCCAATGCCAACTAACAGGAAACACTTCATTCTAAAAGGAGAATAATGAAATGGCAATTCCAGCGTACATGTGGTTAAAGGATGACCAAGGTAATGACATCAAAGGTTCTGTAACTGTTGCAGAGCGTGAAGGTTCAATTGAGATCCTACACTTTGATCATGAACTTCGTATTCCTACGGATAACGATACAGGTGAACTTACAGGTACTCGTAAGCATGAACCTTTTGTAATTACAAAAGCTGTTGATGCGGCTACGCCGTACTTGTACAAAGCGTGTTCAAACGGTCAAACACTTAAGCAATTAGAGCTTAAATGGTACCGTATTGATGACACAGGGACTGAGCGTGAATATTTCTGCCACAAGTTGGAAGATGTAAAGATCACTTCGATCTCACCAACAATGCATAACGTTAAAGACTTAGACAAGGAGCGTTACCCGCACCTTGAAACAGTTTGTCTACGTTACAAACGCATTACTTGGACTTACTTAGATGGCAACATCGAGTTCTCTGACTCTTGGACTGAAGGTCGTTAATTAGTCAGTAATTTTGAAGGATATGCGCAAGCATATCCTTTTATTGAGATCTAAATATGGCGTTATTCGATTTTTTAACTCAACCAGTTACACGCAATGGTCATCATGGTTTTCAAACTGATGAGCAAGTCAGTGTGTGCAAGCATTTAAATGAGCTTTTAAATGCAAGAAGAGGAGTGCTGAAGCACTTGTCTGACTATGGTTTGCCCGATGTAGAAGATATTTACGAGGGGTTACCATACTCACAACACACGTTAGCGTTTGAGGTTAAAAAATTGATAGAAAAGTACGAACCACGCGTACGATATGCAAATGTAACACCTGTTGAAATTAAAGAAGATAATTGTGTAATAAGGCTAGATATTCAAGCTTTTTTAACGAGCGGGCAAAGTATCAAGTTAAATACCCGTTTTGAATCTGGCGGTAAAGCAGACGTTATACAACATGCAAAAAACACTAACTAATGTTATTTAAAGGATTGATGAATGCAGCAATATTTTGATGCACAAATGCGCTTGTTAACCCAAGCTGGTAAGCAGTTTGCTCAGTTTTATCCTGAGCATGCAGGAATGCTTAACATTGATGCATTAAAAGATAGAGACCCTCATATTGAGCGCTTATTAGAAGGCGTAGCGTATTTAACTGCCCATACTCAAAAGCGTTTAGATGAGTCAGTACCTGAAGTTTCAGAGCAAGTACTGCGTCAACTGTGTCCAATACTCCTAAGTTATTATCCTTCTAGTACTGTGGTGCAATTTAAGCCTAAATTGGCTATGCAAAAAACACATTCTATTTCAAAAGGTTTACAGCTTAATCCGCCTAAAGCAAAGGCCGATAATAAAAAAATAATTTTTAGCACAACTCACGGTTTAGACGTTGTCCCATTAGATGTTGAGCATGTTCGATACCAAGAGTCGCACTTAGGTGCAGAGCTACGAATAGGGCTTAAGTTTGTATGCCAAGGTGAACGAAGTAATTTTGATTTATCTAAACTAAACTTTTATTTACGTGGCGATACACCATTATGCAGTGCTTTATTTCAATTATTAAAAACACCTAATAAACAAGCAGAACTTGATTTTGGTGCTAACCATTTTGAGTTCAACAAAAAGTTAAAAGCAAAAGGTTGCAGCGCTACTTATTTAGATATAGATGGCGCTTTACTGCCTAGTGCAGCTAAAAGCCATCCTGGATATGCACTATTACTTGATTATTTTAATGCAAAAGATAGGTTTTATTTTTTAACATTTGATGGTTTAAAAGACGAAGAGTTTCCTGAACATATTGACCGTTTTGAAATCGTATTTAGGGGTGATAATAAATTACCGCCGGGTCATCAGTTAAGTAAAGAGAACATTTTAATCAATTGCGTGCCAGCAGTTAATTTATTTAGCCAAGCTGCAGAGCCAATTAAAATAGAGCCAAACAGAACTGATTATATGATAAGTGCAGATCAGGCACGTTTTGACCACGTTTTTAGTTATACGGTAGATGCAGTTGCAGGTCGAAACTCTATAACCGGGCAATCGTATGATTACACTCCTCGTTATCAAAGCGTATTTGAAGACGAAAAAAAGCTATTTACTGTGCTCACAAAAGACGTAGGTGCAGCAGCCCCGACTCATTATTTACAACTTCCTTTTAATTTAGAAGATGAAAAAGAAACTCTATCAGTTGATTTAACTTCTTTTAATGCAGGTTGGCCTCGTCAGCTTTTGCAAGAGGGAGACTTGAACGAAGGCGGAAAAGATATGCCGAGCATCGTTGAGGTTAAAAATGTTATACGGCCAACTAATTATTTAGCATGTCCAAGTCAGCCAAAACACTGGCAGCTTATTAGCTTATTAAATGTAAAGTTTTCACAAATTACGCAAGTTACAGAACTAAAAAGATTACTAGTGTTATTTGATTGGTCTAATAAAGCTGAAAATCGATTACGAATTGAAAGCATTTTAAAAATAACAGCAACGCCGATCAGCCAAATTAAACGCGGAATATTTATCAAAGGTGTTGATGTACTTATTGATATTGATGAAAGTAAATTTGTTGGTGATGCTGATTTATATCATTTTTGTAATGTATTACATGAATTCTTTTTAATGTATGCCCCTATAAATGAAAGCGTACAAACGCGTGTTAATGCAATTCCTAGTTATAAATCGTGGAGTTGGGATATTGAACCGGGTAAGAGTTATCAGCTATGAGTTACGCTGATAAAAATCATGCGCACCCAGTTTGGTCTAAGTTACCCGCGCCAATAGAACTACTTATTGAGCAGCCTTGGCGGTTTAACTTATTTAAAGCGATGAGCTTAATAGAAAAACATTGGGCCGCACCTCAAGAGCTAGAGCAAGGGATTAGTAACAGAGTTGTTTTTAAACCTTTTAAAGAGCTTGGTTTTCCGGCTACTGATGTACGCGAATGTGTATTAGAGAATGATGGCAGAGGAAGATTAAGCTTATCGACCTCTTTTTTAGGTTTGTATGGTGTAGATGCACCCATGCCACACTATGTATTAGAGCAAGCAGCAAGTGATGAGCAAAGCGGTGACCGCGTTCGTCAGTTTTTAGATATATTTAATCATGTACTTTATTGCCAACTTTTTCAGGCCTGGAAAAAGTCGCAAATTAATATAGCAGGCAGAGGCGCGAGCCAATTTGATGGGTTAGTTGAATCTATTTTACTGGGAAAAACTGATCAAAAAATTCAGTGTGGTATTGCAAGTTTAAAGCAAACTAGCGCTGCTGGCTTAGCGCAGCTTCTTAAACATAGTTTAAATATAGACACGCTAAAAGTTGACGACACACGAGCAAATTGGCAAAAAATAGATACACCAAGTTCAATCGGCGAAGAAAACCAAATGGTTTTAGGCAGCTCTGCAGTACTTGGTACGAAGGTATTAGTTAGCGGAAGTATTTTAACAATAGATATAGGTCCAGTTAATAGTGATACAGCCATGAGTTTAACGCCAAGAAGCGAAGAAGGTATAAAAATGGCTGCACTTCTGACTGCGCATTTACCAAGTAATGTAGAGTGGGTTTGCCAAATAAAAGTAGCTAATGAGGCTGTTGCCGAACAAGCTTTAGGTCAGCAACCGCTAGTACTTGGACATAATTCATATTTAGGGGCCGCAGCTGCAAATACAACAACACATAGCTACAGCCATCAACAGTATAAACACTAAGGAATTAAGGATAAAAAAATGGATGCTAAAGGCATAAAACAACTCATAGATAAATTAAATGGCCACACCGCAACAGCACTTGAATCAGCAGCTGGGTTTGCGAGTAGTCGTAGTCATTTTGAAGTGCTTCCTGAGCATTTACTTATTAAGTTAATGGAAGAAGGAAGTAATGGTGACCTTGAGCACATTTTTCATTTCTTTAATATTAACCAAGACAAAGTATGGCATGAGCTATTAGACTTTTTAAATAGACAGCCTGCCGGTAATCAAAGTAAGCCTACATTTTCTCGTCGTTTATACGAATGGCTAGAGCGTGCATGGTTAAGTGCTAATGTTCAGCATAAAAGTGATTTTATAACAGGTGCTGCGCTTATTGATTCATTAACAGAGTTATTACCTTACAGCCCTGTACTTCAACTACCTGCTTTACTAGATAAAATAGATTCACGCTTTTTAGCTGAAAATTTAGATAAAATTTGTCAGCAATCTTCAGAGCGTTTAAACCCAGTAGCTAAATCAAAGTCTGCAAATCAAACAGATTCATCGCACGGTACAGCTGCGCTTGATGAGTACTGTGAAGATTTAACTGAAAAAGCAAAACAGGGTAAAATCGACCCGGTTCTCGGTCGTAATGACGAAATTCGTATGATGGTCGATGTGTTATGCCGACGAAGAAAAAATAACCCTATTTTAGTGGGTGACCCAGGTGTAGGTAAAACAGCAGTCGTTGAAGGTTTTGCCCAGCGTATAATTGATGGCCAAGTACCAAGTGACCTGCAAGGCGTACGCTTATTGGTGCTTGATATGGGGTTATTGCAAGCAGGTGCCGGCGTTAAAGGTGAGTTTGAGCGCCGCTTAAAAACAGTAATAGATGAAGTTAAAAATTCAACAACGCCAATAATTATGTTTATCGATGAAGCGCACACTTTAATTGGTGCCGGTGGCGATGCGGGCATGAGTGATGCGGCAAATTTATTAAAGCCAGCATTAGCACGCGGAGAATTAAGAACCGTTGCGGCAACAACATGGAGCGAGTATAAAAAGTATTTTGAACGTGATGCCGCTCTAGAGCGCCGTTTTCAGCTTATTAAAGTGGATGAGCCAACAGAGCAAGCGGCTCAATTAATGCTTGCAGGCTTAAAAGATAAATATCAAGAGCATCATAATATTCAAATTACGGATGACGCTATAGAAGCTGCTGTCGTTTTATCGTCGCGCTATATAACAGGCCGCCAATTACCAGACAAAGCTATTGATGTATTAGACACTGCAGCGGCAAGAGTACGTATGTCGTTTGCTACAGACCCCGCTGCCATTGAGTCTGAGCGCGAGCACATTAATTATTTAGAAACCAGAATCAATAGCCTCAATGTAGAGCTAGGGCAAGGTTTAGTTGTTGATAAAGATAAGCTTACCCATTTAGTTGAAGAGCTGGTTATTGCACAAAATAAATTGGCGCAACTTACTCACTCGCGTGAATCTCAAATTTCGACTTTGAGTCAAATTAACGAGATAAAGCAGGCAACTGATCAAGAGCTTGATAGCGAATCATTGCTGACACTTCGACAATCACTAAAAGAGCAAAATACACAAGACAACGGCTTATTTAGTGAAGTAGATGCAGATGCTGTTGCACAAATTATTTCACAGTGGACCGGTGTGCCTGTAGGGGCAATGGTAAAAGATCAGATTAGTAATTTAATTAATCTTGAAGCCACAATTAGCCAAGAAGTTATAGGGCAGCAGGCTGGATTAGCTAAAATAGCGCAAACACTAAGAGTGAGTAAAGCCGGCGTAAGCAACGATGAAGGCCCGCTAGGCGTATTTTTACTAGCTGGTCCATCGGGTGTAGGTAAAACAGAAACCGCTCGCTGCTTAGCTAAACAATTATTTGGTGGTGATAAATTTTTAACCACTATTAATATGAGCGAATATCAAGAGTCGCACACCGTATCGCAACTTAAAGGTTCACCACCAGGGTACGTTGGCTATGGTGAAGGTGGCGTACTAACCGAAGCGGTAAGACAGCGTCCATATTCAGTAATTTTACTTGATGAAGTTGAAAAAGCGCACAAAGATGTAATGAACATGTTTTACCAAGTGTTTGAGCGTGGCACGATGCGTGACGGTGAAGGACGTGAAATAGACTTTAAAAATACTGTAATTATCATGACATCTAATTTAGGCTCAGCAGAGTTAATCGATGCATGTACACCGCCGACAGTTATAGACCTAAGTCCTCAAGATGACGAGGAAGAACAGGTACAGCAAAGCGAGCAAGAAGCAGCTATTAACGAAGCGCTAAATCCAACGCAAGCACCTATTAATGAAGACGGAACGCCTTGGAAAGTACCATCAATCGGTGCACTTACTGATTTAATTAAGCCGCAATTACTTGCTTTTTTTGCGCCTGCTTTACTTGCCCGTATGCAAGTTATACCTTACTTAGCGCTTGATTCTGAAGCTCTACAGTCTATCGTCAGCTTGAAACTTGAAGCCATTGCCACACGTTTGCACGAAAACCACAAAATGCAGCTACGAGTAGATGCTAGTGTTTTAGAAAAACTGACTACTCAATGTACGCTTTCAGATAGTGGTGCACGTATGGTGAACGCGGTTATAGAGCAGCAAATACTTCCTGGTATCGCTAAATCAATTTTAGAGTTTATGGCAGAAGAAGACATGCCTGATATTTTAACGCTGGCCGTTGACGAACAAGACGAAATTACGGCGACATTTGCAGATAACGCTTAAATAAAAGGATGTAAAAATGGGATTCATGGACATATTTAACGAGCTCAAGGCCAATAAAAGTCACTTTAGTGTTGCTATACAGGGCATGCCTGACGGGATGGTCTATGTAACTGACTTTGAGTCTAGGGACGATCGTTTATGTGAAGACTATGAATTTAAAATCCAAGTATTGAGCCCTGAACATTTAACATCTGAAATGCTAATAGGCAAAGATGTATCGTTATCACTAGTGTGGTCAATGTTAGATCGTACTATTTCAGGGTTAATTAGTGGTTTTATAGCGCATGGTCAAAGTCATCAGGGGTATCACTATACTTTGATCATGAGTTCTCATTTAACATTACTTAAGCATCAGCATTCTAACCGTGTATTTACTGCTATGGATGCAGGTAAAATCATTTTGAGTGTGTTTGAAAAAGCAGGTTTCCCTGCGCAAAAGTTAAATGTACAAGCAAGCTCAACCATGCTCGATATGACCGTGCAATACAACGAAACTGATTACGAATTTGTAACACGCTTAATGCGTAAGCACGGTTTTGTGTACAGCTTTGTAGAGCAAACGGGTGGTGAATGTACATTGTATATTTGCAATGATTCTAATGGTATAGCGCAAGAGTTTGATGAAATAAACCTAAGCTATGTACCACCATCTGGGCAAGTAAGAACGAGTGAGTCAATTTTTGCTATAAGCAGGCAGGCCCAATTATTTCCGCAAAGTACACACTTAGATGATTACAACTACCAAGCTCCGGGTAATTTGCAAGTTTCAAAAAATAACAGTGCGTCAGTTATTGGTTTTGGTGAAGATAGTCATTACGGTGATAATTACGGGCAATCAAACGAAGGGCAAGACTTAGCAACTATCAGACAGCAAGCGTTTGATTGCCAACGTGAGCAAATAATAATAGACACAGACTGCAGGGCGCTTCGCCCTGGTATGCGTTTAAATATTTATGACCACCCAGAGCATGATGGTCAGTATTTAGTGACGCGTGTAGAGCACAAAGGTAGCCAAAGTGCTTCGGTTGAATACGGCTCTAATGTAAAGGGCTTAACGTATAAAAACCAAGCTTATTTAATTAGTGTTAACCAGCCTTATAAAGCTCCATTACGCCCAGCGAGACGTGTGTTTGCAACGTTTAATGCATTAATTGAGCAAGAAATTGACGACAAAGGTAACTACGTAGTAAAACTACCGTTTAATCAAGATGGAGAAGGCCAAGAAAGCCGTCCTACACGTTTAATGCAACCTTACGGCGGCAGCGGACACGGTATGCATTTTCCACTAACTCAAGGTACAGAAGTGCTCGTTTGTGGTGAAAATGGTGATTTAGACAGGCCTATAATTTTAGGCGCGCTTTATAATGAAAATGCACCAAACCCTGTTACAAGCGAAAACCCAACTGAAAACAAATTAGTAACTAAAGCTGGGCACAGCTTTGTAATGGATGACAAAAAAGGCGAAGAGAAGATAAGCCTTGCCAATAAAAACAATAAAAACCAATTAATACTTGATGCAACAAATGGTGCGCACCAGGCAATGTTAAAGTCTGTTGATGGTGATGTTAAAATTTCAGCGAAAGAAAACCTACAGTTTGTTGCCGAGAACGACGCAAATTTTACAGTCGCTAATAATTTTACAACCCGAGTAGAAAACAATCTGCAAATTCAAACCCGCGAGGGAGATATTACAGTTACCTCGGCTGCGGATTTAACTCTAAACTCAGCCTCAAATAGTCGTATTCAAGCGACTGACGGTAACTTAGAGCTCACAGCAACTGATGAGCTTAAAATGCAAGCACGACAAGATATTAGCGTTTACTCGGTAGACGGCAACCTTGAGCTACAAGCACCTCAAGGTGATTTAGAATTAAACAGTGGTAAAAATATTACTATAAAAGCAAATGGACAGGGTTCAATTCAGTTAAGTCAAGGTGGCGCAAGTATAGAAATTGATGCTGCGGGTAACCTTACAATTGAAGCCACTAATATAACGTTAAGTGCCACTAATATAGCAATTAAAGGCAGTGCAATTAGTAATAACTAAGTTAAAGGAGTAATTTAATGAACGCTAAAGTTAAAAGTATATTTAATCACGATCAGCAACTTGCACCTGTAAGTAAAGTCGATGAATTTGGCCGAGTTAAAGGTGTTACAGTAAATAACGACGAACAGAGTGTTGTAGCACAAGCGGCGCATATAACACCATGTCAAGTGGGCGACACAGTACTGCTTACCCATACCGCACAAGGCTTTATAGTAACAGGGCTACTTGCAAGTGAAGAGCAAGCGCCCGCTGCACTCATTAAAAATAGCCAAGGCCACATAACTATTGAAGCGCAGCAAAGTATTAGCCTCCAAACCGCTAAAGGGACTATAGAAGTATTTGCTGATGGCACCATAGTGCTCGAAGGGCGAGATATAACAGCCAATAGCGAGCAAGATCTTACCTTGGCTGGCTGGCCAATTAGGCTTAATTAATACTATGTTTGCTCAAGTCGCTAAGGTTAAGCAGCATCAGCAGCGCTTAACTACTTTATTAAAACACAAACAAAAGCTGCAAGCGCAAGGTGTTTACCCGCTTGCTCGACTCAATGTAATCGAAAGCCAATTACTAAATCATTTATACACACTCAGCGATTTAAAAACTGAAGCACCCACAGATTACTTTGCAGGCAAGAATTTAACGCAAGTGAGCCAATTAGTCCTTAATGAATTTATTGCCTTTGCGTTAGAAAGCCCAGAGCACCACAGTATCTACGCGCTATTGCTACAAAGTCTTAATTTAAAAAGTGAACTTAACAGCGGCGAAACTTTTTTAGCTTTAAAGTCGGACAAACATTTAAGTTATTACAGTGTATTACAGCACTTACTTGATTATTGGCAGTTAGATGATAATAAAGCACTGCGCAATAGTGTACTCAACGAAAAAGAAGAGCTTGATAGTACCGCGATTACTTTACTTTTTTCACAGCAATTGAGTGAAACAGAGCTAAATAGTGCCATGCTACATGCTAACTTTGATATTGCTTATGCAGCACTCGTGAATGCCTATTGTAATAAAACAAGTAACGTATCTGACATGCTGTTTAAAGTATTTGCCAAAACAAATGATGACGACAAAAAAGCAAAATTACTTGCCCTAGCAGGGCTTACTAACGATCCGCGCTGGGATGAACCTTGCCTACTTTTTTGTAAAGCTAACCCCGGGCTTTGCCAACATGTACTAAGCCACTTTGTATATAAGCGCGCATTGCCTTTATTTATAAATTTAATGACGCATGGGGTAACTCAAAAACCAGCTTACGCAGCATGGCTAATTATTACTAACAGAGCGCTTGCCCAAGCAAACAAAGTAACTGTAGTAGAATCAAATAACGAAAAAAACGTACACAGCGGCATAAACCTTGACGATGCAGAGCATGCAAGGCAAGCGTTTGCACTTGTCCCAGGGGATCAATTATTAAACGGCATTAGCTTTGTGTGCAGTAATGCAAAACAAAAATTAAAAATACTTGCAGGTGAAGTTGTGCAACGTGTTGTAGCACCACATTATCCTCTGCAAAAGGCCTGTGGTTTGTACCATGTATTACTGAGCGCCAAACAATGGCAAAGTGTTATAGCGGAGAGTCCAAGTGCTGAATAATTTTTCTCCTTGGCAGGCTAGTTTTTTTGATGGTTGGTTGAGTGACCGTACGCTGGCTAAAGTTGTCCTTGTAAAACAAAACTTTGAATTTGACGAAAAAGGCAATGTAACACCAAACGAGCCCGGACCCGATATTGTTGTAGCCGATGATTACGATGGCGACCCCGCATATACACCACTTAGAGAAGTAAACGAACAAGTCGCCTTTAAGCATGGATTTGAAGTGTATGGCGACTTTACAGCTTACCCGCCTAAAGCCAAACAAGCGCGAGTAATTGAAGTAGAGCTTGGCCTTCATGATAAAGCGCAGCCACTATTTAAAAAACGTTTACGTGTAACTGGCGCACGCTTTTGGAAGCGCTCTTTACTTGGGCCTGTTGCAACTGATCCGAATATTATTGAGCCTACACCCATTAATTACAGCAATGCTTTTGGTGGAAAAGATCTTAACGATGAGTCTAATTATCTGCTTGAAAATCCGATAGGGAGAGGATTTAAGCTTAAAAACAAACAAGCAAAAGGGCAGCAATTACCTTGCATTGAATACGCAAATCAACTACTTCGTAAACCGAGTCATACTACCTCAGTTGCAAGTTTTTCAGCTATACCATCACATTGGTCACCGCGTATCGAACTTATGCCCGACATTGATAAAAAAGCACTTATGGCAGGCAATTATCCGTTTAAAACAGTGCTTGATGAACATTTTAACAATATGGCACCTTTAGATCAGCGAGTAAAAAAAGAGTTTACACAAGGGTGGGCGTTTTCACTTTCAGGGTTATACCCGTTACAAGAATATGGGCAGCACCAACGAGTTGAACTTCCATTTGAAGAGCCTATTGTTCAGCTAGTTAACACATTAAACAGACATACAATTAACTTGCGCTGCGATACGTTGGTTATTGATTCTGACGCGCAAAGTTTTTCTTTGTTATGGCGCGGTTATATTGACGCAATACACGTAGGCGCAAATAGCCAGTTAGTCGTGGCAAAAAGGGAAGCTAACTGATGAAGTTTGATGTACTTTGCCATATAAATGCTACAGGGTGTACACCAAGCAGCCTATATACAGCTGTTGCAAACCAAATGTTGTTTTCTAAACCGAGTAAAGCATTAATACGGTGTGATATAAGCTTAGATGCCCCCTACATAATGGTAGAAATAGAAGAGCTTGCTCAGCTTGATAGGCAAACCAAGTGCTTATTGTTATTAAGCCAGCTGCTCGAAAATATTGATATTACAACCCTTAGAAAAACATCCCGTATAAGTCAAATAGTGTTTGTATTACCACAGGATGAGTTAAACAACCCGGTAATAAGTGACGATACCCTCAGTGAGCTTTTAGCTGAGGTGATTTCGCAGCAAGTCCCTGATTTTGAACAAACTACAACGCTTGATTTAAAAAGCATAGCGCCCGATACACTTATAATTGCACTCGACTCTTGCGTTAGCTACCAATACGTAAGCCATCAAGCAAAAAATAACGTGGTGCAAGTGTTAAACGGCCCGCCAGGCATTATTAATGGTGAAGGTGGATGTGTATTACTTACCCATTTACAAGGCACCCTTAGTGCACACCTTTATAATGGTGAATTAAACGAACAGCTCAACCAAGCTGAGGCTTGTGTTAATGATACTTACCTATTTGCAGGAAAGGAGTCGTTAGCATGGCAAAAAAAATGGTTTGCTAATACACAAGCATTGTATAGCCCAGAAGACGAATTAATAGAGCTCGCCAACTTAAATAATACTATTGGCCATCAAGGCGTTGCAAACGACTTTGCTGGCTTAGTGCTTGCAAATAGCTATTTAAATAACCCACTAAATGAAGGGTTACAGCATGTGTTTTTATTATTTAATTCACCTAACGAGCAATTAATAAAAATTTCAAGGAGTGAAAATTCATGACATACATTAATGCAGCCGCAGGTAAACAAACAGGCAGTGTTCAGTACGACATCGACGCGCTAACCGCCGATGTGCGCTCAGGTGGATCGTTAACATGGCGACACAACAACCCAACACTATTAGGGCTTAATAATAGTGCTCGAAGTAACGGCGCATTAGGTAAAGCCAGCAATGTCGCTATTTTTGAAGACCGAGCCAGTGGAGATGCGGCATTTTTAGCTGAAATAGGCCGCCCCAAATACCGTGAAAAAACACTCGGTGAAATGGTAAGCACCTTTATACCTGACTACATAATTCCTCCACCTCAATGGGATGATGAAAAAAACGAACCTATTTTGCCGTGGAATGAGTCTCAAACCAATATGGATGTTAATAAACCTATCACTAATGCCCAAGCATTTTTAGATTTAGTGTCGAGTCATTTAGGGTGGGAAGCCGGCAGTCAAGAGCTATTAACTAAAGATACGCAATCGCAAGCAGCGCAAGTAGCCACAGTATCAGGGCAAAATGTATTGATTAATGGCCGCACTGCAGTGCACCAAAGTAGCGGCGGCAAGCTAAGCACTATTGATATATGTTTAACGACGGTTGGCCCAAGTGTTATCCCAATCCCTTATCCAAATATGGCGGCAGCTAGTGATGTAGCAAGTGTTGCCGGGTCAGTAAAAATTAACGGAAATGGCGCGGCTAACATCAAAAGTAACTTTTCAAAGAGTAAAGGCGACAAGCCGGGTAACAAAAAAGGCATAATAAGCGGTACAAACGATGGAAAAGCCGAATTTATTATGGGCTCATTTAACGTACTCATTGAAGGGAAACCCGCTGTTCGCCAAGGTGACTTAATGATTTCAAACTCAAAAAACACCCCGCCTATGCCGCTAGCGCAATCAGGTGGCGCATCACCAAGAGGGTTGAGTGTAGAAATGAGAGATTCAGATACACAAAGTGAAGACCCAGCTGAGGCTGCTTTTATCGTAGAGACAGACGCTAATAATAATTTAATTGGTCAAGGGAAGTTTACCGTCACTCAAGGTGCATTCAAGAATAACCAAGTTTTTGATGAGGGAGTTTAAATGACTACACAATATATATACGCCCCTAGGATTGTTGATGAAGCGAAAGACTGTAGTTTAAATCTTATTTTACATAGCTTTTCTGGACCGGAGCTTTGTATACCTTTTGGTAAAGCCGCGAAAAAGTTAAAGTCGCAAGATTTAGCTGAAGATCAAAAACCGACATTTATAACCGTTACGCCGCTAGTATTTAAAGACTATACACTTGATAAAACTAAAGCGGGCGCACCCGAATTCATCCCTATGGATAAATTTAGACCAACACCTGAGGATGATGCTGCATATGGTTATTATTACATATATATTAATGGTTTTTTATGGAGAGAGATTGCAGCGTTAGCTGATAAGCAATTGAGTGATGTGGATTTATCCCTACATCATAGCCAAGATCTTAGACCGCATAGTAGTGTTTTTAATCAAGATATTTTACTACCGCGTAAAATAATTGAACTGTTTGGTTCGTCAAGTACAGCCCAAGTGCCTAATATTCAAATTGCTTTTTCACGAGTACAGTGGTCGTGGGAATATATTACTGCATTAGGAGGGATGTATGAAAGCGACTTACGCCTTAGCAAAAAACCATTATTAAGTAAGTGTGATGATACTCAAATTGCAAATAGGTATCGTAATGAGCGAATGCAATCTTTAGACTTTAATGATGCTCCTAATTGGGGTTCGATTAAAAACATGGACGTTCTTGGTGGTAAAGTAAGCGTGCTCGTTCATGATATTTTAGGTATAGCACAGGCTCAAAAAATAACAGCTGACTACTATTCTCAAATACTGAAAGACCACCAATCAGAACTTGAATCGAATGGGTATTATAAGTCGGCAATGCTGGCTCATCAGCTGTATTTTAATGAAAGTTTGTGGCAAAAACAGTCACTCAGCACACCTAAAACGTCGCATAAACCTTTTGTAAAAGAAGACCCACAAAGCAGTAACACACGAAAAGCAGCGGATGAAGTCTCAGAGCAAGAACTAGAAAAGTATTTGCTAGGAACCAATCCATCGTCAGTAATTGATGCAGTTGAAGGTTATTTAGTTGCTCGAGAAAAGCTCTACGATTTATATTATTTAGATTGCCAAGATTTAGAGCTAACTTTAAGTGAGATTAGCGACCAAATTAATGTTCAACCACCGGCAGAGTGGGAGTGCCTAGCCAAGGATTTAACAACGGGCGGCGTTCTAACTTACGGACTAGCGTTTGAATTTATATGTGAGCAATTAATAACACTAATCTTACCTAAAACAACACTGTCTGCGTATTTACCAGGGCTATGCGATAAAGAAAAAAAAGACAAGTTAATTAATCGATTAGATGAGCAATTTGAAAAGAGTAAAACATTAGTATTTGAAATAACTCAAACAAGCAATAATTGGTTTAGTAAGCAACTTTGTGTGCACCCAGAGGCATTTGGAGAAAACCTAGCAAACACTAATTATGATGAGGAATTAATTGCAGACACAGTAGAAGGGTTTAATCCTAAAAAGTTTGATCACGATAAAATTAAAGACGAATTATCACTGCCATTCATCCCAGCCTACTTATCAAGTAAAAGTGTACTTGATGTTGCCTCTAAGGGGCTTAATGAATGGTTAGGTATGCAAGAACGAATCTTTGCTACTTTTACTAAAGAATTAACAGAAAAGGGAATTAAGTACCATCACTTAATTGGCGGCTTTAGCAAATCACGTAACATAGCAGAGTTTAAAAACTTAAAAATATACCCAGCGAATGCAGTGCCTGAAGGGCGCTTTGCTTTGAATATGGATATTGTTAGCCACCCTTTATTAAATGACTTAAAAACGAGTAAGCAACGAAGTGCATTTAATAATATTATTAAAGCCATTGAAGAAAAAGGAAAAATCACTTCCACTAATACAAATCAAGTAATTACAGTTGCAAAAGCATTAAAGCAGCCCCTTTTTTCAAATGGGATTAATGAAAGTAATCGCAAGCTATTTAAGCAAACCATCGCTTTAGTTACGCAAATGGCAAAAATGGTTTTAGAGCAAAAAAACTTAGCGGCACTCATGGCTGGTAGCCAACTTTACGTTTTAACATTGCCTGAAAATGATATTCCTGCAAAGGTGCTGTTTGATAGCCCTGTCCGAAGTCTTGGGGAGGAGTTTCACCATCGTGGCTTAGACTCTAAGATGCTAAAACGTATCAGCGTAGCTACGGGGCGGTTTGTTTCTATACCCCTATTATTTTTGACGGGGTATAGCACATATGTTTATTACATAAATTATGAAAAAGAGTTTAAAAAAGGCACACCCTACGAAATCTCTAAGAATATAGCATTGTTAGGTGGCACTTTAGCTGCAATTGGGAGTGTGTGGGAGGCGTATACAAAAAATGTAGGACAAAGATTTTTGACTCGATCAAGGATGTCATTTCGAATGCTTGGCTCATCCGCTAGTGTTAATGTTCTAAGAAGTTTCTCGGGTGTTATGGGGGTCCTCATGGGGGCGATTCAAGCTGCTGATGCATACCAATTAATCAGTGTAAGTGATACTGATGCAGGTATTGCTATGTTTGCCGCGGCGGGTTTCAGTATTGGACTAGGAATACACACGGCTTTATTTGCAAGTCTTGGACCTTGGGGATGGGCATTATTATTAGGCTCAATAGTATTTAGCTTACTTGCTGTGTGGTTAACCGACAGTAAATTAGAAATATGGGCTAAGTTTGGTCCGTTTGCCAAAAATAAGCGAGGTGTATTCGCCAAAGAAAATGGCGCTATTTATAATGTTTTCTCAGACCCTAATGAATATTTTAAATATATTCAAAGCGTTTTATTTTCGCCTAAAGTGACTATAAGTACACCAACTTTTTTTGATAATCGCAGTTATTATACGGTGAAAGTAGATTTACCAATGTTTATTGTTGGTAAGTCAGAGTTGCTATTAGATGTAAAATACTCTTGGCGACATCCAACAACATTGGATGTTTACAAAGAAGCAGGGTGGATTGAAGGTACTAAAGAATATTTATGTGAATTTGATGATAATAGCCTTAGCCTAAATGCTGCAGTTTATGAGTTTGAAATTGAATCACCTAGTATCAGTGTGTTTGATGTTGAAATAAAATCAACACTTATATACAACGAAAATTTAACCTTACCTATAGATTTTGATGCGTTTGAAAAGCCAATTAAGAATGCTTCACCTGATTTAGCAATCGCATAAGGAATCTGATGCAAAATAATGACTACCTAGCCGTTGATATTATGTCTAAAAAAACGCGGTTTAATTGTTTTTTTTACCCTGAGAGATTAAATAGTCTTAAGGCTAAGTTTAAAGGCTTGTGTTACTTGTATGACTTACCTTCTAAAAAACAGAAGGCAATACAAAAGCACCCAGAACGATATAAAATAGAAATGTGTGGAAATAGTCCAGCTAGAGCTGTACTTTTTGGTCCTATAATTATAGGGGCTGTTTTGAGTCTTGTGACTTTAATAAGTGTTTTATCTCTACCTATTTACGAAGAGGGTGAAAAATTTCAATGGTGGATACCTATACTTACTTTTTCTTGGAATTTGTTTTTTCTTAATTTACTGCCACTAACAGACAGTTACATCCCCAAAAAACAAATATACTTTGATAGACAAAAGCAGCTAGTAGGCTTTACTTATCCAATCTCAGGTTGCGAAGCGCGTGATGAGCAGGGTAATTGTTGTTTTAAGTGGGCTGATATTGTATGCCATTTAGATATGGTTGCAACACGCCCAGGTGTAATGGGGTTTGTACCCTATATAAGTCATGTTGATGAGGATAAATACCCTGACACTAAAATTGTTGTGCAAGTGCCAGATAACTCAAATAACCCAATGAACTGTTATTTATATTGGGAGCGTGTAGTGCGTTTTATGGACAACAGCCAACCACTTCCTGATGTACCTGAGTATGAAAACTACCGCCACCTTGATGAACCCACCGCTGAATTTGATAAAAAAAATGACAGACCTAATAAATTTTGGAGCGACTTTTCACTTGCTCAACAAGCCGAAATTTGGCAAAAGTTTAATAAAGAGGCTGCTCATTTTAATTGGCTCAGAGCGACACCTAACGAAGAAATAATTAAGCCTTGGCTGCATTTTAAAGGTGAGCCTGAGCGTATCGAAAAACTAACCTGGAAATACAAAGCAAAGCGTTTAGCGCTACAGTTGTTTATGGGAATACCTTAAGTGTTTATAAAAGCCGCTTTATAACTTAAAGGAAGTTTGAGCTTGAGCTATGCATAGTTTGAGTTTGTTAAAGGAGTAATATGCTTAATTATAAGTACTTAGGTGGCCCGCTGGCTAAAAAACAATTTTTAATAAATATTTTAATGCTAAAACAAGCAAAAGTCTTACAAAGCAATTTGGTGGATTATGTATTCTTTATGATTGGCTATATATCGATAAGTTAGGCCTAAAGGCACAACGACATCAATTTCAAGTCCATTCATGCGGTAATGACCTTATGAGAGCGCTTATCTTTGGTCCCATGTTTTTGGGGTTTTGTGGTAGCTTAGTCGTTGCACTTTTTTTATTAGTAGCTCCTTTTCAGACGAGCCCTTCTCATGGTGGTTACTGTATTTAGTACTCGGCTTTAAACTTACATTTTTAAACCTTCAACCACTTTGGGACCGGATGGCACCTCCTAAGTTAGCATATTTTGATCGTCAAACAGGTAAAGTCGGTTACACCTTTAATATTCCTGGTTGTGACGAGCGCGATGAATTTGGTAATTGCTGTTTTGATTGGCGAGATATGAAATGTGTATTGGTAAACGAAAGCACCTCGCAGTCGGGCTCGCGGGCATTTTTTCCAAGACTCTCCCATAAAGATATAGATAAATACCCGCAAACAAAAATGACGATTGTAGTGACAGAGTTAGCACAAAACCCAATTTATTGTTTACTGTTTTGGGAGCGCTTAGTTCGCTTTATGGATAAAACAAAGCCATTACCTGATATACCTGAATATGAGGGTTACAGGCACCTAGATTCAATTACCGCTAAGTTTGATAAGCACAACAATCGCCCAGAGGTTTACTGGCGTGACATGAGCTTTGCACAACAAACAGAAATTTATGATGAGCTCTACGCTGAGGTATACAAAATAGATTGGTATAACGACGAGCCACAACCCGAAATCACCAAACGATGGTTACGGTGGACGCCTGAGCCCGAGCGAAAATAAACACTTAATTGGAAATACAAAGCGAAACGTTTATTTATGCAATTAACGTGTGGGATCCCTTGAGTACCTTTTATGGCGCAGTTTAGTTTATATAATTAGAGTGGCTGTCTAGTTTAATTAAGCTAACACCAAATAGTATAACTTTAGAATTAAGTATATAAAGACCTAGCTCTGTAAAGGTCGCTTCCTACTCATAAATTTAATTTTTACTATTATTTTTTTAAATTATGAATAGGGTTTATATGTTCTTTTATTTTATTTATTGTCTTTTTTTCAACAATTGAATTAGTCTTAGATTGTTATTTTAATGTTGTTTTTTTTGAAATAATTTGTATAATTCTGCGCGGGAATAACAATAAACATTAAAAAGGATGGAAATGAATACATTTTTAAAAAAAGTATTAACTACGGTTACACTTACAAGTACATTAATTTTGACTGGTTGTATGTCAACTGAATTAAAAGTTAATGATAAATATGAACAACCAATCAACCTATCTACTAACAATCCTGCTTTAATCTTTCCGGTTTCATTGCATGGCGTGCCTGGTAACAGCAGTGGAGTTGGCTTAGCTATAACAGCTGGTGTTGCTGGTCAATATGGTACTTCAGTTATTTCAGCTCAGCAGTTATATAGTGTGGTGGGCAATCTTTCTTGGACTTTAGGTGAAAGCATTCGCCGCGGTGCAAGCAAAGGTGATTATAAAATAAACCACTATGGAGAAAAAATTGCTACTGACTTACAGTATTCAATGGAAAAATTAACTAAAGCACTTAAGAGTTCAGGTGTTATTAATGATAAAAACTTTTCTTTTGAAAATGTGATTGTTTTACACGTAGATAGTACTGGTGGGATTCCAGTTCCAGGCGTTAGACGCGTTACAGCTTTTGGTGGCGTAATTAATGTTAAAGATTTAGAAGTTGTATCTTATATTGAAAAAGATTTAGTTTTAGCGAATGACAATGATTCAATACTGGCGCAAATGCCACTAGAAATGAATGCGATTGTTAAAGAGCTAATTGGTAAAAAATAATTGCTTTAGCCTTTTAGTATTTTTTTCTAAAAGGCTTTATTTTTTGTAGCTATTTAATGTCATTAATGCGGTAATTAAGAGTTTTTATTTTTATAATTTAAAATATATACCTATTTTTTAATTTATAGTTATTTTCAACGTTTTATTACATTCTAGTTAATATTAATTCGTTTATTTAATAATATGCCTCCATTTTTCTCATCCCCAAAATGTTTGTCTTTATATAAAGGTGACAGCTTCTAAGTGATAAACAGCCACAGTATAAAAAAGCTATCAACGGGATCGCTCCGCCGCTACATGTGTATTTTAACTTCGTTTAGTGTAATCCCTATAGCTTGAGCGGCTTTTATTACAGATATTCGGCGTAGTGAATCGGGTTTATAACTGTGTTGATTAACGCTATTTATTCAACTATGTATAAGTCCTTTTGTTTCGTAAAAGTGTAATGTAAAGGCAATAAGTTAGACCCCACCTTAATCTGCATACTTTAAGAGCAGCTTATCTCGCTTATAGCAATGTATAAATATTTAGACTTTATTATTGTAGTTATTTTTAATATCGCCAGTAAATCAGCTAAATCTATATAGGCATAATCCTAAGAATAGCGATTTAAAATATGTTACAAGTTGGCTTTTGTTGTTAGGCTAAAAATACAAATACAAGAGGGATTTTTATGATCAAGACAAGAACAGCAGGCGTGACGTTAACACTTATTCTATTTTTATTAATACCAATGCAAGGATATGCAGATATGTTTGGCTTTTTTAACAAGCAAGACGTTACGTTGTCGTTGTCTATTAAAGGCAGATTATTAAGCAATGGTGAGCCTCAACAAGGCGTTACAGTGACAAGAGAGCTAATTTATGGCGATACTTATGTTGATGAAGCTATAAGTGACAGCAATGGTTACTTCTATTTTAATAATAAAAAAATACGCAGTTCAAAGCCTTCAAACATGTTTTTTAATAGCTCTTTAATGCAAAGTATTCATATAAAAAATAAAAATACTGATGATTCAGTTTTATGGGTTCTAAATACTCTTTTTACAGAGCATCAAGGCTTATTTGCTGATAACTTAAGTAATTTAGAGTGCGAGCTTGCTGAAGAGCCAATAACATACGATATACCGATTAAAAACACAGGACATTTTTTTACCGTATATACTCGCTGTAAGTTATAAGTTTATGTAGTGAGATTTAATAAAGTCACCAATTTATTATTGATGACTTTATTAAATTAATTAACGTTTAAGTTGCGCTTCTTTTTGATTTAGCAGACGAATAATAGGGTTTTGCTCTAATATTTTACTTTTTAAAATATAACCAATAATTAATCCAGCTATAAAGCCACCAATATGCGCACCATAATCAATGCCATCGGGGCCTGTTACTGCACCAAAAATGTTAAATCCTAACCAAATAGCGAAGAACCATACCGCAGAAAGTTTCTTCTGATAAATTATAAACATAAAAGTAAGGCTTGCGTGTCTGAACCACATTAAATACATGCCAAATAAACCGGCTATAGCGCCACTTGCACCCACGCCTGGAATTGTAGACATTGGGCTTACAATGTAGCTTGCAAACGATGCGAGTAGTCCACAGGCTAAATACCATAACAAAAAGCGTTTATGGCCTAAAACATCTTCTAGGTTATCGCCAACGATGTATAAAAAGTACATATTGCCGACTAAATGCATTATAGAGCCATGTAAAAATACGCAAGTTAATACAGTCCATAGCTCATTACCTTTGCTTAAATCTGCAGGTGTCATGGCAAAGTTATCAATGACATAGCTGAATGAGCTCGGGTTTAAAAAATAAAGTGCAAAAATCAATGTATTTAAAACAATAAGACCGCGAGTTACCCAAGGAGTCTTTTGTGGCTTAATATTATATTCAACAGGCATTTGCGTTAAAAATTGAAACAAGTAGGTTTTCCAACTCACTTTTTGATTTAGCTCGCCTAAACTCACCTTTATTTCAGGGCTTTTTTCAACACTTTCAAGTTCGTCTTTATCAATCCAGGTGCCATCGCAGTGTCTACAAACATCAATTTCGGTATGAAAAGCTTCCAGTAAGTGAAAACGTTCTAAACTTTTTTTACAATCAGGGCAGTCAAGCTCAGAAACGCCTAATGGCTCACCAAAGTGAGTTTCAAATTTATCACCTTCTGGGCCGTCATTTATCTCGGAAATCATGCGATTTACTTCATTTTTTTCGAACCATAAGCCACCACATTCACGGCAAATATCTATTTCTTCACCCTGATAATTGGTTACTTCTAGTGGATGATCTTTACAATGTGGACAGCTTTTAGTTGGCATTTGTAAGTTCCTTTAACGAACCAACAGAAATATCATTCTGCTGTAATTCCATTTTTAATTGTTTAGCGCTATTTTTTAATGCAGGGAGTGTTTGAGTTTTAATTAAATTAGTAATCTCTTTTAATTCTTCAGCTGCTTGTCTAGCGGAAATCCTTTTATTAGCTACAGCGTCTATTAAAAATTTAGCTCTTGAGTAAAATCGACGTATTTGCGTTAGTAATTCACTTGGGGTTTCGAGTGTAGTTGGAGAGTACTGCATCGTTTGCCAAATATACTTTTCGAGTGTTGGTTTAAAATACTCAATTTCTTTTATTGATGGGCTTTTTGCAAGTAAATTAGCATACTCTTCCATACTGTTTGCATTATCAGCAACTTCGTCAAATAAAGAGGTGCGCAAATAGTAGTTATCTTCCATTTTACTAAATGAGTCAAATTTAAGCGCTTGTTCTAAGCCGCTTTGAGCAGCTAAATACACGCCGAATATAGTAGAAATAACCATAAAAAATTGATTTAGCCAAAAACCAGTACTTTTTAGTTCTTTGTGATCTACCGTTTTAAGGGCTTGCGAAAATTTTTGAGTAACTACAGGTGGTTTTGTATTGTTTTCAGGGGTGTGATTAGTTGGTTCCAACAGTTTGTTCCTTGAATATTTACTTCCTTTTTAGGCGCACAAGAATACTTAAAAATTAACCAGTTAGCAATGCTCCTACCCACATTGAATATACTTTTTACATATATTAAAGAAACCATTCGAGTATAGCCCTTCCCCTAAATTTTTAATTGTTTTTTAAATCATCTAGCGATCCAACTAAACAAGAAACTTCATGACTCTATATTAATGAATAGAGAGTTTTTGTAGTACCTGAGGCTATTTTGTTAGCAAAGTAACGTATTACCAATAAACGGACTAAAAAAACCTTCTTTAATAACTCAATAATGAGGCGTAGTTAGCCTTTATATTTAAGGCGCTGTTGGCCCAACGCCTAAGAGGGGTATTTATTTTTGTTATACAAAAGTGGAGAACTTTTTACACAGGCAAAGACTATGTATTTAAAAGCACAGCGCCGCTTTTATTTTCGCCTAAATGATCATCTTTATTGTAAATTGGGCAACTTTTAAGTGATAAGCAACCACATCCTATACAACCGTCTACTTTGTCGCGCAGGCGTTGCATATGCGCAATTCGCTCATCAAGTTGCGCTTGCCAATGTTTTGAAAGTGCTGACCAGTCTTGTTTTGTTGGTGTGCGGTTGTCGGGTAGGGTAGCTAAGGTGTTTTTAATCTCATCGAGCGTAATTCCCATCGCTTGAGCTGCTTTTATTACAGCTACACGGCGTAATACATCAGGTTTATAACGTCGCTGATTACCATTATTTCGCCAGCTCTTAATTAAAAACTTAGTTTCGTAAAAGTGAAGAGTAGATACTTTTACACCACTTCTTTTTGCTACATAGCCAACGGTTAGGTTAGCTTCGGTTAATTTTTTTTGTCCTAGTGGCATTATTTTAATCCTTCAGTTGACCTCAATATAACTTGAGGTTTTAAGCTTCTACCACATTAAAAAAGGAGCTAACTAAATGCAACAAAAACTTGAGCGTAATACTGTTATTATTTATTCAAGCGCACGAAAAAACGGCAATACCACAGCCCATGTTAATAGCTTTGCCGAGCAAAATGATGTGCGCGTAATTTGTCTGGATGATTATAAAATTGCGCCGTATTGTTATGACAAAAACTATAAAAATGATGACTTTTACGCGCTATTTGAAGTGGTTTTAAAGTACGACCATTGGGTGTTCGCGTCTCCTGTTTATTGGTATAACACTACGGTACAAATGAAGTCTTTTATAGATAGGATCACAGATTACATGGATGACGAAACCTTGAAGCCGAAGTTACGGGCTTTACGTAATAAAGATTTTTCGTTGTTATCAAACGCATCATCGCTTGAAGCGCCTGATATTTTTGTAGAAATGTTTAAACGAACATTTAGCTATTTAGGTATGCAGTTTATTAACCACTATCATAAAAACACTCAATCGGCAGCATGATAAGCTGCCCTTTTTTCTTTGCTTCTGTTAGTTTTATAAATAGGTTAACTTATTTAAAACACAGGATTGTTTATGAAATACCTATTATTGCTTTTACTTATAAGCCCATTTTCGCAAGCGGGTGAAAACCTTATTAAAGACTTTGGTTACTTTTATAGTGTCCCGGAGCATGTTCCGATAAATGACTCTACGGTATTCAAAATAGCCTTTGATGTTGGTGATGGCGCTAAAAAAGGTGAGCAGAACAATTCAATGAACTCACTTGCACGTTTTATTAATATGCATGTAGCACACGGTGTAAAGCCAGATAACATTCAATTAGCGTTAGTGGTACATGGCAGTGCTAGCGTTGATGTATTGGCTAATAGTGAATATAAAGAACGTTTTAAAGCAGATAACAAAAATCAAAGTTTAATAAAGCAATTGTTGGCCAATAACACCGTGGTTTATGTATGTGGGCAATCGGCTACGCATTATAAAGTAGCACCAGAACAACTAATTGAAGGTGTGCAAATGTCACTTTCGGCGATGACAGCACATGCCCAGCTGCAACAGCAGGGTTATACACTCAATCCATTTTAATAATTAACATGACAAAAAATATTCTCTGCTTTGGTGATTCTAATACGTGGGCTTTAAACCCTGTAACGGGAAAACGCTTTGATGAAAATACCCGTTGGACATCGTTATTAAATAAAAACTTAGGGTGTGGCTTTAACGTAATAGAGGCAGGGCAGCCTAACCGCACGTTAGTGCATAATCCACCGTTTGATGGCGTGCTTAATGGTGTTAGTTATCTAAAGCCTTATTTGGATAAGCATGAGCTCGCCTTTATTATTATTGCCCTTGGTACAAACGATCTTAAAAAACGTTTTAATTTAACACCTAGTTTAATAGCAGGTGGCTTAAATGATTTAATTAACTCAATACATATTTATTATCAGCAAGGTAGTACTTTAAAATCTCCTAAAATTATTATTGCTAGCCCACCTAAAATAAGAATCACCGAGCAGTATTCGCGTATTTACGAAGGTGCAGATACAAAAGCAACAGAGCTCTCTAGTGCATTTAAAAGCGTTGCGGCTAATAATAAATGTACTTTTATTGATTTTAATACATTTATTAATGTAACAGCCGGTGATGGGCTTCACTTTGAAAGTAATCAGCATTTAACGCTAAGTGCTAAAATTACTCAATTGGTTCAAAATTCATTCAATAATTCTTGAATCTATCTGTTTGAATTTAATGCGACTTATGCAATCATCTAATAAAGTAGTGATATAAATTAACAACTTCGAGATGCTATGAAAAAGTACCAACAAAAATCTATTATAGCCATTTTAACCGGAGGGTTAGTTTTTGTAACTGGCTGTTTTATCTTGCTCAATTTTGCAGCGCAGCAGTTAACAGCACAAACAAAGTATGATGCTGAATATATTCTCGGTCATGTAGAAGGTGCAATTGCAGAGAGGCGTCGAATTCTTACCCCATTAAATAAGCTTGCGTTTAAACAGTGTGATAATACAACTCTTCTTGAGATGCGCCGCGCTTTATTTGACGCAAAATATGTAATTGATATAGGCTTTTTTAAAGGTAACCAGCTAGTTTGCACTACTGGCGCAGGCTTATTAAGTAAACCAATTAACGACAAACAGCCTGACTTTATTCGAGATGATGAGAAGGTGAGGGTTCGTTTTGAGCCAGAGCTTTATCTATTATTATTTAGTGAGCGCCCTATGGAGGTAATTATAGTCAGACAAGGGGATTATAATTTAATTATGCAGAGCACGCCCTTTACCAACATCGGAATTACTGCGCCAGATTGGGAAGTTATTTATAAAACACCAAATGCTTTGCATCATTTAGCAGGTAAAGAGGGGCTGTACCAGCAGGTAAAAAACAGCGTTTTCTTTCCTTACGAAACTAACTCAGTTTGCAGTTCTACAAGTAGTCAATATTGTGTAGTAGTGCACTTGCCTTGGAGTCTGTTTTTTTCTAATAATCACTTATTATTAATAATTTCGTTAATTTTAACCTGTTTAGCGGGCATATCGAGTGCGTTAATAGTTGATGCGAGGATTGCTGCACGCCGCTCTACCAATCAACGTATTCGTAAAGGGCTCAAAAAGGGATCATTTTATTGGACTTACCAGCCCATTATTTGTTTGCAAAGTGGCAAGCTGATTGGTTGCGAGGTACTTGCACGTTTTGAAGATAAGTACGGTGCTTTATTTCCAGATGAGTTTATTCCGGTTATTAGAAAAAATAATTTAACTTGGACTTTTACTGAGGCGATGATTGCTACCACAATAAAAGAGTTAACCTCTATAGAGTTATTGCCAGAAGGCTTTAAAGTGTCGCTTAATATATTTCCGTGTGATGTAGAGCTGGGTAATGTGTCGTTACTGCCGCAAATTACAGAGCTTACCAACTCACGCTTTATTATCTGTTTAGAAATAACTGAAGACGAATATCTTGATACAAGCATTGCGCATGCTCATTTTAGAACCTTAGTTGAATCGGGATTTAACTTATCATTAGATGACTTTGGTACGGGTTATTCGAATTTAAGAAACTTACAAAATTTGAGCTTTCATCAACTTAAAATTGATCGTACGTTTGTTCAAGATATAGCAACTGAGGGCTTAAAAGCCTCTATGATCCCAAATATTATGGAACTTGTGCATAAGTTTAATTATACCTGTGTGGCAGAAGGGATTGAAACCACTGAGCAAGAAGCTATTTTAAAAATGGCGGGTGTGCATTATGGGCAGGGTTGGAAGTATGGTAAGCCCATGACGGCGTCTAAATTTAAAAATTATATAACTAATCAGCATTTTTAGATCTCAGCTGCCATACTAAACGTATCGTTATGAAATTTATAAATATTAGGTTTATTATGATCAAATTAACATTAAGTGCTTTTGCATTTTTATTACTTAGTGCATGTACAACACAGTACCCAAACCAACAATTAACAGGTAAGCAGTTCCCAAGCATTAGCGGCGAAAGTTTAGAGCAAAGCATGGTGACTATACCCAGCGATTTTAAAGCAGATAAAACACTACTGCTTATTGGGTACAAGCAAGATAGTCAGTTTGATATAGACCGTTGGTTAATTGGTTTAGATATGGCGGGTGTAACGCTCCCTACATACGAACTACCAACCATTGCCGGCATGGCACCACGCATGTTTAGTACATTTATAGACAGCGGTATGCGCAAAGGCATCCCTAAAGAATTATGGGGTGGGGTAATCACTATTTATAAAGATGGTGAAGCGGTACAAAAGTTTACAGGTAATCAAAGCCCAAATAACTCACGTGTGGTACTTATAAATAACAGCGGCGAAATTTTATATTTTTATGATCGAGGTTTTTCGGTTGATGCGCTAAATAAACTAAAAGCGAGTATAGAATAATTGATCCTAAAAGTTAGTTTAGGCTAATGCATATTTAAGGCTTTATAAGTTATTAAGCCACTAATCCGATCTGTTATTTATCTTATAAAAGCAATTTTAAAAATAAAATTGATGAAGGTTTTGCATTGATTTAATTGATTTTTATCTATTTTAGGATGAGAAAGAATAACAGTACTTTAATATCAAAATCCCATTGTAAGTTGTATTTGATTTAGGTAATGTAGTGTAAATGTTTCAAGGACGAAATTTATGCCCCATAAAAACTCGGTATTTGTAAAAACAACGTTTCAATCATCTTTTCATTCACACAACTACACCGCTATTTTAAGAACACTACAAGCTTTGTTTGGTGATATTAAAATGGACGAGGTTATTCCTAAAGCTGAGCAGCGCACAAATTATGATTTGTTTTTAATAGATGGTGCTAAAAGCAAATGGCAAGACCTTATTCCGACTGACCTTATTTGTTTAGCTAAACACTATAGTGTTGTCATTTTTAATGTTGATAAAGAAGATGTGTGCGAGCAAAACTTATTGCTTAACCATTTTAATGGTGTTTTTTATAAATCTGATCCACCTGAAGATATTTTTAAAGGGTTACTTCGTGTTAATACTGGCGAGCTGTGGTTTACGCGTAAAGTGATTTCAAAAGCTTTTAACGATATTTTAGCCGTGGCATCGTCGTTTAATAGCTTACACGACGACATTGAATTAAAGCAGGACGATTACGATCATTTAACAAAACGAGAAAAGTCTGTTATTCATTTAATTGCACAGGGGGCGAGTAACAATACAATCGCTGATAAACTTAACATTAGCGACCACACTGTAAAAACACATTTATACAGTGCGTTTAAAAAAACTAACTCACGCAACAGGGTGGAGCTTGCTAATTGGGCGCAGCGCTATATATCGGTTTTGCTGCCAATGGCTAAATAAGAGTAAAGCCACCAATACATTATTAAAGTTATTAAAGTAAAAAATTTATCCTCTAGATTTTTTATAAGAGTTGGGTTAGCGAAGTACTTTCAACTTACTAATCACACAACCTATAAAGGCTACAATATGTAGCCTTTAGTTAATCCAGGAAATCAGTTTACGCCGATTTTTTAGCCCATAAGCCTTTATCAATACCTTTTGTTATGAGATCTGTGAGTGCTTTTTCTATTGCTTGGGTAACACAAATACTCATAGGTTCATTATCGCTAAAGCCTGCTTCTGCTTCTGCTAGTCGTTTGTAGCTTACGTATCTAAAAAAGCCTGCACGCATTTCTTGGCTAAGTACTTTTTTGCTGGTGGCTACACTCAATAATACTTGGCCTGTTCGAACATCAACAGCGCGTAAGTATATTGAAATAGCATCTTCACGGTAAAGCT
Source organism: Pseudoalteromonas sp. APC 3358 (assembly GCF_030408075.1). Taxonomy (NCBI): domain Bacteria; kingdom Pseudomonadati; phylum Pseudomonadota; class Gammaproteobacteria; order Alteromonadales; family Pseudoalteromonadaceae; genus Pseudoalteromonas; species Pseudoalteromonas sp. APC 3358. The sequence continues at coordinate 63,692 of NZ_JASDCE010000010.1, forward strand.
CTGATGCGCCTATACCAAAGTATTCCATACCCAAACCACCTGTTTTTACATTAGTGTCGTAGCTTATGATACCGCCCTCTAAAATGATTTTTGCGGTTGTTAGCGGAGGTAAATCAGCTTGGTTAGGATTATCGGCTTGGCCCGCACGAATAATTTTTCGCTCTGTTAAAATGTTTTGTAAACCTTCACGCTCTACCGGCGTAAACCAATCAGATTCATGTAATGCTTGTATGAGTATTGAGTTAGCACCTTGAGTAACGGCAGTCGAAAATGAGCTAACGTTAGTTTGTGGCTTATATTGACCTGTTTGATCTCTAAATGAGTACACTGATACAGGAATACTCCCGACCGGTTTAGGTAAGTTTTTCAGATCTGCGAATAATTCGGTTGGTTCTAAACTAACTGCTTTTTGTTGCGATGGTGGGATTAAGTTCCCTAGGCTCGCACAACCGCTCAATCCTATTAATATTATTGTTATTAGTAGTTTATACATTATCCAAACCTCGGTACTTCAATGATCACCACGGTGTCATCAATTATATTTGTTATTCTTACTGTAATAGAATCGGTTGTGCTGGTTATAACTTCAATTTGATAATCGCCACTCATAAATATGGAGTCTTGATTGAAAAGGCTATCTTCTATGTCCTCACCAAATGCCATATCGGTAATTTCTCTTACCATACGATTTAAATAGGTGCGCTCTAGAGTTTCTTGAAATTGTTCAGCGTAACCTTTTTCTACTACCGGTGCTTTATGCTTGTTTTGAGCTTGGGCTTTACTCAACAGCATATTTGCATTGAGTGGGTTACCACCAAAGCTTGGGTTAATTGGGGTGTAAATTATTTCAGTTGCTGCTGCTGAAAAGCTTAATGTTGTTATTATTATAAGGGCTATATTTTTCATTTTACCATCCATCTTTAGCCATATCGGGTGTTGACACTGCCATGTTTTCGCGAGCCATTGCATCTATCACTGTATAAACAGCCTGCTCCACACGCTCATTTAAAGGCTCTAGTCGTCTACCTAAGTAAGTTGCGTAAACAAGTTGGTTATTCATTATTAACGACAGCTTTGTGCCTGCTTTTGGAATGACCGTTTCTTTAATTTCAATGTTAAAACCTGCAGTTGAAGGGAGATCTCGCCAGTAATTAGAAAACTCAAAATAGAACTGATGACCAAAGCGGCTAATACTCCTATCAAGTAGTAGGCCGTCAATCTCCAACTCTTCAGCGGCATAAGATGCGGGCATTAAAAACAGAGAAAGCGTAAGTAATAATACTTGGTAATGGTTTTTATTATTATGCATAACTAAATGGGGAGAGTTGCTCTCCCCAACCTCAATAATTACATTTGAGTAATAGAAGTCACGTTACCGTCACCAATTTGGGTCACTGAAACAGTGCTGTTGAAACCAATTACGGCGCCTTCAACAATGTTATCGTTACCCATTTGAGTTACGCTAAACGAAACGTTTTCGCCACCTACTAAAAATGCAGGTTGCTCCATTCCAACTACCCAGTTACCTTCGCCAGTTTGTGAAATATCAATGCTGTGGCCATTACCTTCAACCATCATATCAACTACGTTCATTTCACCTGTTTGAGCTAGGTCAATTTGGTTCATGTTGCTATCTAAAATACCTGCAAGTGTAACCATGGCTTCGTTTTGAGAACCATTTTGCATAATATCGATATCGTTGTCGTTTGATGTTAAAGATATATCAGGGTATGAAGACTCAACAACAGCAGTGTTTTCTTGGCCAGACTGGATAACGTTAACGTCATTTTCAGACCCATTAAAGTTAACAACGTGCGCTGAATTTGATTCACCTACTTGGTTAATCATAAATTCGTTATCGGTACCTAAAACGCCCATGTAAGCATCATTTAATAAGCCAACTTGTGTAGCCGTTAATTCATTATCGTCACCAATAATATCAACGGTTGTTGAGTTGCTTAAATCAACCTGAGTTACTGTAACTTCGTTGTTTTGACCTTCGAATAAATTTGATTCGATAGTATTTAAAGAACCTTCTTGGTCTAAATCAATTTCGTTTTCATCGCCTAATACAGCTACAAATGTTACTGCATTAGTATTGCCTTCTTGTTCAATTGAAAGCTCATTTGCATCGCCTAAAATATCAGTGAAGGTAACAGTATTACGATCGCCGTCTTGTTCAATATCAAGCTCGTTATCGTTGCCTTGTAAAGAACTCACTTTGAAGGTATTCCAGTAACCGTTTTGCTCAAGGCTCAGGCTATTCTGATCGCCCATTACAGAGGTTAATTCAGCTTCATGCCACTCACCTGTTTGTAATGAACTGATTTCGTTGCCATTACCTTTCATATCTAAGTTGTAAAACCAATGACCACCAGTGCCTTGCTCTACATCAACGATATTGTCGTCACCAACAATCATGTTGACAGCTTCGTTGTTTACAAAAAAGCCTTGGCCACTTTGCAAAACATTTAGGTAATTATTATTACCAGTAACTTCGGTAATTACACCGTTGGCAACGCCATCTTGGGCATATACTTGCTCGTTGTTGTTACCAATTGTTGTTACGCCAACATAATTACCTGATTGTAATTGAGTAACTTCTGTTGTGTTCTCGTTTCCAGTAGTCGAAACCTCAATAGTATTACTATCTCCCTCTTGCATTAAAATCGCGGTGTTATTATTTTGCGATTGCGCCAATGTCATTGAATTAGCGGTGCTAAGTATAGATATTTTTGTACTAAGTTCTGAGTTTGATGCTGATTTGTTGTCGGTATCTGCATATGAGGCAAAGCTGGTACCCATTGCTATTGCAACAGCACAACTTAAAAGTGATTTATTCAACTTCATTATTTTCTCCTTGAAATATTAAAATCAAATACCCTAAATGTTATAGGTTTTAATAAGGTATTTGTTGTTTCAGCATGCCGTGCCGATATATTTTTTGTGATCCGCTTGCGTAACTTTAGAAGTAGGTGAAGCGTAATATGTGACTATAAATAATTAAGTTTTAATTTGTCATAAATATTGAACTAACAAAGTTTAAGCTCAAATTCATAATCACCCATTAACTGTATTCCCCTATTTCATTTTCTTAAATCATCATTTTTTACCAAATAATTAACCTTTTATTATCATCGGTTTATGTGTGTAACTGGTGGGTTTTAATGTAATAGTAAGCAAAAGCAGTAAAAAAGTTTGACCCTATAATGGGTAAGGCTGTAATGGGGCAGTTCATTAAAATGACTGTGTTTAGTGTTTTTTTTATAGCCAAACTGGTCAAAATTTATGATTTTTAATTCTTTTTAACTTTTTAACTTGTCAAATATCGTATTTACTAGTTTGCTTATAACTTGCCACGTGATCCCTTGTACTTGAAATAGTGAACAAACCCGCTTAGTGCTTCTAAGCTAACCCAACTATGGATAGAACAATGAAAACAAAATTATCTATTATTACGCTTGCTTTACTACCTTGTTTGGCTTCGGCTAAATTACCTGATGCAGGAGCTCTTCCACAAGCAGCTGCAAGCAGTGACTCTGTTATTGTTAAATATAAAAAAAATGCAACGCCTCAAATGCGTAAACAAGCACGAAGCTTGGTTAAAGCAAAAATTACAGATTTAAATAATGATGAAGTTGATGATAACTTCACATCATTATTCTCAGGTCGCCTTGCTAAATTTAAAGTGTCTGGCATGAGCACTAAAGAAGCTATTGAGCGCTTAAAGTCTCATCAAGCTATTGAATATGTTGAGCCAGATTACCGAGTAAGTATTGCGAGCGCACCTAACGACCCTCGTTTTGATGAGCTTTGGGGCCTAAATAATGAAGGTCAGACCGGTGGTACGGCAGACGCTGATATTGATGCTGTAGAAGCGTGGACTATTTCTACTGGTAGTCGTGATGTAGTTGTTGGTGTAATCGATACAGGTATTGATTATAGCCATAGCGATTTAGCGAGCAATATGTGGGTAAATACCTCTGAAATCGCAGGCGATGGTATTGATAATGACGGTAATGGCTTTATCGATGATATTCATGGTATCAATGCGATTACCAATAGTGGCGACCCTATGGATGATGAAGGTCACGGAACGCACGTGTCTGGAACTATAGGTGCGAGTGGTAATAACTCTGTGGGTGTAGTGGGTGTAAATCATGAAGTATCACTTGTTGGTTGTAAGTTTTTAGATGCAGCAGGTAATGGATCAACATCAGATGCAATCAAGTGTATTGATTACATGGTTGGCCTAAAAAACTCTGGTGTTAACATCCGCGTATTAAATAATAGTTGGGGTGGCGGTGGCTATAGCCAAGCGCTGGCTGATGCAATCGAATCAAGTGAAGCTGCCGAACTATTGTTTGTAGCTGCAGCAGGTAACGACACTATTGATAACGATGTAAACCCACATTATCCATCAAACTACGAAAATGCGAGTGTTCTATCGGTTGCAAGTACTAACCAAACTGATGATATTTCGTGGTTCTCTCATTGGGGCTTAACCAGTGTTGATATGGGCGCACCAGGTACTGCTATTTTATCTACTACACCGGGTGAAAGTTATGCATCGTATTCTGGTACGTCAATGGCAACACCGCATGTTGCTGGCGCAGCTGCGCTAGTTTTATCTATTAATCCAGAGTTATCTACTCAAGAACTTAAAGATTTATTAATGAGCTCGGGCGATGCTAATGCTGCACTGCAGGGGAAAACGGTAGCCGGTACGCGACTTAATGTTAACCAAGCACTTATTGATGCGGATCCAACTCCTGGTTTTAAAATATCAGCTAGCCCGCTTACCCAACAAATTATAGCTGGAGAGGCTACAAGCTATACATTTACAATTGGCTCAATTGCCGAGTGGGATGAGGAAGTAACGCTTGAATTATCAACAACATTAGGTGGTGCTTATTTATCATCGCTTACAGCGCGCCCTGGTGATGACGTGATACTAAATGTTGAAACCGATACTGATACTCAGTGGGGAGATTACGAGTTTACCGTAACGGCCACTGCGGGTGATATTGTTAAACAGCAATCGGTTGAATTAATGATACAACCATTAGGGTTAAATGACTTTACCTACAGCAGTACTGGTAGCGTAGCAATTCCAGATAATTCTCCACAGGGGATTAGCTCAGTAATTAATGTTTCTGATGATTTAACCGTATTTGGCACAACCGCCGATGTTGATATTACTCATACTTACTCTGGTGACTTAGTTGTAAAACTAATATCGGCACAAGGTACAGAGGTAACATTGCAAAGCAATGTTGGTGGTAGTAACGATGATATTGTTAAGAGCTTCACGTCTAGTGCATTCAATGGCGAAGTAGCAAATGGTGACTGGACTCTTCATGTAGAAGATACTGCAGCCGCTGATACAGGTACAATTAATGGCTGGTCACTTACGCTTAGCGCTATAGGCGAAGTAAGTGCACAACCGCCACGTGCAGGCTTTACTGTTGATACGCAAGGTTTAACAGCTTCGTTTGTAGATACAAGCAATGATGCCAATAACGACATTACACAATGGAGCTGGAGCTTTGGCGATGGCGCTACATCAACAGATTCAAGCCCTGTGCATGCATATGCGCAATCGGGTAGTTACGATGTAGAACTAACTGTTACTGACAGTGAAGGTAATACAGATACATTTACCCAAGCCGTTGTTGTAAGTGACGTGACCCTTGAACTGAACTTAAAACGCGCTAACAAAACACGCCTAGGTACGATGCGTGTAGAACTTAGCTGGGAAGAAGTTGGTGCAGAGTCATTAAGCGTTTACCGTAATGGTGAGTTAGTTGATACCACTGCAGATAATGGTCGCTACCGTGATTACGTGCGTGGAGCTACATTACCATCGTACGATTACCAATTATGTGTAACAGAAAATGTGTGTTCGAATATCATCACCGTTTCTTTTGAATAAATTTCACTACTCCTAAAGTAATTTAAGCCCAGCTTTGCTGGGCTTTTTTATGTTTTAAAAAATATAAACTATGCTTTTTTATACGGGTGAGTTTTAAGCCAGTGCTCGGCTATTTGTTCACGCGTGGCAAACCAAACCTGCTCATGCGATCGGGCATATTCTAAAAACCGTGCTAATGCTTTTATTCTTCCTGGGCGACCAATTAAGCGGCAATGCAAACCTATCGACATCATTTTTGGGGTGTTTTCACCTTCTGGGTCACCTTCTTCATAAAGCATATCAAAGGCATCTTTTAAATAATTATAAAACTGATCCCCTGCATTAAAACCCTGTACGGCAGCAAAGCGCATGTCGTTTACATCGAGCGTGTAGGGCACAATGAGTTGTGGCTTACCTTCTTTAATACTGTAAAAGGGCAAATCGTCGCTGTAATCGTCGGCGTCATATAAAAATGTGCCATTCTCAACTACAAGGGCTGCGGTATTTGGGCTAGTTCGGCCGGTATACCAGCCTTTGGGCTTTTTACCTGTAAGCTTTTTAATGACGTCAATGGCTTGTTGCATATGTTCGCGCTCGGTTTGTTTATCTATATTTTGATAATTAATCCAGCGCAGGCCATGGCTTGCAATCTCGTGGCCTGCTTCAACAAAGGCTTTAGCTACATCGGGGTGGCGCTCAAGGGCCATCGCCACTGCAAAAATGGTGACCGGTATATCGTATTTTTTAAATAAACGCAGTAGCCTCCACACGCCCGCGCGTGAGCCATATTCGTAAATAGACTCCATGCTTATATGGCGGTCTTCAACATGCGGGGCACTGACTATTTCTGATAAAAACGTTTCAGCGGCTGCATCACCATGTAATACACAATTTTCGCCGCCTTCTTCGTAATTTAATACCACTTGCACTGCAATGCGGGCTTTATTAGGCCAGTTTGCATGGGGTACATCTGGACCATAACCAATTAAATCGCGCGGGTAGTTTTTAAATTGCTCGCTCATTTTATTGCTCCTTTTTAAGTGCTGTGAGCCAAGCGCCGAGCGTTTCGCGCTCTTTGTCAGTCATTTTGGTCATATTAGCCAGTGGCATGTCTTTAGTTATTACGGCGCGAGTATGCACAAGTACTTGCGACTTTTTCACCTGTTCAATTGAGTCGAGTTTAAAGCCAAGTGGCGCTGTTTGAAAAAGCTCAGAGGTAGGTGTCTCGCTGTGGCACTGCGTACAGTGTTTGCTGATTATATCCCACGCTTGTGCGTCGGTAATACTTGCTTGTAAAGGCGCGTTTTCGTCTGCATTTGTTGTACTGCTGGGCCAAGGTGCTATTGCTAGCATAAGGGCAAAAAATGCTGCGATACCACTTATAAGTACTGAAGGCTTATTAACGCCTTGATGTTTTAAGTTAAAGTAATGGCGTATCCACATACCAATACCAAACAGCGCAATTAAAATAAGCCAGCCAAAATTGTGGCTATACGTGTAAGGAAAGTGATTGCTAAGCATAATAAATACCACAGGTAACGTGGCGTAGTTATTATGAATAGAACACAGCTTTGCCTTTAAACCTGGCGCTGAATCAGGGATTCTACCAGCTTCTACTTCACTTACCATATAGCGTTGCCCTGGCATAATAATGTGATACACATTACCCACCATGCACGTGCCAATAAGTGCACCTACATGAATATACACAGCGCGGTCGCTAAATAATTGATCAACCCCAAAAGTCCACAGAGCTAATAAACCAATAACTACAGCAATAAACACTTTGCCGTTTTCAACCAGTGGGCTTTTACACAATAAACGATAAACACCATAGCCTAAGCCAATAAAACCAAGGGATGCGCCAATAGCTGCAAATTTACTTAGCTCACTTTTACTGTTATCAATTAAATACACATCGGCGCCAACATAATAAAGTAAGCTAAATAGTAATATACCGGTGATCCACGTTGTGTAGGCTTCCCACTTAAACCAATGCAGAGTATGAGGCATTTGTTCAGGGCCATTTTGATACTTAGCCACTTCGTAAAAGCCACCACCATGCACGGCCCATAAATCGCCTTTTATGCCTTTATCTATTTTCCACTGCGGTGGTGTTTGTAGGTTGTTATCTAGCCATGCAAAATAAAATGAAGCGCCAATCCAAGCTATACCAGCAATAACATGAAAATAACGCAGTACTAAATGAGCAAGCTCAAATAAATAGTTTTCCATAACGGTTAAGCCTCTTCTAATACCGGTGAGCGGGTGTCTGAAAATTGATTGCTATCATCGCGCTTATACACACTTTTACCCATAATGTAGGTTTGCTCAACGCAGCGGTCGTCGCCTAACATCATCATTGCAAATAGTTTTTCATGCAGGGTTTTGGCATGTTGTATTCTAAATTTTAAAAACGAAGTTGCCGAACAATCCATTACAATAAAATCGGCCTCACAACCGGCTTCAAAATTACCAATTGTCCCTTCTAAATCGAGCGCTCTAGCACCGCCGAGTGTTGCTAAATACAGCCCTTTAAATGCTGAAAACTTTTGACCTTGTAACTGTTGGATTTTGTAAGCTTCGTTACCTGTTTGTAGCATAGAAAAGCTTGTTCCTGCGCCTACATCGGTACCCATGCCTACGTTTATGCCGTGCTCTTCACAGGCTTTTAAATTTAAAAGTCCTGATCCTAAAAATAGGTTTGAGGTAGGGCAGTGCGATATAGCCGCATTGTTATCTGCAAGGCAGCAAAGTTCGCGCTCAGATAAATGAATACTATGGGCAAAAACCGAGCGTTTGCGTACCATTTTTGCTTGCTCGTAAACGCCAAGGTAATCTTCAGCTTCTGGAAATAGCCCTTTAACCCATTCGCACTCGTCTTTGTTTTCTGATAGATGAGTGTGCAGGTAGGTGTCTGGGTATTCTTCAAGTAACTGAGTGCATTTTTGTAATTGTTCTGGGGTTGATGTGGGGGCAAAACGCGGCGTAACTGCGTAGCTTAGCCTGTCAACATTGTGCCATTTTTTTATTAGGGCTTTGGATTCGTCATAGCTTGTTTGCGCGCAATCAGATAAGTCGTCAGGGCAGTTACGATCCATCATTACTTTACCGGCAATCATACGTAAATTGCGTTTTTGTGATTCTTTAAAAAACGCATCAACCGATTGCGGGTGCACAGTGCCAAATACAAGGGCAGTGGTTGTGCCATTGCGCAGTAGCTCGTCTAAAAAGCGATTAGAGATCTCTTTTGAATAATGCTTACACGTAAATTTTTTCTCTGTCGGAAACGCATACTCGGTTAACCAACTTAGCAGTTGCTCGCCGTACGCCCCCACCATTTCGGTTTGTGGTAAGTGTATGTGGGTGTCAATCATACCAGGCATAACGAGTTTGCCATCGTGGTGGATAACACGCGCTGATTTATCAATCGTAGGCAGTATGTCTTGCTCGTAACCAAGTTTAACTACTTTGCCGTGCTTGATAACTAATGCGCCTTTTTCAAAAAAACGATGTGCGCTTTCGCCAGCAATGGCCGGGTCGTCAACAAAGTCGAGTATATCAGCACAAACTACTGTTAAGTTATTATTGTTTTGCGCGCTCATTATTAGCTACCTCTGTATGTAGAGTAGCCAAACGGGCTAAGCAACAATGGGATATGATGATGTTTAGTATCTTGTAATCTAAAAGTTATTTGCGCTTCTGGGTAAAACGCAGGGGTAGGTTGGTTTTGGTAATAACTATCTAAATCAAATACCAGTTTATAGGTTGCAAATTCTACTTCTGTATTTAGCCAGTCGGTAATTCGCCCATCGGTATCGGTTGTGCCTTGGGTTAGTTGTACCCATTCGTTATTTGTAAGTTTAAATAGCTTAACAGCAACGTTTGCCGCAGGTTTTCCGGTGCTGGTATCAAGTATATGGGTGGTAATAGGGCTTTTGTTCATACTTTTATTCATAGCAGTGACTCCAATCTTATTTTTGTTATTTTGGCTTGTTCGCCCGCGGCTATATTTAGCTCTGTACTGCGGGTGTTGTGTATGCGCTGCTCTATGAGTTCGAGCATTTGTTCGGCCGTTTTACCGGTGGCGCACACAATAAAAATAAAGCCAAACTTGCTAAGGTACTCTTTATTAAGGGCAATCATTTTGGTAAGTACGGCCTCGTTTGCTTTGCTCATACCTGATTGCTCATGCCCCGCTTTTTGTGCGGTAGCAGCGTATTTTTTGCTAAGGGTTGATAAGTCGCCTATTTGCGGGTGGCCTTCAAAGGCAGCTAAATAGTCGCTCTCGCCAAGGCTATCCCATATGCTTTGTGCGCATTCAAACAGCTGTTGAGCACTTTTAAATGGCATTGCTTTTATCATGCCCGCTACCCAGTTAGGGGCCGCGCAGCAATGCTCAAGTGCTTGTTTTGCTTGTGCATCATTTAGCGTATTTATTTGTAAACTGCTCATGCGTTTACTTCCTCCTGCGTGGTGCTAATTAAGGCATTTTTTATTGTGCGCCATTGCAAGCCTTGGCGTTTTGGCGCTTGGGTTTGCATAGCCTGATAAAGGCCAATTAGCTGTCCACTAATCGAAATAGCCACTTCCATTGGCAATTTGCCCGTAATGTTATTAAGCCCAACAGGGCAGGTCATTTGCTGTATTTGATCGGCTGTAAAATCGCGATGTGCTAGGCGTTGTTTAAAACGTTTTGCTTTAGTGTCAGAGCCAATAACGCCCAGCCAATTGGCATCAGCGCGTTTAATAATGGCTTGGGTGAGTGCAAAGTCGAGCTGGTGGTTATGGGTAAGTATTAAGTAGTTATTAGCTTTAGGCGCACGTTTTACTTGCTCTGTTGGTTCTTCATCAACCACTTTTACTACGTTATTTGGAATAGCTTGTGGGAATACATCTGCGCGGCTATCTATCCAGCGTATGTGCATAGGCAGCTGTGCCAATATACCAATAAGCGCCTGTGCTACGTGGCCTGCGCCATAAATGTCGAGGGTAAAGCGCTCGCATTGCATGCATTCAAGTATAATGGTGGCAGCCCCGCCGCAGCACTGGCCTAAATTTGCACCTAGGTTAAATTGCTCAATTACTTGGGCGGCTTCGCCTTTGGCAAGTAGTTCGCGGGCTTTTTCTATTACTACGTACTCAAGGTGACCACCGCCAAGGGTGTCGTAAATATGCTCGCCGCTTATTACCATTTTTGAGCCTGTGCCGCGTGGGGTTGAGCCATTGGTTCCAAGCACTGTCGCAATAACATAGTTAGTGCCGCTTTTTTCGTGCTCGTTTATAGCCTGCACCCAGTTTTGCGTATGAAAACCCTGAAACGACTCATTTAAATTAGCCATGTTGCTGCTCCTTAAACCAGCTAGCGGTTTGCTCAATTGCACTCAATACTCGCTCTGGGGTTGCGGGTGTATCCAGTGGGGCGGTGTATTTGTAATCAGCCACACTGCTTATTGCATTACGAATAGCGCTCCATACACTAAAGGCCAACATAAATGGCGGCTCGCCTACGGCTTTTGATCTAAACACGGTGGTTTCTGGATTTGCTGAGTTATAAAGATTGACGTTAAATTCGGCAGGGGTATCGCCAATGGCTGGTATTTTGTAGTTGGCTGGGCCAAAGCTTGCAAGCTGGCCTTTATCATTCCATTGTAAGTCTTCGGTTGTTAGCCAGCCCATACCCTGCACAAAGGCGCCTTCAATTTGGCCTATATCAAGAGCTGGATTAATTGAACTGCCTACATCGTGCAGTATATCAACGCGAGTTACCGTGTTTTCGCCAGTTAGGGTATCTACTTCTACTTCACTCAGTGCTACGCCGTGAGCGTAGTAAAAAAACGGACGGCCTTCGCCTTTGGCTCTATCGTAATGAATTTTTGGTGTGGCGTAATAACCGGTAGATGAAAGCGATATACGATTCATGTAAGCAAGATTTGCAAGTTCGCTAAAGCTAATTTCCCCTTTACTAAAAGTAATGAGGTTATCTTTAAATACAACAGTGTTGCTGTCTACTTCAAAGTGCTCGGTAATAAAATCAATTAAGCGCTCTTTTATTGTGTTTACTGCATTTAGCGCCGCCATACCGTTTAAGTCGGTACCGCTTGAGGCCGCTGTTGGTGAAGTGTTTGGTACCTTGTCGGTACGCGTAGCACTAATACTTACCGCGTTAAAATCGACCCCAAAGCCATGGGCTACAATTTGCGCAATTTTGGTGTTTAGCCCCTGGCCCATTTCGGTGCCGCCATGGTTTAAATGTATTGAGCCATCGCTGTATACATGCACTAATGCACCAGCTTGATTTAAGTGTTGTACCGTAAACGAAATACCGTATTTTACCGGCGTCATTGCAAGGCCTTTTTTGATAATAGGTGACGATGCGTTGAATGCTTTAATAGCATTTTTACGTGCCCAGTAGTCACCTGACTCTTCAAGCTGGTTTATCATATCTTTTAAAATATGTTGCTCTACGGTTTGATGATACGGCGTGGTATCGCGGCCTTTTCTGTATAAATTGAGTTTTCTGATCTCAAGCGGATCTTTACCTAATTTGGCTGCTATATCGTCCATTATTAGCTCGCCCATAATCATTCCTTGCGGGCCACCAAATCCTCTAAATGCGGTATGGCTTACGGTATTTACTTTACAGCGATTACCTTTAATTGTGGCGGCTGGGTAGTAGTAGGCGTTATCGGCATGAAACATGGCGCGGTCTACAATTGCATCTGATAAATCGGGGGAGTAGCCACAAAATCCGTTTACGGTAATGTCGGCACCTTCTATTAAACCATTTTCGTCAAAACCAACATGATAGTGATTATAAAAAGGGTGGCGCTTACCGGTTAATTTAAAATCGTCGCTACGGGCTAGGCGCATTTTTACTGCGCAGCCAAGGTGGTAAACCGCAAGAGCTGCAAGGCATGCCCATGGTGCGCCTTGGGTTTCTTTGCCGCCAAAAGCACCGCCCATACGGCGGGTTTCTACGTTTACAAAGCTAAATGGCTTTTTTAAAATTTTAGCAACTAAGTGTTGAACCTCAGTAGGGTGTTGCGTAGAACACTGAACATGAATGCCACCGTCGTTATCAGGTTGCGCCAGCGCTATTTGGCCTTCTAAATAAAAGTGTTCTTGCCCGCCTATGTTTATTTCGCCTTTAAGCTGGTGGGCTGCGTTATTAATGGCGTTTTCGCTGCTACCACGGTTAAGTGAATGTGGCGGCCTTACCCAATGCTCTTTTTTTATTGCTTCTTTAATATCGAGTATGGGGGTGGTTTGCTCGCACTCTATAACCACTAAACGTGCCGCGCGGCGCGCTATGGCGTAGCTGTCGGCAACGACAATTAATACAGGTTGTCCATGGTATTGAATTTCATGACTAGTGAGTAATATATCACCTGGAAATACCGGGCCAATATCTAATTTACCCGGTACATCTTCGGCCGATAAAATACGTTTAACACCTTCAACTGCCAGTGCGAGACTTGTATCAATTGATTTAATAAAGCCGCTTGTAACAGGGGCGAGCACTGGGTAGGCATGCAGACAACCGTAAGGCTCAGGGTTATCGTCGGCAAAATTTGCACTGCCACAAACTTGTTTAATAGCGCTTTCGTGATATTTAGATTCTCCAACGCTACCACCTTGCGCTTTTAGTTTATCCATTTCAAAGTGACGCATGTGAGATCCTCGTAATGGCAATGTTGTTATTGTTGCGTGCTTGCGGCTCACAAAACTCAATACCAATGCGTTGTAATAAATTTTTGCTTACCGTGGTGCGATAATGCGCACTGCTTCTTACATCGCTCATGGGCGTAAAGTCATCGTTAATAGCCGTTGCTGCGTCTATAAAACTACTTACTTGTAATGATTGAGATATCAGCTTTTGCTCAATATGCTGCGCGCGCTTAGGAATAGCAGCCATACCGCCCATAGCGCAGCGGGCTTGAGTAATCATGTTTTGTGAATGCTCTATAGCAAGTACCAAACACACGGTAGATATATCGTCTTCAAAGCGTTTTGATATTTTATGACACGCCAGTTTTAGCGACTCAGGGCGCTTTGGAATTGTGAACTTACTAATTACTTCATCGCTTTTAAGAACTGTTTTTTTGTAATCAATAAAGTAGTCGGCAACTTTAATAGTGCGCGTACCAGCGCTGCTTAATAAATCCATTGATGCATTAAGAGCGATTAAAAGGGGAGCTGGATCGCCAATAGGAGAGGCATTCCCTATGCTGCCACCAAGCGTGCCGCTGTTACGTACTTGGCTTGATCCTAAGCGTTCAAATAGCTCTTTTGACTCTGGGTAATGGTTATAAAATACCTCAACAAATTGGCTATAAGGTAGTGCTGCACCAATGTGTAGCTCACCGTTATTATCTGCCAAGGTGCAAAGATCCTTTACTTGGCTAAGGGAGATAATTACATCCGGTAAGAGCATGTTTTGGCTAAGCTCAATGGCAAAGTCGGTGCCACCAGCAACTAAATGTGCATAAGGATAAAGCGCTTTTAGCTCAACAAGTTGTTGGGCAGTTTGTGGTAAGTAAAATTTGCGAGGACCATTTTTTAAAAATGGAATATCGTCATCATATTGCGTATTAAGTGATGCTTTAAATTGGGCGGCCATTGCTGAGTACGGTTCAGCTTTACGTTCATAGCTATAGGCTTTTTCGGCTGCAAGTAATATTGGGCTATAACCTGTACAACGGCATAAGTTACCACCAAGTGCATGAATAACCGCTTTTTTACCAGGGTACGTTGGTTCATTAATATAAAGAGCCAACAAACTCATTATTATACCGGGCGTGCAAAAACCACATTGCGAACCATGGCACTCAACGAGTGCACGTTGTACGGGGTGTAAATCGGTTAAGTTTGGGTATAAACCAGTAGTCACAGCCTCTACCGTTACTATATGTTTTGCATGCGCATTACCTAATAACAATAAACAGCTGTTCATTGTTTTGTATTGCCAACTAGTTTGCCCGTTTGCATTTATACGCTCTTCACCCACTAAAATTGTGCACGCGCCACAGTCGCCAGTTGCACACCCTTCTTTGGTGCCCACTTTCCCTTTTTTGGTGCGTAGCCAGTCCAAAATGGTGAGACTTGGCGAGCATTCTTGTACTTCAATTGGCGTGTTATTTAATAAAAATTGAATCACACAGACCCCCTTAATTTTTATAAAGCCCTGATACATAAAGGCTTGGCGTATGTTTTTTCTTGTTGTTTGCGCACGGGTAAGAAAAATACTTTTTCATCTTGGTAAGTATATTGCAGTTACCATGCCATTGTTGACCGGTTGGTCAGTTGGTGTTTTGAGTAGGCTAAATTGCTCATTAAGTACAAATAGGCCCTAATAATGAATAATAAATACCGCCTTACTATGCAGGGAATGACAAAGCAGTATCCCGGATGTATAGCCAATAATGACGTAACCTTAAAAATTAAGCATGGTGAAGTGCATGCCTTATTAGGTGAAAACGGTGCAGGTAAAAGCACATTAATGAAAATGCTTTATGGTGTGGTTAAACCTGACCAAGGGGACATGTTTTTCAATGGCCGTATAATGAATATAAAAGAGCCTGCTGATGCGCGTGATTTAGGCATTGGAATGGTCTTTCAGCATTTTTCGTTATTTGAAACACTTACGGTCGCCCAAAATATTGAACTAGCGTTAGGTGATTTAGCAGGACATAGCAGCACGCTTGCGGGTCGAATTACAAAAACATCAACACGTTATGGTATGCCATTAGACCCCCATAGACTGGTATCAACACTTTCAACTGGCGAGCGCCAACGAGTAGAAATTGTTAGATGCTTATTATTAGATATTCAGTTACTTATTTTAGACGAACCCACTTCAGTACTGACTCCACAAGAAGTCGATGCATTATTTAAAACCCTAAAGTCACTTAAAAAAGAAGGCTGCTCTGTGCTGTTTATTAGCCATAAACTGCACGAAGTGATTGAGTTATGTGACAGTGCGACCATTTTGAGAGGCGGGAAAGTAAGCGGGCATTGTATTCCTAAAAACGAAACTAGTGAGTCAATTGCTAGGCTGATGGTAGGCGACAACACGCCAATTAGTAACCAAACTCGCAGAGCTTTGGGTGCTGCGGATTTTTTAACCGTTAATAATCTAACCACCGCCGCACAAGCGTTATTTGAAACACCCCTTAAAAATATTAACTTTGCAGTACAGCAAGGCGAAATAGTGGGGATTGCGGGTGTTGCTGGCAACGGACAAGAAGAGTTATTAAAAGTGCTTTCGGGGGAGCAAGTTCAAGCAAGTAGTAGCGCCATTAAATTTAAAAATACCGTTGTTGATGCACTGTGCCCGCTAAAAAGGCGCCGCCTTGGGCTTGCATGTGTGCCAGAGGACAGGCTTGGGCGAGGAGCCGTGCCCACTATGGATTTAGCACAAAATGCACTGCTTACTAGTTTTGATAATGGGCTGGTTAAAAATGGCTTTTTAGTAAAACAAAAAATTACTGAGCTTGCTAATAAAATCATTACAAAATACAAGGTTAAAACGCCAAGTTTTCGCACTCATGCAGCAAGCCTTTCAGGTGGTAATTTACAAAAATTTATTATTGGTCGCGAGGTAGAGCAAAACCCAAAACTACTCGTTATGTCGCACCCTACTTGGGGAGTAGATATAGGCGCACAAGTGGCGATACATGAAGCTATTTTAAAGCTTCGCGACGAAGGGTGTGCGGTACTCGTTATTTCAGAAGATTTAGATGAACTTTATAAAATTTGCGACCGCATTGGCGCAATTTGCGATGGAAAACTGTCTCCTATTTTAAACACCGATACCGTACCGCTTGTGCAGTTAGGGCAGTGGATGGCTGGCGACTTTAGCGATGTTTTTAATAACCAGCCTAAAGTACACACACCACAAGGGGCACTCGCATGATTAAATTAGAACCACGTGTTGAGCGCTCACCAGCTTGGAGTTATCTCTCTCCTGTTTTAGCTATTTTACTAACATTAATAACCGGTTACGTGGTGTTTGCCTTATTAGGGCATGATCCTCTAAATGCCCTGTATACATTTCTTATAGCACCTGTTGCCGATTGGTATGGTGTAACTGAGCTACTTGTAATGACCATTCCTATTTTGCTATGCGCCTATGGCTTAGCGCTTTGTTATAGAGCATCGGTTTGGAATATAGGCGCAGAAGGGCAACTGCTTATTGGTGGTGTATGTGCAAGTGCTGTAGCCGTCAACTTTGTTGACTCAACAAGTGCTTTTGCAATGCCACTTACATTACTCGCTGGTATTGCAGGTGGGATGTTGTGGGCGGGGCTTGCTGCTTTTATGAAGCTGCGTTTAAACACCAATGAAATTTTAGTCACCATAATGCTCAACTACATAGCAGTAAATGTATTGCTGTGGGCTGTTCATGGGCCACTAAAAGATCCTCACGGTTATAACTTTCCTGAAAGTGCATTGTTTGGCGATAGTACGTTATTACCTGTTTTATTCGACGGTACTCGATTGCACTTAGGCCTGGCGTTTGCGTTATTAGCGCTATGCGCCACATGGGTTTTTATTAGTAAAACCTTTATAGGCTTTCAAATACAAGTACTTGGGCTTGATGCATCCGCGGCCAAAATGGCGGGTTACAAGCGAACATTATTAATTGCCGGAGTGCTAGTTATTAGCGGGGGCTTGGCGGGGCTTGCTGGAGCGGGAGAAGTAGCTGGGCCTATTGGGCAGTTGGTTCCGCAAATATCACCCGGTTATGGCTATGCCGCCATTATTGTTGCTTTTTTAGGGCGACTCCACCCAGTAGGAATTACGTTTGCGGGCTTATTAATGGGGCTTATTTATATGGGAGGTGAACTTGCGCAAATTAACATGGGATTACCTAATGCTATAACCGGTATTTTTCAGGGGTTAATGCTGTTTTATTTACTCTCGTGCGATGTGCTTATTACTTATCGCCTTAGATTTTCGCTGCCATTTAAACAACAAAAAGCGCAGCCAATACATATTGCACAGGAGTCTTAAATCATGGAATTAGATGTAATTACTAATATTTTATACGCCACTATTCGTACAGGCACCCCTCTATTGCTGGTGGCGCTGGGTGAAATGGTATGCGAAAAAAGCGGCACTTTAAATTTAGGGCAAGAAGGCATGATGCTACTTGGCGCAGTGGCAGGATTTATAACTATGTACCAATGCGACAACCTATTTATTGGTTTTACGGTAGCAGCTTTGGTCGGGGTTATGGCCTCACTTATTTTTGCTTTTGTAGCACTTAATTTAAATGCTAGCCAAGTAGCGGCAGGTTTGGCGCTGACTATTTTTGGTACAGGCCTTTCGGCATTTTTAGGTGCCGACTATGAGGGAAAAACCATTAACGCGTTACCTACTTTAGCAATTGCAGGGTTTGAGCATATTCCGGTTTTAGGCAAAGCGCTATTTTCGCAAGACGCCATTGTGTATTTAAGTTGGGGTTTAGTGCTTGGTGCGTATTTGTTTTTTAAATACCACAGAGCAGGGCTTGCAGTACGAGCTATTGGTGAAAACCCAAGTGTGGGTAATAACTTAGGATTACCTGTAATGCGTACACGTTATTTAGCCGTTATGTTTGGCGGCGCACTGGCGGGCATTGCGGGCGCATACTTGTCGTTGGCTTATACACCACTTTGGACTCAAAACATGACGGCAGGGCGAGGTTGGATAGCCCTTGCTTTAGTGGTGTTTGCAAGCTGGCGTATTGAGCGCGTAATGCTTGGCGCTTATTTATTTGGCTTTGCCAGCATTATGCACTTAGTGGCACAGGCTTTTGGGTGGGCTGTGGAGTCTAACTTACTCGCCATGCTGCCTTATGGTGCAACGCTTATAGTACTAATTATGCTCAGTAAAAATAAACAAAAGTTAAAAATGTACGAACCCATGTGGCTAGGTAAGCCTTGGCACAAGGGTCATTAAATTAATTACAAAATCAATAAGGTAAATTACCTGCTTCAACAGGATATTAAAAATATAACACGGAGAATAACAATGAAAAAACTTATAACGGCACTCGGGGTTGCATTAAGCTTAGGCATAAGCGCAACAGCTATTGCAAAAGATAGCGTAAAAGTTGGCTTTGTATATGTAAGCCCCATAGGTGAAGCCGGTTGGACTTATACACATGACTCTAGCCGCCACTACCTAGAAGAAAAGTTTGGCGACAAAATAGAAACCACTTTTGTCGAAAGCGTACCAGAAGGGGCCGATGCAGAGCGTGTTATTACGCAACTGGCTAAAAGCGGGCACGATTTAATATTTACCACGTCGTTTGGCTACATGAACCCAACACTTAAAGTGGCTAAACGGTTTCCTAATGTAAAGTTTGAGCATGCCACAGGCTATAAACGCGCAAAAAACGTAAGCACTTACTTTGATCGCATTTACGAAGGACGCTACCTTACAGGTGTTATTGCAGGGCACATGAGTAAAACCGACAGCATTGGTTATATTGCTGCGTTTCCTATTCCGGAGGTAATACGCGGTATAAATGCATTTACGCTTGGCCTGCGCTCAGTTAAGCCTAATGCAAAAGTAAAAGTAGTGTGGGTTAATAGCTGGTTTGATCCGGGTAAAGAGCGAGAAGCTGCCGATAGCCTTATAGATCAAGGCGTTGATATTATAACTCAACATACTGATTCACCTGCACCATTGCAAGCAGCTGAAGCCGCTGGTATTTACGCTATTGGCTACCACTCAGATATGAGCGGGTACGGTAAAAAAGCACATTTAACGGCAGCGGTTCATCACTGGGATGAATTTTATGCAGAGCGCGTACAGCAAGTACTTGACGATAAATGGCAATCGCAAGATATATGGAAAGGGATAGGCTCAGGGATGACTCGCTTAGCGCCGCTAAGTAAAGACATTCCAAGTGATGTAGTAAGTGAAGTAAATGCTATTTCAGAGAAAATTGGTAAAGGTGAATTTCATCCATTTACTGGCCCTATAAAAAATCAGCAAGGTGAGCTGGTTACAACAGCTGGGCAGACTATTGATGATAAAACCTTACTCGGCATGGACTTTTACGTTGAAGGCGTAGAAGGGCAGCTTAAATAAACGCAGACGTATTTGAATTTAAATAGGGCAGGGCGTTAATACCTTGCCCAAGTTTAAGCGCTAAAAGGATATTGACCATGTCAAACCAAGAAGCTATTTCAGAAGACATAATTTACGCGGTAGATGATAAACCAGGGCTAACTGAATCATTTTTTGCTGCACTACAGCACGTACTCGCAAGCTTTGTAGGCATTATTACACCCACACTTATTATTGGTGGGGTGCTTGGCCTAGCTGCTGAAATACCATATTTAATTAGTATGGCGTTGTTTGTATCGGGTGTTGGTACGTTTATACAAGCGCGCAGAGTAGGGCCTGTTGGTTCTGGACTTATATGTGTGCAAGGCACCAGTTTTGCTTTTTTAGGCACTATTTTGGCCACAGGCTTTACTGTTAAAGCTACGGGTGGCAATAACGATGAAGTACTCGCTACTATTTTTGCTGTGTGTTTTTTAGCGGCCTTTGTAGAGATATTTATTAGTTTTTTTATAGAAAAACTCGGCAAAGTAATTAAGCCTGTTGTTACCGGCGTGGTTATTACCACTATAGGCGTCTACCTTATAAAAGTGGGTATGACCGACATAGGCGGCGGCCAGTGGCTATTAACTAATAAGCCTGACGAGTTTGCCTCACCAAGTAACCTAATTGTTGGTTTTTCGGTTGTTGCTTTAGTGGTGCTGTTTAATGCAAGTAAAAACCAATGGGTAAGGCTAACTGCCGTGGTTGTAGCCATGATAGTAGGTTGGATACTGGCTGTTATATTAGGAATAGCCAAATTTGAAGTCGGCGAGTTTGATTTAATCGCCATGCCAATACCGTTTAAGTACGGTTTTAATGTTGATTTTGGTGCACTGATAGCCTTTGGCTTTTTATACCTTATAACAGCAATTGAATCGACAGGCGATATTACTGCCAATTGTGCTGTTTCTAAGTTACCTGTTAGAGGGCCTACTTACTTAGCACGCATACGCGGTGGTATTTTAGGTGATGGCGTTAACTCGATGATTGCGGCCTTATTTAACACTTTTCCAAATACTACTTTTAGTCAAAACAACGGGGTTATTCAGCTAACAGGTGTTGCCAGCAGGTACATAGGCCTGTGGATCGGCGGTATTTTAATCATCCTTGGTTTATTTCCTGTGATTGGCGCTGTATTACAAAATATACCTAAACCCGTTTTGGGCGGTGCAACGCTTGTAATGTTTGGCACCGTAGCAGCCGCAGGGGTCAAAATACTAGCCAGCGAAAAAATAAATCGCAGAAGTTTACTTATTATTGCGGTGAGTTTGGGACTAGGGCTAGGTGTTAGTTTTGTACCAGAGTTGTTTACAAACGCACCTAAGTTGGTTACTGCCATATTCGGTAGCGCAGTGACGGTGTCGGGTATCACCGCAATAATAATGACGTTGGTACTACCAGAAAATTACTCAGCAAGTACGGATCATCTTAACTAAACTAAGATTCATAAAAATAAAGGAATTAAAATGAACACTAAAACAATAAAAAAACTAGCACTTATAACTGCAATTACAATGTGCTCAACAGGTGTTTCGGCTAAAGAGCTTTGGTCTGATTTTAGTATTACCGCAATGAAAGGGGCCGACTACCTAGAGCCATTTTCAGGGGAGGAAGACGATAGAAGTGTTGTTACTATAGAACATGCGTCGGGACATACTTGGGGTAGTACGTTCTTTTTTATGGATAGACTAAGTAATCCTGATGAAGTGTACGGTGAGTTAAACATAAACCCAACCCTTTACAAGCCACAAAACAGCTTTGTTAAAGAGGTGTTTTTAGGCCTACAAACAGAGTATGGCTCGGGAGATACGGATCAAAATAACTATTTATTAGGGGGCGGTGTATCACTTGATGTACCTGGCTTTCAATATTTTAATGTGGCTTATTATCGTCGTTTTCAAGATGATATAGGCATTCAACGTGAAGATAATAACCAAATAACAGTCACGTGGGGCTATAACAAAGGTAACTTTAGATACGATGGCTTTTTAGATATTGTAGATAGCACCGACACAATGTTTGGTAAAAGTGAAGGCGGCTTTAACTTTACCTCACAGATTAAATACAATATTGCACCTATGCTCGGCTTCGATACCACTCGTCTTGATGTTGGTATTGAGTATGTTTATTGGAAAAATAAATTTGGTGTAGATGGTCAAACCGAACATAATCCAAACTTGCTAGTTAAATGGCATTTTTAACAGCAAATTGAATGGTATTTAATTAATAATTAAAGGCTACTTTTTAGTAGCTTTTTTATTTGATAATCTTAAATAATTGAATAGCTTAAATTAGTTGTGTTAGATTACTTTTTAATAACGCTATATGGATTTTTTCATGGACTCTGAAATAGATTTTTCTACCTACACTTTAGATGAGCTTTACTCATCAGCGAGAGCTATAGATCGCGAAGCCTACCCAGATCGAGCAAAAGAAATAGACGACTTAATTAAAACGCGAGAAGCACAGAGCCCATCTGAAAATATTGTATCAAAAGTAGCAGGAGAAAAAGCAACGCGCTCAGATAGACTAGTGGCTGCTATTGTTGATGGCGTTTTAGGTGTTGTTTGTTTTATACCTGTATTCATGCTCGTAGGGTTTGGTAGTTTAAGCCAACCAACACTTACTTTATCTGCAGGTTTGCTAGGTTATGGCATATTAAGCACGTTAGTGCTTCATGGTTACCTTATGTACCAACGCGGACAAACAATTGGTAAATCTTTAATGTCTATCCGTATTGAAAATTTAGATGGTACACAAGCAAGCTTTACTACAATTTACTTTAAACGCATGCTTTCTATGCAACTATTATCACTTGTCCCTTCGGTAGGTCAGTTTATAGCTGGTTTTGTTAATCCATTATTTATATTTGGAAAAGATAAACGATGTTTACATGATCATTTAGCGGGAACAAAAGTGAGTTATGTAGATTAATCAGGATATTAATTATGGCAGCTTTGCCTAGGCAAAAAAAATTACCCGGATTTAAAATAGTCTATAGTTTGGCTTTATCAGCATTATTTATTGTCATTTTTCTATTTTACATGGAAGTAATTAACGAAAAACCTTTATTGCATCAGTTTTTATATTTGTTTGGATTATCTTCTTTAGGAGTGGTTATTGAATGGCTATCTGCAAATAATAAGCAATCACAAGCTATTGATATTGCGAATGGTGAATTTAAATTACTTGGTATAAATATAAAGGTGTCTGAGCTAGAAGAAGTACTTTATTGTCAAACGAAACGGTTTGAGCATACATTAAGGTTTAAATTTAGAGACGCGACTTACCGAGACATAGAAATATCAGCCCCTGACCTGATTGATGATTTGCGTTTTTATCACTTTATGGTTGGTAACGGTTTACCAGTAAAAATGACAGATGATAGAGGGCGTTTTTTTGAGGAAAATTAACATTACAGCAAGGAGCTAGTGATGATTAAAAAAGCTTTTATTCTAGCAAGTGCGGTCTTTAGTGGATATTCACATGCAGGCTCATTTGAAGGATGCTATTCAAGAGCAGACAAAATAACTAGCGCGATCCCTATGCTCAACGACGATGGGAGCGAAAGTAATGAGCGTTTTAAATTAAAAACGAGCTATATAAATGTATTTAAAAAAGACGATAAATATTTTACAGAAGGTCTTATCTGGGGCTTTAACTTTCATATTTGCACTATCACAGCCCCGTTAGAAGGGACAACAGAACCATTACCTTTAGTACTAAAGGGTAAAAAACTGGTGTTTGAAGAGCAAGAGCCCGAATACGATATTAACTGTAAGTTCGAGCTAGAATTTAATGAGAATGGTTTGAATATTAAGGATGAAAACTACCACTGTTCTAAGCATATGTTTTACTGTGGAGCACACGCAAGTGTTAATAATATTCAATTAGTTAAAACGTCTAAAGGGTGCAATTAACAAAGCCATTTTTAATATTTTATAGATTAGTTAGTTTGTATTTTAACTTGCTGAAACTGCTAACAAGGACTTACCATGCGCGGCTTTTTATTATTTATAGGCTACTCATCTTATATTGGCAGTATGGGTGATGGTCTGCTTGGCTTATATGCCTTATGGGTTTTAATAAGTAATGAATTAGCACTTTTAAGCTTATCGCTTAATGACTTTTTAGCGCAGTATGTTGAGTTTATATTTTGGGTGAAGCAGGTCGCATTTTATGTAATGCCACGAGGCTTTGCCAATTGGTTATTTGGCATTCCAGCTATTATTTACTTTCCTGTACGTATATTAATGAGCTTAGTGATTGGCTGGTGGGCGTTTAAAAAGGCAGCTCAGTTAAAAAGCTGAAGGGTATAAAAGTGATTGCACATAAAAAATTAGACATACTCTACCTTGACGGTATAGCAGGTTTACTTGCTGGTTTAACTTTGTTTAGTTTTCAATCTTGGTTCTACGAAATTTATTCACTACCTTTGTATGCACTTCAATTTATTACAGTGGCTAATATACTTTATGGTGTATGCGCACTTTTATTAGCATTTAAAAGAACAAGAAGCTTATTAGCCATTAAAGTATTAGCTATAGCTAACTGCTTTTGGGTAATAATTTGTATTTTCTTTATTTTTGAATATGTTAATTCTGCAAGTTGGGTAGGTATTAGCCTATTAATTTTTGAGTCAATTTTTGTAGGCTATCTTGCTTATTTTGAGTGGAAAAATAGGGCTAATTTAATTTTAGGGGCTACTTATAAACAACGTGTAAAAAATACCTACTTTTAAAATAATTACCTTCTCAAATATTACCTTTCATAAAACCTAACCTCAAACTGCATTCAGTGTAAATTACAGCGTTGTTTTTAAATGTATTTTTTAAAGTTAATTCAACTTTTAAGGGATGTTTTTTGGCACGTAAGTTGAAACAACGCCTTATAAATTTTAAAAAGGAATTACCATGACTGCTGAATACTTTATGGTACTAGGGTTACTCGGTGTTGCATTTTTTGCTGTTGCAGGGGCATTGCTTGGGTATGAAAAAAACATTAGTGGCTTTGGCGTAGTAGTGGTGGCAACCGTTACAGCATTAGGGGGCGGTACCCTCAGAGATATACTTTTAAACAAACCGGTATTTTGGATTGCTACCCCCGAGTATTTATATTCAACCTATGGGGCCGTTATAGCAACAATTGCATTTATTCGATACTTACCGCGCGTTAATAATTACTACTTTTTGTTGGTAGACGCTGTTGGTATGGCGTTATTTAATATTATGGGGATAGAAAAAGCACTCATTAATGGCTCTGGTATGGTGGTCGCAATTACCATGGGCATTACTACAGGTATATTTGGTGGTTTAATACGCGACGTAATTTGCCGTGAGGTGCCAACTGTTATGCGCAGCGAACCTTACGCCTCTGCGTGTTTAGCGGGTGGAGCAGTTTATGCCGCTTTATTTAGCCTTAATGTAGATTACATTTGGTGTATTTTAGGGTCATTTTTTACGACTATTTTTTTAAGATTAGGCTCTTTGCATTGGGGTTGGCATTTAACTATTTTCAGAAAAAAAGACTTCAGAGATCAAAGCGACTAATTTTAGCTACGAGTAGCCCGCGTTTGCATGTGGTACTCGTAATTATTCTCATCCGTTATAGTAAAACCCAGCCGCTTATAAAGTTCTAATGCTGGGTTGTTTTTAAGCACGGTGAGTTTAATCGGTTTTGACTGCGCACTTGTAATAACTTGTTCAATAACCGCTTTCCCATACCCTTTATTTTGATGCAGTGGATGTATTTGTAATTGCATTATTTCAATGTATTGAGCGTGCGTTTGGTATTTTAAAGTACCAATTGGTACCTCATTTATAACTATAAGATGGGAGCAGTCATATTGGTCATCAAGCCTTAAAACATGCTGTTGCTCAGTTATACCAATCCGCAATAATACTTAAGCATTTTGCGGGGCTAAACGTGTCGTTACCTGCGTTAAAAAATGCTCATTTAGAACAACTAAATAGCGAATTTTTTGCCTAGCTATCAACACGTTTTTCCAGCCTCAAAATAGATCACTTAATTAAGCGAATTGGTATTAAAAATAACCCGGCACTTTCTAAGTGTTCAACCATAGTTAGTTTTCTGAGGCTTAATAAGTAGTTTCGGTCTGAATATGCTGCCTTTATAAATTTAAAAACCATAGTGCTCCCTTGCAACAGCCTTAATGTTTATATTTGTAGAACGAACTAAAATAAGTGCGCAGTATTAAATGTGTAAGCCAAGATAACAAAGGCAATACTACCAATACCCAAGTGCTTTCCACCAAAGCCCGCCAATAATTCCCCATACACTTAAATTAATAACGCTCATTATAAGGCCCATTACCCACCAGTCTTTTAACGATACATAGCCTGAGCCAAACACTATGGGAGATGTGCCAGTTGCGTAATGTGTTAACGACATCATGAGTGATGAAGCGCCAGCTAACAGTAAACCTAAAAATAAAGGCGGAGCGCCAAGCGCTAAACCTGCAGCGTAAAATGCGGCAAACATAGCAGTAATATGTGCTGTGGTACTGGCAAAAAAGTAATGAGCGTAAAAATACACAGCCACCAATATAATGGCCGATATAATCCAGTCAAAGCCCAGTTGCGCAATATTGCTCTCAACAAGTGTTGAAAACCACGTTACCAAACCTAGTTTATTTAAAAAAGTGGCCATCATTACTAATGCTGAAAACCAAACAACGGTATCCCACGCAGACTTTTCTTTAAGTACATCGTCCCAGCTTAATACACCAGTCACTAATAAAACCGACAGACCCAAAAAAGCCACTGCGGTTGTGTTAACTGCGTAGTCAGCCCCTAAAATCATTGCGGGTACGCCGGCCCATAAAATAAGCAGCATGGCAAAAACTCCCACCATTATTTTTTCGCCGTAACTCATTGGGCCCATTTCAGTTAATTTAGATTCTGCGTAGGTTTTAGCGTCGGGTGTACTTTTAACTTCAGGTGGGTAAATGGCATAAACAACCAAAGGCACAAGGGCAATACATAGCAAACCAGGAACAAGCGCTGCGAGCGCCCACGTACCCCATGTAATACTAATATTTGCACCGGTAGCATCAGCAATCAGCTTTACAATTAGAGGGTTTGGCGCAGTCGCCGTAATAAACATAGCTGATGTAATAGGGTTTATATGGTAGCTCACTAAAGCAAGGTAGTGCCCAATTTTACGAGATGTACCTTCCTCAGGGGACGAGCCAAAGCTTGTTGCTATCGACTTCATAATTGGGTGAATAATAGCGCCGCCTCGCGCGGTATTACTTGGCGTTACAGGCGCTATAACAAGTTCAGAAAGTGCGAGTGCGTAACCAATACCAACTGTTTTTTTACCAAAAAGAGAAATAAAATTATAGCCAATACGATTTCCCAAACCAGTTTTAGCTAAACCCCGAGAAATAATAATAGCAATACCAATCAACCAAATTAATGAATTAGAAAAGCCACTTAGTGCATCTTTAATAGCGCCAGATGGGCTGTCATTAGTTACGCCGGTTAACGCAACAGAAGTAATAGCTAAAATAGCAATGGCGCCGATAGGCATTGCTTTACCAATAATGGCAACTACAGTACCAATAAATAAAGCGAGCAAATGCCATGCGTTTTCGGTAACACCTTGCGGGGGCGGTACAGCAAACCAAAGTAGTAAAACAATGGCTATAGAAATCAGTCCAGAGGTAACTCGAATATCAGTACCCTTCATTAAAAATGTCCCTAAGTTTTAGAAATGCATGCATTCTGTGTATTGAAAAGGCAACGTTATTCTACTTCATTTTATAATAAAAAAAATGACGCACATCATATGGATAGCTATGAATATTAGACTTATTTAATTTTATTAATAAAGAGGTAATAAACTATAAACTAAAGTGATTGATTACATTACCCTATGAGAGCTTACGTTGTGCTTAATCAACTCTTATATTTTTAAGAGTTAGCTTGAATTGTTTTATCGACTAGCAAGGTCTTTGTAAGTCTTAACGAATACTTGGAAATACAATGAACTTAAAATTAACCAACAACGTGATTACTTTTTTATTAGCGAGTAGCTTTTTGTTACTTGGCTTGTCGTTTGCGTTAGGATCAAACCCTAATACGTTAACGGCTACGTTTAGTTTTTACGGCGTTGATTCGCTAATATCTGTATCTGCGTTAGGTTTAATTAGTGGCTCATTTATGATTGCCTTAGCGTTTGCCACCGTGCTCGCTCGCCTTAAACTAATGAAACCTACACCAGCACTTTTACTTGCAGCAATTATAAGTTTAGTTGCATTACTTACCTTGTTTGCCAGTAACCGTTGGATGGCTCAACTTGGCGGCTTTCCAATCATTGGTAGTGGGCAGGGCATAATTAAATACTTTGCTGTAGTGCCTTTGTATTTGTTTTTGTTTTATAAAGACAAACTTACCGACAAACAACACGTACTTTTAAACTTTATACCGGTGGCTATGGTTCTATTGTGGATCGGCGGCATGAAGTTTTATGAGTTTGAAGCAAAAGGCATTGTAAGTTTAGTAGAAACCTCACCGTTTATGTCGTGGTTATACACGGTATTTAGCGTACAAGGCGCGTCTAACATGATTGGCGGGTTTGATGTATTATTTGCTGTGTTATTGGGCTTAGGGCTATTTTTAAATAATAAAAAGCTAATTATTGTAAGTGGCTTAGCGTGTTTAAGCGTATTTATGATGACCCAAACATTCTTAATTACCGCAACCGGTGCATTTAGTTCATCCACTTTATTGGAGCGCTTAGGGCAGTTTGTAATTAAAGATCTTTGGTATATAGCCAACCTTGTTGTTATTGCTTTTTTAATGATTTTTAAACCGGCTAAATAATATTAAAGAGGGATTTTATGATCAGTTGCAACCAATACGACTACATCGAAATTGCCTGTATGCACCATTTAAGCATTGAGCTTATATTAAAAAATGGTGATGGTGTATGTGGCGTAGCAACTGACACAAAACGCAATGCTAATAGAGACGAATGCATAGTTGTTAACGTAAATAGCGAGCTGCAACTAATTGTGCTTACTACAATTAGTGTACTTAAAGCGCATGAGAAAAATCCATACTTTGACCACGTGAACTTTGATGTAAAGTAAACACCTCACTCATTCGTTTTTATCATAAGCACCTCAGCGAGCCTGTATCATTAATATGTTAAGGCTCGCTTATCTCACCAATGCTTTAGCTAATTACGCGCTAAATACATAAAGCCAAAATTTTCCTATTACTTTTACCTCTGTTTTATAATCGAGTTTTTCCACCAGATAAGGCTAAACGCCAACTATTAAAGCGTATAACAATGCTAAACCAGTATAAGTAAGCCTCAATAAGCCTTAACTAGCGCTTAGTATCCGTACGTTTGTTAATTATGGTCGTAAAAGGTAGCTACATAAATAAAGCTAACTTACAGAGCCAGCTGTTTAAATAAACAGCTGTTTTAATTTTGTCCGATAACATCATTAAAAATCGTTTTGGTGAAAAATAACAAAGACCTTTTTATAACATGCCTAATCACTTGTTTACATTAAAGTTATTTAGTGGAATTATTAAACAATGTAATATACGCCATTTTGGGGGGTTATAACTCTCAAAGTGGTGTTCGATAAGTTGTTATATGCCAAGGGAGTTTTTAAATGGAATTTGAAATTTGGTACTTAGTCGTAGGTATTGCGATGCTACTCAATATAGTTGTTTCTATATTTTTGGTGCGCCGTGATGATTTGGAAACCTTTCAAAAAGGTGCGCAAATATTTATTGTATGGCTCATACCATTTGTAGGGGCGCTAGCTTTATTGATCTTTCATCGGAGTCAAGATGCTCCGTTTACTAAGAGTAAAGGTCCAAATATCAGGTCATCACATGATTATACAGCTGGCGGTGATTAATATGGCATATAGCAAGCCAAGCCAGCGGGAATTTTACTCGCTGAAAAGCGCTCACAAAATCCCCTACTTGGGGTGTTATATTTTTCAAGTTTAGAGTTTAATTTAATAAGGAAGTTGTTCATGTCGAATTCAGAACGTTCAAAAATGGCTATCAATTTAGATAAGGTTTACTGTCCAAAGTGCGATGAGAAAATGCCAGCTTTACGTATACCCGAGAATATTCAGCAATTAATGTGGGGTGGCTGGACTTGCCCAAAATGTGATTGCAAAATGGATAAGTTCGGTAAAGAAATAGTTGAGTAAATAAACATATAACAAGTCTAAACTCGCTTCTTAATGAAGCGTTATGTCACTACGTGAGGAGAGATGATGAACAAGGAAACTATAGGGAAATACGTCGCAGTTTTGGGATTATTGCTTTTCTGGGCACCTCTTTGGGGAATTGTTGATTCGTATTTAATTATGTCCTCTTCATTTCAAGAGATAACACTGTTTGGAAGTAATGAACCTAAAATATCACAAGAAGAAATGTCATCAACAGCTTTGTCTACAGTAACAGGGTTCATCTTATTTTTAGTTGCACTTTGCTTTTTAACATTTTCCGTTGTGGGCTTAAACTATCGAACTAAGTGGCTTTTTTGGGCACTAATAATATATTCAACATTGTTACTCTTCATGTTCCCTGTTGGTACAGTGTTAGGAGTAACTGTGCTGGCAGCGCTAGTTTTAAACAAGAAAAAATTTGGACTTGACGGTGACGCTATATAACAAAACCATTAACCGGATTAGTACAAGAGCGCCACAAATCGGTTATGACAGGCGTTAGCTTTCTAAGAAGGTTTCGAGTTGAGAACAATATTTAGCTTTATTTTAGCCTCTTTAGTTGTTGCATTTTTAGCGCCAATGGCAATTGAAATGAAATTTACTATTATTCCTTTTGGTATATTTATTTGGACGTTAATAGTTGTTCTAATTTTGGTTCCAGTAACAGCATTTCCCATTTATAAATTTATCACTAAAAGCTGTGGTTATTCGCTAAATACAGTGCTCAAATCTTCAGTTATATCTACTTGCTTAGTTTCTTTCTTTTTTGTTTTCCCTTCAGGTTTAGATAGCTCAATTATTAATGGTAAGGTATTGGTCGAAAATGGTTCAATTACGTTAATAGGTTATGGATATAGCTTTTTACAATTGTTTTTATTTTCTATAGTAGGTCTTGTTGCTGGTATTGTATTTTACGTTTCAAAAATAGAGTTAAACAAAAGCTAAAGAATTAGGATGAAATTCATTCTAACTTTTACATAAATAATAAATTAAAGCAGCGGGTTAAGTGAGTTTTATAAAAATGAATCACGCAAAAAGCTGAGCTACAATGAAAGAAAGAGTAAAAAGCCAACCACACTAAACTTTCCCGTAATACCTTCCAAAACACCAATTAAAACAACAGCTAACAATTTTTTATATTCCACGTGAAATACAGTAAAAGATTGAACCAAAATAGGAACTCAGCTATGGTTTGTTTATCAATAAAAACAAATAAAAAAACGAGTTAATCTACAGGCTCGTTATAAGCCTATGGAGGCTCTGCAAAATCATATGGAAATTCGCAATATTTCCTGGGAGCAAACAATCCCGCTTCGACAAAGTGTTCTTTGGCCAAACAAGCCTCCTGAATATTGCCATGTTGATGGCGATCATGACGCAATGCATTTTGGTGCCTTTGTTAATGACGAGCTTGTTTGTGTTGCCTCCGTATACATAAAATCAGATAAAGCTCGCCTACGTAAGTTTGCTACTAAAACTGATTATCAAGGGCAAGGCATTGGCTCTCAAATGCTAAAGTTTATTCTTCACTCTCTTAATAATACGGTTGTAAATTTTTTTTGGTGTGATGCTAGAGAATCAGCTTTAAGTTTCTATCAGCGCTTCGGTATGCAGCCATACGGGGAACGTTTTTATAAGGCTGATGTTTCTTACTTTAAAATGGAAGTTGCTTTATAGTAAGTTTAAAGCGGCATATAACAACACGCGCTGAGGTGGGCAGCAAGCGCTAAAAGTTAGGATGACACCCATTCTGACTTTTACGTCAATTATCAATGATAGCAGTGAGTTAGGTTACATCCATGAAAGTGCATCACGCAAAAGTCTGAGCTGTATTGACAAGATGAAAGTAGTAATTGGTAGCCCGATAGACGACAACAATTTTTATTAAAAAATGGTAAATAACTCGGCTTCATTGAGCCTAACTTCCTTTAAAATAAAAGTGGAATATTACCAACGTTATGATGATCCTCAACTGCTAGGTGTTTTCTGCTGCATCACTTATTTTAACAAATATATTTTGCCCATCAGAGTAAAAAAACACCCACACCAAATTTTCCAGTAATTCCTTCCAAAACGTCAATTAAAACAACACCAAACTCTTTTTATATTCCACGTAAAATACAGTAAAAGATTGAACCAAAATAGGAACTCAGCTATGGTTTGTTTATCAATAAAAACAAATAAAAAACGAGCCAATCTATAGGCCCGTTATAAACCATAAGGAAGTGTCATGAAAAAAATATTTGTCGGAGCAATAATTCTGGTTAGTTCTAGTGTATTCGCTAACCCATATAAAAGTGGGTTCGTTGATGTTTCAATTCAAACACAAGAAGGTAAAGAAACTTTTAAACTAGTTTGTCAGCCTAAAATCACTGTGGGGAAATTACCAAAAAAATAGGTTAGTTCTTGTAACGATATCGGCAAGAAACTTCTGGAGTTAGCTGTCGAAAACGGAGTGAAAGTCGATCCAGTTGACAAAGTATTTGGTATGGCTGGTGACTTTGCTCAAAAGGCTTCTAGTGATCTACCAGAAGATATTGTCCCCGCAGCAATTGTTAGCCGAGAATTTGGTAGTTAATGGTTTATAACAAGTAATAAACTAGGACAAATAACATTTTTCTGCGTCTCTATTTTAACTTACTATTATTTGGCTGTTAGAGCTATTCTACAGCCTCGTTATACGCTTCTAAAGCTCGGTGTAAATAAAATGTTTGATGATGCAATTAGACTTGCTACCAAATTACTTGAAAGCGATGACTATTACTTAAATATAGTTATGAATCTTTGTCAAATTGGAAATAAAAAGTATGGTCAATGCTGGAATACTGAGTTTCATGTATTTGGTGTAATTTCATCTGATACAGATCATTTACCTTTAATTCATGTTAGAGAAAGATGTTCCGCTGAGTTCTTAGTTAAATCAGATAAAGAGTTAGCTGAAATTGTAGAGTATTACCGATCTGATGTGGTGATAGCTTGTAATCTAATAGTGAGTAGTAAAAACGTATAACAAGTCGTAAAGCAGAACAAAAAAAATCTGGTTTTTACTGCTATGTCGCTTACTTTAGCAAATATATTTTGCCTATTTAAGGCAGCACTAGATATAAAAATACAAGGATGCATAATTGAATTATTTAAATTGGTTACAAAAGACATACCCAGAGCTAAATGAGATATCAAATGAAACTATTAACTCTCATATCGACAAAGCAAAGTCTGATACAGAGCTTTTTAGGGAATTCATTAAAGTATTAGGTAGCTTATTTTTTATTATCCCGTTCAACTTATACCTTTATATTTCGGGTATTCAGGAATCTAACAGCTCTTTATATTGGTTGTTGGTTGTGGCTTCAATTGCTGTTGGTGGTTTTATCGGGCTTTATTGCGAGCAAAAGGTCATTAAAAAACGTCTTAAAAAAATAATACAGTTAAAGGCGTTTTGAATGACTAATGATGAAGGGCAGTTAGGGTGACCTTATTCTAACCGTTACGGAAATTATCAATTATAGAATGGTAAACAACTTGGCTTTATTAAGCCTGATTCTCTTTAAAATAAAAAGCGGAATATTACGGTCAATAAATGCATGGGTAAATTGATTTTAAGTTGATAGGAACTCAGCTATGGTTTGTTTATCAATAAAAAATAAAAAATAAAAAACGAGTTAATCTACAGGCTAATTATACGTATCTCAGATTATGGAGAATCTTTTGAATCTTAAAATTAAAACATCTAAAGCCGACTATGACGCTTTTTACGCTCACACAGCATCTAAGGTGTTGAAATCCTATACATGGATACCCATGCTTAAAAATGTGTGTCTTTGGTTGGTGCTAACTTTTAGTTTTATGTCCTTCTTTCAGTTTCAGTCTGGCGGAATAGAAAATAAGTTGTTCTTTTCTGTTTTCACATTATCCATTTTATTTTTTATTTACGTCGCTCTCAGTAAATTTATGGAAGTGAAAATTGCACAATGTTTTACACCAAATGAAAATGGAATAATGATTGGTCCTAAAGAGTTTGAAATAAGCGCTGATGGTATAAAAGAAATCCACCAATATGGTTATAACTTTTATGACTGGGATGTTGTAGAGCATATCGAAGAAGTTAATGGTTCAATCTATGTATATGTTGATAAAGTACTTGCCATAATTTTTAACCCTGAGTCGTTGAAACCTGATAAATGTAAAGAAGATCTTTTAGCTACGATGAACAAACACGTAACAACACGCCCTGAGGTGGACGACTAGTCAAATTTAGCTATTAATTGCAAATTTTAAAAGTGGTGAGCCTCTTTGTTTTTCAACACTTAAATGTAATCCTTATCAATTTAAATACCACAGTTCTATATAGGCTTACCCTTCACTTTTTACTGCTTATAATACGCTTTAGCCCAAATCAACTATGTAACTACAACGAATAGAAAAACCAGCCACTCTACAAGTATTTGCCTTGGAATAGTGGGCAACTAAAATCTAAATATATCCATACCTCTTGACGGCTTCGTCCAATAAACTGCGCTATTTCCGTTTATTTTCACTTCAGCGATATCATTAAACGCGCGCAATCGCCCTTAAAATTAATTCCCGTAAAAACAAATTAATTATGGGAGGTCCTGTAGTCAAATAACAATACCTTAGTAAACGCTAGTTCATATTACGTCACGTAATATCCATACAGAACTTTAAGTTAAACATACGTTCGTGCAGCGTTCCCATTTTTATTTGACTCAATTTATTGGACATTCTTTTTATGAAATTAAAGTTATTTATCGCAATTATTTTTAGCACTTCGATGTCGTCTTACGCGACAGAAGCAGTAGATCAAACGGAGTTTTCATTCGAAGACTTAAAAGCGCTGGCAAAAGCCTCAGCCGAAAAGCCCTATACGGCAACCAAGGTGCCAGCGCCGGAGTTAATCGATAAAATTACGTATGACGAACATTGGAAAATACGCTTTAAAGAAGATGAAACCTTATATCCAAGTGGAAAAAAGGCGCCCGTACAATTATTTTACCCTGGCCGATATTTTCCTGAGCCTGTAAGTATTTACATCCGAGATGATAAAAATCAGGTTCAAAATGTACCTTTTAGTAATGACGTTTTTGATATGCCTGATGACAGCCCAGCTCACGATCTCCCAGAGGGGTTTGGATTTGCA
Organism: Pseudoalteromonas sp. APC 3358; assembly: GCF_030408075.1. NCBI lineage: Bacteria > Pseudomonadati > Pseudomonadota > Gammaproteobacteria > Alteromonadales > Pseudoalteromonadaceae > Pseudoalteromonas > Pseudoalteromonas sp. APC 3358. The sequence continues at coordinate 99,101 of NZ_JASDCE010000010.1, forward strand.
GGCTTTAGAATAATGCGCCCAGATATGAAACCAGATTGGATATCTTTTTTAGGCGCGTCTTATTTTCGTACCGACGGGCCAGAGGGGCAATATGGACTGTCGGCTCGAGGTATTGCAATTAATACGGGTATGAATCAGCCAGAAGAATTTCCGCGCTTTTCTGCATTTTGGATTGGCCCCGCAGAGAAAAAAGGTGAAAGTGTGTCTGTTTGGGCATTGCTTGAAGGGCCTTCTATCACTGGTGCTTATCGATTTGGTTTAAGCAAAGATAACAAAGAAGCCAAAGGCCATATTACCTCTGTAACGGCAAATTTGTATATGCGCGCCGATGTTGAACGCTTAGGCGTAGCACCGTTAACCAGTATGTATTGGTACTCACAAAAAGATAAAACAGAAGCTAAAGATTGGCGCCCTGAAATTCACGACAGCGATGGCCTGGCGATTCACACAGGATCGGGTCAATACGTTTGGCGCCCATTAAATAATCCTCAGTCGGTGTCGACCAATAGTTTTATTGATGAGAACCCAAAAGGGTTTGGCTTAATCCAAAGAGATCGTGACTTTAATAACTACCAGGACGACGGCGTATTTTACAATAAGCGTTCATCAGCGTGGATAAAACCTACTGACGATTGGGGCAAAGGCGCAGTACAGTTAATCGAAATTCCTACAAAAGATGAAACGTTCGACAATATTGTTGCCTATTGGGTGCCCGAAAAAGAGGCGCGCAAAGGCGACGAGTTTACCTTTTCTTATGATATTGAGTGGCGTCCACTCGATCCAAAATCAAAAAACCTTGCAAGCGTTGTAAATACTCGCCAAGGCTTAGGCGGGATTCCCGGCCAGCCAATCCCTGAAGGCGTTAACAAAATGGTGATTGATTTTGAAGGTCCAGTATTTAAAGGCTTAGATAACAAAAGTGGTATAAAGCCGATTGTTGAAGCCAGCAATGGTGAAATACTAGAGCCTATTGGGGTTTATCCGGTAGTTGGTACAAACCAATGGCGATTAGCGTTTGACTACAAACAAGCTAACAACAATCCGGTGAACATACGCGCGTATTTAGTTGATAAAAATGATGAAGCTATAACTGAAACATGGGTAAGTGATGCAAAGGTAACGATTAAATAAGACCTTAAATAAGCATTAAAGTAAAACGGGTGGCTATATATTGATTTGCTAGGTAATTATAGCCACCATAATGTCTTTTAAAACGCCAATCAAAACACCATTAAAACTCCCTTTTATATCCCACGTAAAATACAGTAAACGATTGAATCAAAATATGAACTCGGCTATGGTTTATTTACCAATAAAAATAAATAAAAAACGAGTTAACCTGCTGCTTGTTAGCTGTTTCGAGGGATTGCATGTTTTTTTTGAGTAAATTATTTTGTTGGGAGCGAGGTAGGCAAAAGTCAGGCTACGATAAAATGTTGATTTGTGGTGCTACGTGGCCAATTAAATTTGATACATATTTGCTTAAATTCCCACAAGGAAGTGAAATAGCACCACACACAGACAAAGTTGAATCTGGTAAACACTATCGATTGAATATAGTGCTTAAAAAAGCAGATTTGGGTGGTGAGTTTATTTGCAGTAATCCGATATTTGAAACAAAGCGGGTTAAGCTATTCCGCCCTGATGTAAGTGAGCATCAGGTATCAAAAGTTATAAAAGGTAATCGGTATTTACTCAGCATAGGGTGGATAAAAGGGAGCTCTAAATGCTAGATTTAAGACCTAATTGTGAATGTTGCGATAAGAATCTACCTGCACAGTCCACAGAGGCTTTTATTTGTTCATTTGAATGCACATTTTGTTCTGGCTGTGCTCAAACGGTATTAAATAACGTGTGCCCAAACTGCTCAGGTAATTTGGTTCAGCGGCCAATTCGCCCTTTGGCTGCACTAAAAAATTACCCAGCATCGACTAAACGGGTATTAAAAGAAAGTGTTTGTGCGCCAAACACATAAGAACACAAAGTATAATAATTACATTTTCTGAATATGGAGATCTGATGAGAAAATCCTTTGAATTTACTATTAAGTCAATCAAAGTTAAAATAATTAACACTTGGTTTGGTGGTGCTAAATTATATGTGAATGGTGACTTACGAGATACTGACAAAACTTTGTTAGCTATTAGGAATAATACTTTACTATCTGCAAATTTAGGTGAGTTGGGTGTTCTAGAAATCAAGCCATTATCGGGTTTAATTACCGTTGAAATGGATGCATATTTGGTCAATGATACAAATACCCAACATGTATATAGCTCACATAAACGCCTTAGCCTAAAAGAGCAAAGGGCAGCTCGATAAAGCTACTTTAAATAACGTATATTCCTGTGTTTTCCTGCATTTACCTACCTTCAGTAATAACCTCCAAATGACTTTGAGGAGGTTTAAGCCCCTAAGCATACCAAGTTAATATACTTGGTTTACTCGATTACCTTAAATCAATCACACTCTTTCACATAAAGTAAAAGCGCGCTGTACATTACACTGAGTGCCTTTGTTACATCGCTGTCGATAACTGCTTCTGCTGGGTGATGGCTTATACCGCCAGGGCTGCGTATAAACAACATGCCAACGGGGCAAATTGGAGCGATTGCCATTGCATCGTGCCCTGCGCCTGAGGCAAGTGAAGGCGATGCTTGGTTATTGAGTTTACATGCGCTTGAAAACAAATGCTGAATTTGAGTATCGCACGCTACGGCACCGGCGGCATGAGTCCATTGCCAATCAAGCGTTAAATTGCGTTTGCTTGCTATAGATTGTGCGCTGCTTTGTATGGCGCTTAGTAAGTTAGCGAGATCGGTGTCGCTTTGTGCGCGTGCATCTAGGCTTATGGTCGTTTTGCCTGCAATCACGTTTGTAGCCCCTGGGCGAGATTGTATTTGCCCTACGGTGGCAACTTCGCCATTTTTAGCATTGCTTGCTAGTTTTTCAATTTCGATTACTAATTCAGCGCAGCCTGCTAACGAATCCTGCCTTAAGTTCATTGGGGTTGTACCCGCATGACCGCTTTGGCCTGTTAGGGTGATCATGGCGCGTTTAGCACCTGCTATAGCAGTTACTACTCCCAGCGCCTGATTAACCGATTCGAGCACCGGACCTTGCTCTATATGAGTTTCACAGTAACCTAGTAATTCGCTTTTATTTAGTGCGGCTTTTGCGTAGTCGTTGGGATTTAAGCCAAAGTCGAGCATGGCTTGGCGCATAGTTATGCCGTTTGTGTCTTCAATGTTTAGCCACTGTGGGTCAAATTCGTTAGCGAGGGCTTTTGAGCCAATTAAAGTAGTGGCAAAGCGAGTGCCTTCTTCATCGCAAAAGCCCACTACATCTAAATGAAAGGGCAGGTCGAGCTTTAACTTATGTGCAAGCGCTGCAATTTCTATCCCCAGTAGTACACCTAAAATACCATCAAACGCACCTGCGTTTGGTACGGTGTCGAGGTGCGATCCTATAATTAAACGTTTAGCATGTGGGTTTGATGATTTAAGCCGCCCCCAAAGGTTGCCCACTTCGTCTTGCCACGATTGCATGCCTGCCTCAACCATCCACGATGCGGTAACAGCGTTACACTCTTTGTGCTCTTTTGATAAGTACACGCGGTGAATGCCACCTTGCATTTGCGATAGTGCGCTGAGGGTTTTACAGCGAGATAAAGCGCGTGTTGCGTATTCATCAGCAAGTTCTTTGTTTAACAAAGGCTTTAAAAGGGGGCTTACAATCGTCATGCTAAATCCTTTTTTTATTTATAGTGAGTGAGGGCGGCAATGGCGGCTTCGCCTTTAGGACCTTTGTAACCGTTGGCATGCAAACAAGCGTCTAGGCTTGCAAGTGTTTGTAGTACGGTATCTTTTCGGGCGTTGTAGCCCATAGTGCCAATACGCCAAATTTTGCCATGAAGTGGCCCAAACGAGGTGCCAATTTCTATTCCAAAATCGGTTAGCATTTGCCCGCGTACGTGATCGGCATTAATGCCCTCGGGTATATAAACACCCAGTACGTTGTTCATTTTATGCGTTAAATCGCCAAATACATTTAAGCCCAGTGCTTGAATGCCTGTTAGCATGGCATCGCCATGTAATTTGTGGCGTGCTACGCAGTTATCTACGCCTTCTTCAATTACTATGCGGGCGCATTCTGAGGCGCAATACAGCATGCTGGTGGCTTCGGTATGATGATTTAGGCGCTCCTCTCCCCAGTAATTCATGATCATACCTAAATCAAAATAGTTAGAGCGTACAAAGGGCTCTGTGCCGTCGATATGATTGGCTGTGCGAATGCCTGCTTCTACCTTTTTACGTTTTTGGATCCACTCGGCGCATTTGTCGCTTAGTGTTAATGGCGCAGACCCAGAAGGTCCGCCTAAACACTTTTGTAGGCCAACAGAAAGTGCATCGAGTTTCCACTCATCGGCAGGAAGTTCGTTACCCACAATAGAGGCGGTGGCATCGCAATAAAATAGTACATCGTGCTTTTGGCAAATATCACCAATATGCTCAAGAGGTTGGTTCATGGTGGTGGATGTATCGCCTTGTACCATAGCAAGCACATGTGGTTTTACATCAACAATGGCTTTTTCGATTTGTTCAGGCGTAAACACTTCGCCCCACGGTACTTCTATTGTGTGCACCTTTGCGCCAACGCGTTCTGCTATTTCAGCAAGTAGGTGACCAAAGCGCCCCATAATTGGTACTAGTACTTTATCGCCTGGGCGTAAAATTGAGCATAATACGGCTTCAATCCCTGCGCGCGATGTGCCATCTATTAGCATGGTCCATTCGTTTTTAGTTTTAAAAATTTCGCGGTAACGCGCCATGGTTTCGTTCATAAAACCGGTCATTACTGGGTCGTATTGACCTATAAGTTGCGCCGACATAGCACGTAAAACACGAGGATCTGCATTAATAGGGCCTGGTCCCATTAATAAACGCTGTGGTGGGTTTAAGGTTTGAACTTGCGTGTTATTAAACATATTTTAGGCTCCCAGAGTCTGAATGAGCATGCGAATGCCGGTTATCATTAATACAACGGCAAAGGCGCGTTTTAGTTGTTTTTGATCCAGCTTGCTACCAATTTTTACGCCAATAGGCGCAAATAAAATAGTCAGCGGAATAATAAGGAAAAAGGCAGGGAGGTTAACCAACCCCCACGTACCTAGGGGAGCATCGGTTGGCGTTGTGCCAATACTTAATAAGGTAATAACACCTGGTAGCGCAATCAATAAACCAAAAACGGCCGCAGTTCCTACTGCAACATGGGCGCGTACATTAAATGCGTTTAGCATAGGTACGCCAATAGTACCGCCGCCTATGCCAATCATTACCGACAAACTACCTACAATACTTGCCATAACGCCTTGACCAAATTTACCTGGCAGTTGTTTTACAAGCGCGGGTGCGCCGGCTCTAAATAACATGTTTAAACTGACTAAAATAGCAATGCAGGCAAACATGAGCACTAATGCGTTACCGCGAACGGTATGAGCAATAATACTACCGACTACCGCCATAACTAATATAAACGGTGCCCAGTATTTTATTAGCGCAAGGTCAATATTTCCTTTGCTATGATGCGAGCGAATAGATGAAAGCGAAGTAGGTACTATGGTTGCAAGTGATGTAGCGGTGGCTATCATCATTGCCGACTCTGGGCTTACGCCAAAACCTTGCAGTAAAAAATACAGCACAGGTACGATAACAATACCGCCGCCTACACCAAAAAGTCCTGCTAAAATTCCGGCAAAAATACCGGTTGCTATTAAAGCCGCTACTATTGGCCATTGGTTTATTATTTCTGACATTGTGTTCCTGCTGTAGTTACTGTTGCACGTCCATCTGAACGAGGATCTGTTGCAGCTTCAAGGCTTGTAGGTGTATCTAAAATAGCCCCAGCGTGCCCCATCATTTCGTTATTATTATCAACGCTTACCCAATCGTGGTCACGTTGATTTAATTCATGTTCTATATGAAAAACTAACCCTTTTTCAATTTTTAAATTTGTACTGGTATCGCCCCATGTACGTCCAAGTAACCAACGAGGGTCGCTAATTGCTTGTTTTATTGATTTATTTCGCCATGCGTAGCCTGCAAAAACAGCGGCTTGGGTTTGTGGTTGCCCTTCACCGCCCATTGTTCCGTAAGCAAGTCGACGACCATCGCTAAACTTTGCCAGTGCTGGGTTAAGTGTATGAGCCGGCTTTTTATTTGGCGCAAGGGCGTTATTATTGTTACTCGCAGCAATATCTTCATTGTTTAAACTAAAGCTTAAACCACGGTTATTCCACACAAAGCCGCCTTCGCTCATTAATATTCCACTGCCAAACTCCCAGTAAATACTTTGAATAAAGCTTACTAATTGCCCGTTTTTATCTCTTGCAGCCATCCACACTGTATCGCCAGGCTCTGCGTTAAATGGCCATTTTTTGGCTTTACTCATATCAATATTGTTAGCAAGTTGGCTTAAGCGATCATCGGTTAGTGCGTTTTTATAATCGTTCCCTAATACTTCAGGATCTGCCCAAAGGGTAGGGCGATGCGTAAAGCTTTGTTTAGTTGCCTCAACAATTAAGTGCGTCCAGTCGGCATCGGTTTTAGCTAAATGCTTTAACTTATTTACGGCACCAATTACTTGTAGTGAATGCACGCCCTGTGTTGGCGCGGGTAAGTTGTAGCAATCAATACCTGATAAGTTAGCATTTAGCGCAGTAACGACCTCGGCTTTAGTATTTGCAATGTCACCTGCGGTAATTGAGCTGCCTGCTTTTGCTAAGTCTGCGGCAAATGAGTTGGCAAGTGCGCCTTCATAAAATGCGTTTAAACCATGTTTTGCTAGGTATTCAAACGTTGCTGCAAGTTTAGGGTTTTTAAAATGCTGGCCTGCTTGTAAGGGCTTGCCATTGGGTATGTAGAGGCTTTTAAACGCGTCATTGGTATTGTTAACAGCGGCTAGCTTTTCGCAGCCTGCTTGCAAGCTTTTTGTAACTGTAAAGCCCTCGCGCGCAAGCTCAATAGCGGGTGCTAAAATTTTTGACAGTGGTAGTGCTGCGTGCTCATCTAGTTCAAGCGCTTTTTGCCAACCGCGTATTGTACCCGCTTGAGTAAGTGCGCTTAATCCGCCGCGCTCTGGTATTTGCGTGAGCGGGTTATACGCCGTTGTATTAGTTGCTGCGCGGCCGCAGGCGTCAATAGCTGTGGGCGTTTTTTGATTTGGGTTATCGATAAGCCAAAAGCTGTCGCCACCAATTGAGTTCATATGTGGATACACAACGCTAATCGCAGCGGCAGCCGCTACCATAGCCTCGGTAGCTGTACCGCCTTGTTTTAGTATATTTATACCCGCCTCAGTGGCCGAAAAATGAGACGCGGTAAATGCAATGTTGTGTGTGGTCATGCCGGTGTGTCCTGTTTAAAGTGTGCAGCTAGGTGCTTAACGCAAGCAAGTAAGCTTTTATCGTTACCGTGGGTCATCATTAATGAAAAACCATAAGGGTGATCATTTGTTAAATCAGCCAGCGGTAAATGCACTTGCGCTGAGCCACTAAGTCCTGCAATTGCCGAAAGCGTAATAATTTGCATGCGTAAGGCGCTTGTGTCGGCGCCTAATTTAGGTGCGGTTGTGGGTGTGGTGGGTAAAAATAAGCAGCTGTGTTTGTTTAGGTTTTTAGCGACTATTGTTTGCCACTCGTGCTGTATTTTTAACGCCTCTTGTTCTTCTTGCTCGGTTAAAGCCAGTGCCATTTTAAAACGAGCCGCAATTGCTGGTGCAAAATGAGAAAGCTGATCTGGGAGTTCAAGCCAGTCTCGGTGCGTTTTAGCGATTGCTCGCCCTTGCAGTACTCTAAAACTATCAGCCAGTTCGCTTAATAAGTTGCTGTTAGGTAGTTCAAATTCTTTATGGTGTTTAAAATTAGGCTTGGTTTTTTCAAGCAATTGTTTAAGTGGGGCTTGTAAAGCAGGGCCAACGAGTTCAAATAACGGCTCACAAATAACTAAGGTATCAACGTTATTAATAGCTTGTTGTGGCAACAGTACATTACCTACATCGCTTAATAGCTCGGCGCTTTGGGTAAGCCAACCTATGGTATCGAAAGACGGGGCGAGAGGAATTAATCCTTCTTTTTCAATTACATTATGGCTTGGCCTTATGCCATATAAACCACAATAGCTGGCGGGTATTCTAATTGAGCCGCCAGTGTCGGTACCTAAGCCAATATCGGCTAAGTTAGCAGCCACAGCTGCTGCCGAACCCATACTCGAACCACCGCAAGCATGCCCTTTTAATTTAGGATTTTGCGCAGCGCCATAATGTATATTATTACCCTCTAAGCTATAAGCCAGTTCGTCTGTGTGGGTAAAGCCTATAAAGTTACAACCAGCGGTCATGAGCTTATTAACCGAGCTTGCCGTATTTTGAGCCGGTTTAGCTGTTTTAAACCAGTGTGGATTGCCAGCGCTGTTACGCTCGCCTTTTACTGCAAATACATCTTTTACGGCTAAGCGATTGTTTGCAAGTAGACCAGATTGATTTGTTTGCCACAGGGTAGGACCGTGATTGCAAAATATACTTTTTTTGTTTTTTTTATCACTCATTTGCAGCTCATTATTATAAAACTGACCAAGTACTTACTTATTAAGTTAAGAGTGATTAAAAAGCGGGCTGGTTATTATTATTTTAATACCAATTTTATTAAAAAAATGATCATTCTATCGGATTAAATAACGCACTTACTTCGTTAAAAATTATTCATAGAGAACAACTATATGTCATAATTTTTGCCTTGTTATTACGCTATTTTCTTCACGTTATGGTAGATCACTAATTTAATGCAATTGGTATAACTCCGCTTTTTAATCGGTAGTTTTGATTTTATAGTGTTTAGACTAAGCAAGAGGAATGCCATAAATTAAAAACCTGTCCAACTGGTCAGGTTTTGGTGGGTTGTATGAGATTTTTAAATGTGGGCTGTAGAAATGGTGAGATTAAAATGAGCTAAAACAAACCAATTTGGTGCGCAGATGCACCAAATTGGTCTTTATTTATATAGTTTTGAGTGCTAAATAAGGGGCGTTTTACTGATGATTAAACCATTAATATCGGCGTAAACCCAATCGTTAGGTTCAATAGTGGTGCTAAGCATGGTAACAGCTTGGTTTTTATCACCAAAGCCGCGCTTTAAGGTACTACGCGGTGTAGAACCTAGCGCCATTACAGGTAAGTTCATCGTGGCAAGTATTTCTATATCTCGGCAACAGCCATTTATTATTACGCCTTCCCAGCCATTACTTAAGGCACGCTCAGCCATAATATCGCCTATAAACGCAAAGCGTTTGCTCGCAAACCCGTTTATAACCAATACTTTACCTTCACCATTTTCATGCAATATATCGGCGGCAAAAGAGTTGTCTTCTGGGCAGGTAACGGTAACTACTTTGCCATAAAACGTGGTTTTTTTACCAAAGTGATAAAGGCCGCTGTCTGCTACTTGTACGTTGTCGCGATGATCGTCAAATAAATCGGGTGTAGTAAAGGATGTCATGGGTTAAGTCTCACTTTGCTCAGGTATTTTAAGACCAATACCTTTTAAAATTATGTGGGCAATTGATTGCGTAATCTGTGCCACATCGGTTTCGTCGTACTCTAATTTGTTCATTACGAGTAGAACCTCAGCCTGAAAGTCGGCGTAATATTGCGTGGTAGACCAAATAGTAAAGAGCAAATGGTAGGGGTCAACCTTATCCATTTTATCTGCGTCCATCCATGCTTGAAGTACATCAACCTTTTGTTTAACCCAAGGGCGGGTATTGGTTCTAAAGTAGTTTTGTAAATAAGGGGCACCGCGCAGTATTTCACTGGCAAATAAGCGAGATTGCATTGGCTGATTTACGGCGAGTATTACTTTGCTTTTAATATAGTTATAAAGCACGGTAGCTGGATCGTGGTTAATTGTGACGTTATCGAGGCCCAAGTTCCAATTAGCTATTATGCGGTCGATCACAGACTCATACAGGCCATCTTTACTTTTAAAGTAATACAAAATATTAGCTTTTGGCACCTGCGCTTCTTTAGCAACCATGCTCATACTTGCTCCGTCGTAACCTAATTGCGAAAACAATTGCTCGGCGGCATTTAGAATTAGTTTTTGGTTTTTCTCGCGTGTAATTTCTTTTTTATTTGGCTTTATTTGTGTGGTCATTGTTGAGTTTGCGTGTTTAACGTATTGATTGATTGTAGCTTTACTGACCAAAAGGTCAATTACTAAAAAGGGTGAATGTTAAAAACAGGCGAGAGGTTTAAGCTATTAACTTTAGGGTCTGTTGATATTTGCGGATTAAAATTTGTTCAAACTAGGGGCTATTTAATCGCGGCGCGAGATTTGTAACCTAGTGGGCTAAGTAAAAACCGAGCAACAAAGAGTAAGTAGCCCCTAGGAAGAACCCTTTGGGCAGCGCCTGTTTGGCATTAATGCTACGTTATCGCCCATTAATGGGGAATAACCACACTATATAGGCTCTGCCTTGCCTAAATACCAAACAGACTGCTGCAAATTTAACCTTGAAAGATCAACAGACCCTTATTGTTTAATTAAATAATTACTGTTAGTTTAGTTTCAAATTTACGAGTAGTACTTTTGGATTGGCAAATGGATTTTATAAACAAAAATAAATATACACTATATGGAGTCGCTGCAATATTACTGTGGAGTTGCTTAGTTGCATTACTACGGGATATTTCTGAGTTGTTTAGCCCCATTGGTGGTGCTGCGGCTATGTATTCTGTCAGTGCGATATTTTTAATTTTGGTTATGGGAGTGCCCAAGTTTAGTGGTTTTTCGAAACGCTACTTGGTAGTAGGTACTTTATTATTTGTATCGTACGAAATTTGCTTGGCGCTTTCTATTGGTATGGCAAATAGTCGTCATCAGGCAATGGAAATGGCGGTTATTAATTATTTATGGCCCACGCTAACAATACTGCTCTCTATTATTATTGGTCGTAAAAAAGTAAGTTACTGGGTTTACCCAAGCATGATTATTGCTTTTTTAGGGGTTGCTTGGTGTATTACGGGCGATCAAGAAATGTCACTCGATACGCTTGTTACTAACTTTGCTGATAATCCTGCTACTTACCTAATGGCATTAGCTGCAGCGTTTATATGGGCTATTTATTGCGTAGTTACTCAAAAGCTGAGTAATGGTAAAAATGCCATTACGTTATTTTTTACTGTTACGGCAATGAGTTTGTGGGCGCAATATGGTTTTAGTAATGAAGCGCCATTAACGTTTTCACTGGGCTCAAGCATGACGTTATTATTAGCCGGTGTAGTCGTGGGGAGCGGTTATGCACTGTGGAATCAAGCTATTATTGGCGGTAACTTAATGCTGTTGGGTACGCTTTCGTACTTTACACCGGTGTTTTCTAGTATTATTTCGGCGTTGTATTTATCTATTACGCTGAGTGCTTCGTTTTGGCAAGGGGTTGTACTGGTAACAGTGGGCTCGCTAATTTGCTACTTTGTAACGCGAGAAAAGCCACAAAGGTTAAGCGCTAAAGTCTAGAGTCGTTGTTAGGGGGAGCTTAAAGTTATGTTTTAGGTAAACATAAAACAAGACCTCAGATTAAATAATGTCGCGCACTTGTTGTTTAAATGACTTGCCAATTTTAACTGACACGCCTGATGCTAGTTGAACGCTTTCATTACTTAACGCAACCACTTTGTGTTTGTTAATAACGTAAGATTTGTGGACTTGAATAAATGAAGTATCAAGTTCCTGCAATATGTATTTGAGAGTACAGCTTGCAAGTAATGCTTTTTCACCTTGCCATACTTTTACATAATTTCCATACGCTTCAAACATGTCTATGTCGCTTAATTGAATTTTATGTTTTTCACGATCGATTTTAAGCGTAATAGTCAGAGGTGCCTTGGGATTTAGCGTTATGTGTTTTCTTTTTTTCCGTACTTTATTGAGTGCTTGTTCAAGGCGTTGCGCAGAGACTGGTTTTAGTAGGTAGTCAGTTACGTCAAGCTCAAAACCGGCTAAAGCATATTCTTGATACGCACTAATAATAATCACTTGTGGTCGATTCGCGAGCACTTTTAGTAATGCAATGCCTGATAGTTCGGGCATGTTTATGTCTAAAAATAACAAATCAATAGATGATGTGGCTAAAGCACATAATGCATCTTTAGCGGTAAGGTACTGTCCGCTTATATTAATATCTTTATGGGCACTTAAATGATGCAGTATAACGTCATGCGCGAGCGGCTCGTCATCAACAATTATTGTGTTTAGCATGCAGCCAGCTCCAATTTAAGTGTGGTTTGCCAAAGGTTTTTATTTTCATTAATAATTAATGTGTGCTTATTTGGATATAAAAGAGTTAGCCTACGGCGTAAATTGTTAAGTCCCATCCCATGCTCTGAATTGTTATTAGGTAGAATAGGGTTAGAGGAAAATAGCGTTAGTATGTTATCGGCCATGGTGATTTTAAACACAACCGTTACTTTTTGTGAGGTGGGCTCTACACCATGCTTTATCGCGTTTTCTAAAATCATTATTAACAGTAGTGGCGAAATTAAATAGTGTTGTTGATATTCAGGCCATTGCACATCAAAGTTGCAGCGCTCAGCACTTCGTAAATGCTGCAATGCAATAAAACCTTTTAAGTAATTAATTTCTTTTTCTAAACTCACCAGTGCTTTTTGGCCTTCATAAACACTGTAACGCAGTAAATTAGCTAATTGCATAACAAGATCTGGTGCATTATCTGCTTTTTTTAATGTCAGCGCGTAAAGGTTGTTTAATGTATTAAATAAAAAATGAGGGTTAATTTGCTGCTGAAGTAGCATTAGCTCTGTTTTTGTTTGTTGCTGGGCAATGTTGCTAATTTGAACGTGTTGTTGCTGTCGTTCAAACGCTAAAATAATCGGTGTGCTTATAGCTAAAAACAAAAATACGAACTGATAATTTTCAGGGCTGAAAATATTATCATTACCGCCTGGTGTTAAGTTAGCAATGCCTGAGGGTAAATCGTTAATAGGTAACAGTAGCAAGCACGATGTTAATATAGGTGTAAGTACAACGAGGCTTATTAAACTTGCAAACAAAAATATTAATACGCCATGATAGGTTAATACGTAGCGTATTAATAAATATCTATTTAATAAATACACTCCATATACTAATCCGGCACAAACAGTAATTTGCCAAAGGTAACCCAAAAAAGTATCAAACTGTGTGAATACTTTATAAACATCAATAACAGGCTCAATAGGCTGGTTTAACATAGGATCAGTGTGCGTATTGAGTATGCTTGATGTAACTATTGCCCAACCTAAAAGTACTATAAACACGACTGTATCAAGTGAAAACAAGGATTTAAGCCATTTATTACTCAACACATTGTTATTTTTATTAGTGCGTTTAGTAATAAGCCATATGCCACTTGTAGATGCGCACAGTGTCCAACATTGTGCATCAAGGTATTGCCATTGCGAAAAGTTAAGAAGTTGGTTATTAAATACTAGCAAGAGAGATGGATAGGCTAAAAAGCCTAACAGCCAAACTATGATTGCGGGTGTAAGTAATAAACGATATGCAAACGCATGGGCAATAAAAAAGGGAATACACTGTAAAAAAAGTTGAATATTAATAGCCAGATATTGGCTCGTTGAATCCATATGTGATGACAAAAAGCGTATATGAGAGTCGAGCATAATAGCGGCTATTAGCGGTAAAAAAATTATTAGCTGGGTAATGCTAAAGCGTTGCCATATTGGTGTATTAGCTTGCTGCATATGTGACTCCGTTTTTATTATAGTTTCTGAGCAGATATGCTTAGATAAAATTGTCTTTTTATTTTAAACATTACCTTTGCACAATTCACTACGCTGAGCGCGCTAGTTTATCCATAAAATTGTTTCAATCATAATTTATTTTTAAAATAATTATTTTATTTCATAGGGTTAGTAACCGTTTTAAGCATACTAGGCCGTTTATTTAAATGATGAAAGGTCATATTTAAATGACCAACGTTACTTTTTTATGTTCATCATTTATTTCAATACGTTAACCATTATTTTCTCGCTTGTATTGACTTGCTTTCTTAAGCTTGTGCTATACCAATTAAGGATGAAACTAATGCTTACACTGAAAAATATCAACAAAAAATACGCAGATGGTACGCAGGCTTTGAATGATGTGACGATCACTCTACCCGCCGGTATGGTCGGTCTACTTGGCCCTAATGGAGCGGGTAAATCAACACTTATGCGCACACTCGCGTGTTTACAAAATGCCGACTCCGGACATATTAATTTTAATGGCCTTGATGTGATTAGCCAACCAGATGCGCTTAGATCGCAGCTAGGCTATTTACCACAATATTTTGGCGTGTACCCCAACATGAGTTGTCGGGCGTTACTTGAGCATATTGCCGTATTAAAAGGCATAGATGGTAATGCACGCAAAAACCAAATTAATAGTTTACTTGAGCTAACCAATTTGACTCAGTTTGCTAATAAAAAGGTCGTTAATTTTTCGGGAGGAATGAAGCAGCGTTTTGGTGTGGCTCAGGCTTTGTTAGGTAACCCAAAGCTAATTATTATGGATGAACCCACTGCTGGGCTCGATCCTGTGGAACGAGAAAGTTTAAATAATTTACTCGTTAGTATTAGTCAAAATAGGTTGGTATTGTTATCGACCCATATTGTTGAAGATGTAGAAAATTTATGTCACTACGTGGCCATTATAGATCAAGGAGCACTCATACAAAGCGGTGACGTAAAAGAGTTACTAGTTCCTTTAGAAGGTAAGATTTGGCAGCTCGAAAGTTTACCTACGGGCATACCAAATCAGCATGTATTAAGTAAGAGCCATCGCTATGGTAGAGCGTCATTTCATGTCTATGCAGACACAGCGCCTGCACAAAATGCAATAAACTCGCCCGCTACGCTTCAAGACAAGTACTTTTTTGCACTCAATGAAGGAAGTCAAACATGTTAATTATTAATGAGTGGCGATATGCAGTGCGCCAACCACTTGTTTGGCTGTGCATTATTATCCCTTTGGTATTTGCGGTTATGTTGTCCTCTGGGCTTGCAGCAGTTGAAGTTAATTCGTTAAAACAATTTAAGTTAAATATTACAATGCTACAAATGATGCAGTTACCTGTGCTTGTAGGAGTATTGGCGCCCGTTATATTTTTACGAGATCAGCACGCGTCAATGCAGGAGCTTATTTATGCTACGCAAACTAGCTTATTTAAGCGCAGTTTAGCAAGAGTATGCTTACTGATTTGCTTGGTTTTTATTATTAGTTTAATCAGTGATTTAGTAATGATATACATGCAAGTAAGGCAATTGGGCTATATACCAAATATGGTTTCTTTTACTGTATTTAATAGCTTTTTAGTGTTGTTACCAAATAGCTGCTTTTTAGTTGTTGTTGCCTTTTTTGTTTGCCATAAATCAGCTAATTCATTACCCAATTATGTTGTTTTTACAGTGTTGTGGATAGGCTACATAATGCTTGCAAGTATTACCGGAAATCCAATGCTTGCTGGAAGTAGTATTATAAGCAATCGATTTTATACATTATTTGTTTGGCTTGACCCTTTTGCATACACAGCCGTAATAAACAGTTTAACCAATTCATTAGGAGCTTCATTTGCTATTAATCGCGTTGTTGTGAGTATGCTTGCTGTTGGTATTTTTTATATTACTTTTAGTAAAAATAAAAAACACACATTATTAAAGAGTGAAAATGGTAAAAATACTAACGAATACATTCGTTACAACACGTTAGAACCCGCTGAATATAAAACAGCGAAAGTCACAAAAAAACCATTTTTGATGATGGCCAGTTTATACAAAATTACGCTGGTTAATTTGGTTTCACACCCTGTTACTTTACTGATTATTTTTGTTTGGCCGGTGATAGTTTTTAATAGTGTTGCCTCGTCGTCTGGTTATGTTGAACCAATGAGTGTTCTGAGCACCACAAGCCTTGATGCGATCAGTTATTATGCATTTGATATGCAATTGTTGTTTGGCACTTTATTAATGGCTTTGTGGAGCTGGCAAGTAAGCTGTTTCGCTAAATACTATAATATAGCTGAGCTGATCGCTGCCACACCGCTCAAAACATATTACTTTTTAAACAGTCAGTTATTGGCCCTAGGTACTATGATATTGTTTTTTTTAACAATGAGCTTATTAGGGGCAAGTGCAGCTCAGTGGTTTTTACACAGTGCATATCAATTTGAAGTACATTTAACCATTTTATTTTTGATGGCAATTGTGCTTGCCATTATTGCGTGTGTATTTTTGTGTGTATTTAATTTGTGTCGTTCGCAGCTTATTGCGGGTTTGCTAATTGCTGTTATTTTACTGATCAAATTTACACCGATAATGACTAGCCTTGGCCTCACGCATACATTGTGGAGTGTTGGTTGGACGCCTTTGCAGGCACCTGATAACTTTTGGGGTTATCGTGCAAGTATAAGTAGTTATTGGCCTTATATATCAGTTTGGTTAGTGGCGTGTATAAGTTTAGTTATAATTACGGGGATTTTTAATCACCGAGGTGCCGGGTTGAGCCAAAGAGTAATGGGGGTTAAACATTTTTGGTTACTTATACCTTTACTTATTACTGTGGCACTATTTACTCAATTGCATTTAAGAC
This sequence comes from Pseudoalteromonas sp. APC 3358, assembly GCF_030408075.1. Taxonomy (NCBI): domain Bacteria; kingdom Pseudomonadati; phylum Pseudomonadota; class Gammaproteobacteria; order Alteromonadales; family Pseudoalteromonadaceae; genus Pseudoalteromonas; species Pseudoalteromonas sp. APC 3358. Next base: position 115,800 of record NZ_JASDCE010000010.1, read on the forward strand.
TGGTTGAGGAGAAGCCTTTAACCAACTCGCATAAACGCGAGGCATTCAAAGCACAATACGAAAAAGCATTCTCACAATGGCGCAATGTAGCACAGCCAAACATTGTGCACATTGATGCTAATGTAGGCTTTTATCCGCATCAGCAGCAAGCTCATTTTTCCTTAATATATACCTTAAAAAACACCCATCAAGATCCTATTAAAGAGATATTGGTTGGGCGCTCTGGTTTTTATAAATGGGCCGATATTGAAATCGATGGCGCGCAAAGGGCTAAAAGCTTTCCCTTGCTTAATCAAGCTGTGTTTAAGTTTGAGAATGAAATGCAGCCAGGAGAAATACGTAAACTAGTTACACGGTTTGATGTTCATCAAGCTAAGCTTTGGCCAGTAAGAGGCCATCAGATAATAACCCCTGAATTTAGCTATATACGATCAGTGCCTTTATTGCCGACTGTTGGCTATCAAGATAATTATGAATTAACCGATCCTATACTTCGTCAGCAACACGCACTTAAAGTGAAGTCGGTGATTAGACCCACGAAGCTATTTGCTAAAACGGCGAAAGCAAGTACTCATTACCAGTGGCTTACTATGTCGAGTAAAGTGAGTACAAGAAGGGGTTATCAGGTTATAACCCAAGGAGAGGAAATATCACGTACCAGCAAAGATGACCGCGAAATATTTCATTTTGAGACTCGTACACCCATAAATGCAATCCCAGCTTGGGTCACGGTGCCTTATTCCCCTGTTACCAAACAGCAAAATGGCGTGATATTAAACGTGTTTGCTAAAGATAAAAACGAGCCAGCACGAGCGGAGTCTATAGCTGTAAACCTTAGCGCAATGGGCGATACAATAAAATGGCTTAATAATATAAGCCCTTATAGAGCAAAACAATTGAGTTTAATAGGCTCGCCTAGTGTTGGTGCTACAGGTTATGCATTGCCGCAACTTATACTTATTGAAGACAGTGTTGGTTTTAGATCAAAGCCAAGCGCTAATGCAGGCTTTGATCAACGCTATCGCCGTGCAGTTCATGAAACCGCGCATCAATGGTTTGGCCATGATATTGGTAATGGGGTATTTTCAGATAGCGCTTTTTTAGTGGAGTCTATGGCAAAGTATATTGAGCTTGTTGTTATAGAGCAGCGTTATGGGAAAGCGACAATGCAAGCGCTGGTTGAGTATGAAACAACACGCTATGAGCAAAGTATGCTGATGAACATAAAGGAGCGAACAGCCTTGGTTGATGCTACACAAAGCTTTGACCAATATTCGCGAGCAACCATTGTCTTTGCTAAGCTACGCGCTGCTATTGGGGATGAACCCATTATTAATGCGCTCAAGTTGGTTTGGAAAAATCATGGTTATCCAAACAGTCCCGCCAATTCTATGGATTTTATACGAGCATTAAAACATGAAGCTGGAAAAGAACAAGAAAGCTTAATAAACACACTGTTTTTAGAGTAAGTACGTTTAATTTGAACATATATTTAGTAAATCAAAAGCCCTATTATTTTAGGGCTTTTTGTTGCGTGCAGATTATTTTGCATTATTTACCTGCGCTAGTAACTCTATAACTTTTTGTTGACCAAATGTTTGTGCAAATTGCTCGGCTGTTTGACCGGCTTTGTTTTGATGCGCGTTGTCGCAATCAAGTGATACGAATGTTTTAGCTATACTAAATTCACCTCTAAAAATAGCGGCCATTAGCGCTGTGTTGCCACGGTTATCTTCTAGACAGGCATTAGCGCCTAAGTGTAAAAGTGTGTTAACCGTGTTTTTATTACCATGGTAAGTAGCAATCATTAACGCGGTGTAGCCTTTATTGTTGTAGCTGTCGATAGGAATACCAGCATCTACAAATTGCTCTATTACAGCGGTGTCGTTTGTACGTGCTGCGGCAAAGTAATAAGCAAATAAGCTTTGGTATTGTGTTTTTGCAGAATGTTGGCTTTCAACTTGCGTACTGGGTGTTTGTGTACTTGGGGTATTTTGAGCGTAAACGCTACTGGTAAAGCTCAGTAGTAGAGCGACTATAATTAATAAATTACGCATAACAATTGTCTCTTATAAAAAGAGGAAGGGGGTTATCCCTTCCTCATAATTGTGGTTGCTTATATAGCTGCTTGCTTAGTTGGGACTAATTTTTACAACTGATTACTTACAGCTAGTTAATTACAACTAGCTACTTACAAGTTAGCGGCTAGTTGTTTAACCATTTTAAGGTCGCCGTTTACAGCTTTAGTTAAGCGTGTACCGTACTCACTATCTGCTTTGTAAAAGTGGCTAAGCATTTTGTGTTTAACACTGCTGTTTTGCACTTTGCCTAAATCGCCTGCTAGGTTATTAATTAGGTTTGTACGTTCTTGCTTGCTAAAACCACGGTATATAACACCTGCTTGCGCGAAGTTTTGCTGCTTTTTAATCGCGGCTTGTTGTACAAAGCCTTTAAGCTCTGTGTTACTTCTACGTGCAATTGGGTTTTCAGCTACGTTTTCTTGGCTTGGCTGGTAGTTCACATTGCTTGTCGTGTTACCAATATTCATTGCGCCGTCTTGGTTGTAGTTAACCACTTCAACTTTTGCACGGTTAATTGGCAATTGCTGGTGGTTAGCACCTAGGCGGTACATTTGTGTATCAGCGTAAGAAAACATACGACCTTGTAATAAACGGTCTTCTGATGGCTCAATACCTGGAATAATGTTTGCCGGTGCCATTGCTACTTGTTCCGTAGATTGGAAGAAGTTAGTTGGCATACGGTTTAAGGTCATTGTTCCTACTTTAGTTTCTTTAATATCTAACCACATTTTTGTTGCATCTAACGGGTTGTAATCAAAGTCATCAAGCTGCGATGGATCAAGCGTTTTAATGTACAGATCCCATTTTGGGAAATTGCCTCTGTTTATTTCAGTGTATAAATCTTGTGTTAAATGTTGAAAGTTTTGGCTTTGTACTTTTGCCACTTCTTTTGCGTCAAGGTTATCAATGCCTTGCTGGCTTACCCAATGAAACTTAACGTATTTAACATCACCCGATTTATTAATCATTTTGTATGCATGTACACCCCAACCGTCCATTTTACGAAGACTTGCTGGTGTACCGTAGTCGCTGTAAACCCACGTTAGCATTTGTGTAGAACCTGGTTCATGCGAGAAAAAATCAAATACACGGTTAGGATCTTGAATGTTATCAACCGGAGATGGCTTTAAAGAGTGCACCATGTCTGGGAATTTGATTGCATCACGAATAAAGAACACAGGTAAGTTATTACCTACTAAATCCCAGTTACCTTGGTCTGTGTAAAACTTAGTTGCAAAGCCACGTGGGTCACGCAGTGTTTCTGGGCTACCTTTAGAGTGGATTACAGATGAAAAGCGAACAAATACGTCTGTTTCTTTACCTGCTTGTGCAAAAGGTGCTGCAATTGTTAAATCGTCTAGCTCTTTTGATGCTACAAACACACCGTGTGCGCCAGTACCACGAGCATGCACAACACGCTCAGGAATACGCTCACGTGCAAAGCGTTGTAGCTTTTGAATTAGTTGCACGTCTTCTAGTAATACACTGCCACGTTCGCCTGCAGTAATTGAATTTTGGTTGTCGCCAACAGCTGCGCCGTTATCTTTAGTAAGTGTTGTCGCTGCGCTTGCCGGTAATGCCATTGCAAGTGCTAGTGCAGTTAGTGTTAATTTTGTTTTGTTTATTTGAGTATTCATTGTCGACCTCATCTATTTAAAAGTGCCGGCAGTGGTGCAGGCTGTTAATCTGTTAACGATAGTATTGATTTTATTAACTTCGGTAAAACTGATTAATTAGATTGATGTGATTTGTAAAACAGATGAAATAAATTAACAGGAGCACTTTTTACGTTAACGGAATTTTTTTACTACGACCTTGGTCGCAATATGCTTTTATAAAGTTGATTAAATACAAAGGTTTTTAGTTTTATCTGAGTGTATTTTCACCAAGCTGGTGCGTTTTATACTTACAGTGTGTTGACATATTCGTGCAATAAAGGGAATATGCTCAATCGGTGGGCTTATGCTCATTATTGAGTTGCACTAAAAAGCTGCACAATATCAATCGCGCTTAACTCGTTATACTTAAATTAGCTAAACCAAACAGTTTTAATAAGGTGACAAGATGAATACTAATATTGAGCTAGTGATATTTGATTGTGATGGCGTTGTTATTGATAGCGAAATTTTAAGCGCACAAGTACTCATTAATATGCTTGTTGAAAAAGGCGTTGAGATTGACCGCGCTTATGTACAGCAACACTTTTTAGGCTGCAACTTTAAAACAGTAAGCCAAAAAATAGCGGATGCATTTAATGTCACTCTTCCTGAAAGCTTTGAAGGTGACTACCGCGAGGCACTATTAAACGAATTTGAAACCGGACTAACCACGACTGACGGTATAAAAGACGTACTTAACAATTTAGCTGTGCCTATTTGTATAGCTACTAGCAGCAGCCCAGCACGCACCGCAAAAGCGTTGAGCGTAGTGAGTTTAAGTAAGTACTTTAGCGATACGGTTTTTACCAGCAGCGAAGTTAAGCGTGGCAAACCAGCACCCGATTTATTTTTACATGCAGCTAAACAAATGGGTGTAAAGCCAGAGCATTGTTTAGTGATTGAAGACAGTAAAGCCGGCGTAAATGCAGGAATCGACGCCAACATGCAAGTACTGCATTACAGCGGTGGGCAACATATGCAAGGCTCTGTTAATCATGTGCACAGTGCTTACCCAAATGTTGATCATTTAACGCATTGGCAAGATTTTTTTAGTGCATACCCTGCACTTAAAAAGCAGTAAACACGCAGCTTTTTAAATAAACAAAGTTTTAAACGCGATTTGCTCGCCTTACACACTGACAGGCAAGCAAACGCAAAATATAAATGTAGATGGTTTTGCTTTACTAAAAATAAAACAAAACATGGCGAAACATCATGCGTTTATAAGCCAAATTATAAAAGGCAAAGTATTTAGGTATTAAATACTTTGCTGTTAACAATAGGAAATACCATGGCAACGAGTCCACACACACAAACATTTAAAGATGTAAACGAAGAGCAACTTCCTGTTGCTAATAATAAGCTTCACGGCTGGAAACATTTTGCAGGGCTATATGCTGGCGAACATGTTGCGGCTACTGAATTTGTTATTGGTGCAACGTTTGTTGCATTAGGCGCTTCAACCATCGACATTCTACTGGGTTTATTAATAGGTAACCTGTTAGCAATGTGTTCTTGGTGGCTGATTACTGCACCCATTGCAGTAGAAACCCGCTTAAGTTTATATAACTACTTAAACAAAATTGCTGGTAACTCAATGACCAAGCTCTATAACTGGGCTAACGTGGTTATTTTTAGTGTTATATCGGCCGCTATGATCACGGTATCCTCCACCGCCGTGCGGTTTTTGTTTGATATACCTGCACAACTTGATTGGTATCCAAATAGCTTTTGGTTTGTAGCCATTGTTTTAGCTGTTGGCTCTATTGTTGTGTTTGTTGCGATGTATGGCTTTTCTACGGTTGCTGACTTTTCGAAACTGTGTGCGCCGTGGCTATTTGTTATATTTATTGCAGGTTCGTTCGCGTTATTCCCTGAGCTTTCAAATCACGTATTAGGTTCTACCTCTTTAACTAGCTTTAGCGACTTTATGACCATAGGCGACTCCTCCATATGGACGGGCACCAATGCCGATGGTGAAAAAGGTATTGGCCTATTAGAAGTGATTGGCTTTGCATGGGCTGCTAACTCAATTACTCACTTTGGTTTAATCGACATGGCTATTTTTAGATTTGCTAAACGCAAAAGCTATGGCTTGTTTTCTGGCGTGGGCATGTTTTTTGGTCATTACTTAGCGTGGATCTCTGCCGGTATTATGGGCGCAGGTGTTGCGGTATTACTTAAAACAACTATTTCATCACTTGATCCGGGAGATGTTGCATACCATGCATTAGGTTGGACTGGCTTTGTTATTGTAATTATTGCCGGTTGGACTACAGCTAACGCAAACCTTTACCGTGCAGGCCTTGCAGCACAATCTATATTTGTTAATCAATCACGTGAACGCACAACCGCTATTGTAGGTGTTGTAACCGTGATTATTGCGTGTTTCCCGTTTGTATTTTCACAAATGCTTCCGCTACTTACCTATGCAGGCTTATTAGTTGTGCCAGTAGGCGGCATTGTGTTTGCTGAACATGTGTTATTTCCTAAAATTGGCCTAACACGTTACTGGGCTAAATATAAAAACATTACCCGCAGCGTACCGGCTATAGCATCTTGGGCGTTAGCACTTGTGTTTGGATTTGGTTTAAATGCTATTGATGTAATGTCGTTTTACTATTTGTTTATTCCTACGTGGATTTTCACAATCGTTATTTATACGCTTTTAGCTAAAAAATACGGCGCCGGTGAAGATTACACACAAGAGATTGCAGCAGAAGAGCAAGAGCAACGTGATATTAAAGAATATCAAGCTGCTGAAGCTAAAGACATTCCAAAGCCAGTAATTGACCGCTCTGTATTTACCAAAGTACTTAATGCGGTTTCTACGGTTTCACTGGTTATTATTTTTATATTTGCAAGCCAGGTGATGTTTTTCAGTGAAACTATGAGTATGTACAGCGCTAATAAATCGCAATTCGAAATAGCCTGTTTTATTTGTACTGTTATTTATTTTGTTACTGCGTACTGGTCGTTAAAACGCCATAAAGTACTCAATACAGCATCGTAATTACTTATCGTAATACAGTATCGTAATTTATATTTTATTTTTGTTTAGTAAGGTCGCACCATGACGCAACATCAACACACTGACGCTCTAGTTACAGGGCTAAACCAACAAAGCTTGGCTCAATTACCAAGCCATGTTGATACACCAACCTACGACCGTAGCGCAGTTAAAGCCGGTATTGTTCATATTGGCGTGGGCGGTTTTCATCGTGCTCATCAAGCGGTATATGTTAACGAGCTTTTAAAAACCCCAGGCTCTGAGCAATGGGGCATATGTGGTGTTGGCCTTTTAGAGGGTAACCGTGGTCTGCGTGATATTTTAAAGCAGCAAGATTACCTTTATACGCTTACTGTTAGACACCCAGACGGTAAAATAGATAACAAAGTAATAGGCTCAATGATCGACTTTTTGTTTGCTCCAGAGGACAAACAAGCGGTAATTAATAAGTTAGCGCACAGCGATACTAAAATTGTGTCGCTTACTATTACCGAAGGCGGCTACAACTTTAACCCTGCAACGGGCGAATTTGATTACAGTAATCCAGATATTATTAACGACATTAATAACCCGAACGACCCAATTACAGCGTTTGGTTACATTACTGCTGCGTTAAAACTGCGTAAAGAGCAAGGCTTAGGCGCATTTACAGTGCAGTCGTGCGATAACATTCAGCACAACGGTAACGTAACACGCAAAATGCTTTTAGCCTTTGCTACAGAGCAAGACAAAGACCTAAGTGAGTGGATTGAGCAAAACGTATCGTTTCCAAATGCGATGGTTGACCGTATTACACCCGTATCTAAAAAGAGTGATATTGATTACGTGGTTGATGCATATGGTGTTAGCGACGAGTGGCCAATTACCTGTGAGTCGTTTACACAATGGGTAATAGAGGACACATTTAGTGACTCTCGCCCAAATTGGGATGTTGTTGGTGCACAGTTTGTTACTGATGTAACGCCTTATGAAACCATGAAAATACGTTTACTTAATGCAGGGCATTCTGTGCTTGGTTTATTAGGTTCAATCCATGGCTATGGCACTATTGACGAAACGGTATCTGATGAATTATTTGCCACATACCTGCGTGCTTTTATGGATAAAGAAGTAACGCCAAATCTTGAACCACTTGAAGGCATTGACCTTGAAAGCTACAAAGATACGTTAATAGAGCGTTTTGCTAATCCTAATATTAAAGACAGCCTAGCGCGTATCTGTAGTGAAAGCTCAGCTAAACTGCCTAAGTTTTTAATTGCCACAATTAACGAAAACCTAGTACAAGGTCGCGATGTGTCACTGGCAACGCTTGTTATTGCAACTTGGTGTTTATACAGCGATAAAGGTTTAAGTGAAAACGGCGAAAAGCTTGAAATTCAAGATGCGATGCACAAAGAGCTTAATTCTTACGCGCAAGAGACTCAAACTAGCCCGATTGCATTTTTAAAGTTAACGAGCTTGTTTGGTAAGCTTGAGCATAACGAAACGTTTACTGCTGAATATAAAAAGTCGATTGCTGCGTTGTATGCACCTAATAGTAAAATTAAAGCCATTATGCAGGCTGTACTTGATCAAAAGAGTAACTAATTATGAGCATTTTAATTAATCATAAATCAGGCGAAAACGTAAGTGTTAGCTGCTTTGGCGAAGTGCTGTGGGATTGTTTTGATTCAGGTAAACGCTTAGGTGGCGCGCCACTTAATATGTGTGTGCGTATTAACTCACTAGGCATTAAAGCCGACATGATAAGTGCAGTAGGTAACGACGAGTTAGGCGCTGAGTTACTTGGCGAAATTACTAGCAAAGGCGTAAGCTGCGAATACATTGCTATTAATAGTGACAAAAAAACTAGCACGGTTGAGGTAACGCTCGACAGTGGTGGCTCTGCAAGTTATGAAATAGTGGCAGACACTGCGTGGGATAATATAGCGCTTACTGATGAGTTGCTTAGTAAAGTTAAAAGTAGCGATGTGTTTGTATTTGGCAGCCTAATTGGGCGAAGCGAAGCGTCTTTAGCAACGTTAAATCAACTAGTTGATGTAGCAAACTTTAAAGTATTTGACGTAAATCTACGTGCACCGCATTACAAGCTAGAAACACTTGTAGATTTAATGAATAAAGCAGACTTTATTAAGTTAAACGATGAAGAGCTATACGAAATAGCAAAAGCGATGGGTTGTAAGTTTCATTCGCTTGAACAAAATTTAGCGTTTATAGCACAGCAAACAAATACCGATTACTTATGTGTAACTAAAGGCAGCCACGGTGCTTTATTAACAATCAAAGGCGAAAATTTTTATAATTCAGGTTATTTAATTAGCGTAATTGACACTGTTGGCGCAGGGGATTCGTTTTTAGGTTCGTTAATTTATCAGCTTTGTAGCAACGACGACGCGCAATATGCCGTTGACTTTGCATGTGCCGTTGGAGCAATGGTCGCCGAAAGTTCTGGCGCAACACCTACTTTAACGCATCAACAAATTAGTGAATTTATGAACCCACTTTAAAAAACATTGTGTGTGAAAGCGGTTATAACGTAAAAGTTTAACCGCTTTTTTTGTGCCCAAAATAAGACGTGTGTAATAAATATTCAATGTGGAGCGTTAAGTGTGCAGGTTGCGTAAATAGTGGCTTATATCGATTATTGTATTAGCTAAACGTCTTATTGTTTGAGGGTTGAAGCTTTGTTATTGTTCGTCGATTATTCACGGATTGAAAAGGCGGGGCGACACACAATGCGCTCTATAACTAAAATACAAAAAGAGAAACGTGCTTTATGATCATCTTTTTTATCTGCCTCACTATTTTAATACTGGGCTATAAGTTTTACAGCCCATTTGTTGAAAAACAAGCCGGTTTGGATTCAACTGCTGACACACCACAAAAACGCTTTAGCGAAGGTGTTGATTACGTAGCTATTCACCCTGTACGAGCATTTTTAATTCAGTTTTTAAACATTGCTGGCGTAGGTCCAATATTTGGCCCAATTTTAGGTGCTTTATACGGACCAGTTGCACTAGTATGGATAGTACTTGGTAATGTTTTAGGTGGCGCTGTACACGACTTCTTCTCAGGTGTAATGAGTATAAAAGAAGACGGTAAAAGCCTACCAGAAATCGCAGGCCATTATTACAACGTCGTATTTAAAGGCTTTATGCTTGTATTTACTGCCATGCTACTGTTTTTTGTAGGTGTAGTATTTATTATGAGCCCTGCAGGTTTGCTAAGTAACCTTGATTTCTTTGAAGGTACAATACTGGCAAATAATACCTTTTGGGTACTCGCTATTTTAGCGTATTACTTTTTAGCTACCTTGCTACCAATTGATAAAATTATCACGAAGTTTTACCCAATTTTTGGTGCGCTAATGATTGTAATGACAGTGGCAATTGCTATTTCATTACTAATTAATGCGCCGCACTTACCGGTACCAAGTGACTTTTTAGCTTACTTTGAAGCTGACCACGCACATGACTTTTTAGAGCCAAATCCAGATGGATTACCAACATGGCCATTGTTGTTTATAACAATTACCTGTGGTGCTATTAGTGGTTTTCACTCTACTCAAGCGCCAATTATTGCGCGCTGTTTAACTAACGAAAAATACGTACGTCCTGTTTATTACGGCGCTATGATGTGTGAAGGTATTGTAGGTTGTGTATGGGCACTTGCTGGTATTGCAGCGTTCCCAGATGGTTACGCGGGCTTAAAAGCGTTGCTTGACCAAGGTGGTCCAGGTTTAGTTGTTAATCATGTAGCTAACAGTTACTTAGGTGTATTTGGCGGTATAATGGCAATTATTGCAGTAGCCGTTTTCCCAATTACTTCTGGTGATACAGCGTTCCGCTCATTACGTTTAACAGTTGTTGATGCGTTTAATATTCCGCAAAGTTTACGTAATCGCTTATTAGTGGCTGTACCTATACTTACTATTGCTTACTTTATGACGAAACTCGATTTTTCATTAATTTGGCGCTACTTTGCATTTTCAAACATGCTGCTTTCTACAAGCGTATTATGGCTTGCCACTAAGTACTTGTTTGACCGTGGTACATTCCATTGGATTGCGAGTGTTCCTGCTGTTATAGCAACTGCGGTAACGGTTTCTTATATTGGTACTGCCGCAATTGGTCTTAACTTATCAAGTGATTTAGGTAAACCTATTGGTGCTGTAGTAACAGTGATTGGCTTAATTGTTTTAGCTATTGTGCACTCTAAGCATAAAGTTAAACCAACAGCGGTTTAATAATCACATAAGTTATTTCAAGCATTAAAAAAGCGAGCTATTCATAATGAATAGCTCGCTTTTTTTGTGTACTAAATTTAGGTATTACTGAGTTGCAAGTTCAAAGTAACTGTTATCGTCGAGCGTTTTGCTTATCATCATAGCGCCCTCAAGCAAGCTCACTGTTTGAATAGCCGCTTTAGTAGGGTTGAGTTCACCATTAGCTAAATGCGCAGCGCTAAGCCATGTTAAATTTTGATTAAAAAAGCGTTTTACTTCAAGGCGTACTTTATCTGGAAGGCTATCGCTTTCGGCTCCTAGCAAACCACATAAACACATTTTACGATCGGTTACTAATGCACTTCTAAAAAGCTGAGTGTACACATCAATAGGATTTTTACCGCTTGCTTTAAGCTCGCTTGGCTCGCCTAACGCAGCTAAAAAAGAATTAGTATATTGATGAGCAAGCTCAGCACCTAAATCGGCCTTAGTCGGAAAGTGATAGTGCACACTGGCGCTCTTAATTCCAACTTCGCTTGCGAGCTCTCTAAAACTAAAATTACTGTACCCGCCAAGGCGCACCTTGTTTTCAGCTGCTTTTAATAACGCTTCTTTTTTACTCACTTTTAATATTTTCCTATCTGCAGTAATACCAATTTTATTAAAACATGATCATTGTATCGCATTAAACAACTCACTAACTGCGTTAAAAATTATTCATATAGAATAACTAGATGTCATAATTTTCGCCTTGTTATTGCGCTATTTTCTTAGCGCAATAATAGATCACTTATTTAATGCAATTGGTATAGCAAAATTATCGACCAGTAGGTAGTTATTTACAAGCGTTTTTATTTTTAAGCAACCCCCTAGTTTTATTATGATTAAGTTAAATCCTATAAATCAGAAAAATTTAAACGTTGACTTAAATTTAGTTTAATATTATAAATTACCTATCGGTAGGTAGGTTGCTGCCATTAATTCACTTTTAAACAATAAAGATAGAGATTGCTATGAAAATTTATGATGTAGAAAACTTTCCAAACCCACTTCGTGTTCGTATCGCTTTAGCTGAAAAAAATGCCACTTCAAATGTTGAGTTTGTAGCTGTTGATTTATTAAATGGTGAGCACAGAACAGAAGCCTTCTTAGCTAAAAACCCATTAGCAGGTGTGCCCGTATTAGAGCTAGATGACGGCACATTTATATCAGAAAGTACCGCTATTACTGAGTATATTGATACCGCATTTGAAGGCCCATCTTTAATGGGTGAAACCGCAAAAGAGCGTGCAGTAATTAACATGATGCAAAAACGCGCAGAATCTATGGTGCTTGACGCTGTGGCAACTTACTTTCATCATGCAACTGATGGCTTAGGTCCAGAGCTTGAAACGTATCAAAATGTGGCTTGGGGTGAAAAGCAAGGCGAAAAAGCACGCCAAGGGTTTAGCTATTTTAATGATGTACTAGCGCAATCGGCGTTTGTTGCTGGTGAGCAGTTTAGTATTGCTGATATTACATTGTATGCTGGGCTGGTATTTGCTGGATTTGCACAAATAGCAATCCCGAATGAGTTAACCCATTTAGTTGCATGGCAAGAAAAAGTAGCAAAACGCCCAAGTGTTGCGGCTTAATTAGGTTGTTAGTTTAAAATTTAAGTGGAGTTACGGTTAGGAGCCAAATATGAAAATTGCTGCCGATTTTAGTAAACGAGTTGTGGTACATAGCGAAACGCTCCCGTGGGTTGCATCGCCAATGGCGGGTGTTGATAGACGAGCACTGGACCGTGTGGGCGACGAAGTTGCTCGCGCAACGACTATTGTTCGTTATGCACCTGGCAGTGAATTTTCGCCGCATGTTCATACAGGCGGTGAAGAGTTTGTTGTGCTTGAAGGGGTATTTCAAGATGAACATGGTGACTTTGTGGCAGGTTCTTATATCCGTAATCCACCGCAATCAAAGCACAAACCGGGGTCTGAAAATGGCTGCGTTATATTTGTAAAGTTATGGCAGTTTCAGCCAGAGGATCGAACGCACGTGCGTTTGCAAACAGACTTGATGCAAAGTACGGCGCATCCTAGTTTTAAAAATGTAGCCGTAACCCCTTTATACAAAGACGATTTTGAAGACGTAAGCTTGTTGGACTTTAAGCCCAACGCCTGCATGGTTATAAGCGCAAAAGGCGGAGCAGAGCTGCTAGTACTTGAAGGCTCATTTGATGAGCAAGCCGATACCCTTGTAAAAAACAGTTGGTTAAGAGTGCCTATTAATAGCTCTGTTAACGTTAAAGCGGGAAGTAATGGTGCAAAAGCATGGCTTAAAACGGGCCATTTAACTGATGTAGAAAACCAGATATCTCGCGTACAAAATGCGTAATTGAGTCGTTTATTTGAGACTATTTAATGATCTAGCTCAGGACTATTTATTGATTTAGTTCAGGACTAATTAATTTTAGAAGGTGTACTTTTACCACTCAGCCTATTTAAGGAGAGCAGTAATGGTACACACAACACATGGTTTATCGATTGGTCTTGAACGTGCAGGAAGAGAGTTTTTTTTAAAACTTAAAGCCGTTGGTACGCTTACTCACGACGACTACAAAATAATTACCCCAATGATAAACTCAGCTCTTGGCGAAGTTAAGCACCCAGTCGTGAACGCCTTAATAGATGGTAGCGAACTTGAAGGCTGGGAACTACGCGCAGCGTGGGATGACTTAAAGTTAGGTGTTAAACACTCTAAAGAATTTAAAAAAGTAGCTATTTACGGTAATAAAGAGTGGCAAGCTCGAATGGCAAAAATAGGTAACTGGTTTATTTCGGGTGAGGTTCAATACTTTGAAAATGCTACCGCAGCCATAGATTGGCTAGATGAATAGCTTGATCGAAAAAATTAAATTAAAGCACTCTTATAGAGTGCTTTTTTGCTCTATGGGTAACATTGTTAGGTAGTTACATTCGGTTTATTTCAATTGTTAATACTGCTCTATTAAAATACACTCATTATTATTGAGCAAATTACACATTATAAAAACAATGAAACAAGTACTTACCTTTATTACATTCCTGATATTTTCGGCATCGATACATGCAAAAGATAACAATATATTCACGCCGGTGAGCGATCTTTTTTTGGCTGTTTCTAACGTTGACCACACGCAAATGCGTGCAGCCGTAGATGATTCATTTTTACTTTTAGAGCACGGTGAAGTGTGGACTATTAATGACTTTATAAATGTTGTTAAGCCTTCTGACTTTATAAGAACTAATTATTTTAGTGTTATAAATTCGCGTGTAGTGGGTGATGTTGCATTTATTAATTACTGGAATAAAGCCAATATTAAAAACACCGAAAGAAGTATTGATATTTATTGGTTAGAAAGTGCCGTTGTATCAAAAGTGGGCGACAAATGGTTGTTATCGCAAATGCACTCTACTCGGTTACCCCAAGATGAAATACCAAAAGGTGTCACCTTTATAAAGCAATAGATACAACTCTAATTTAAAGCCCCGTAATATGGGGCTTTAATCATTTAAATCACATCAGCCAGCACAGGTAATGCCGGAAATGCCCCTTTAGCTAAACACGCTTTAGAGCCACATTTAAGAGCAAAGTGCAAGGCGCCTTTTACGCTCGCTTTATCATTTAGTTTCTCTGCTAGTGGTAAATCACTTCCTAAGTTATTTAAGTAGTATAAAACCCCCGCTATAAATGCATCACCTGCGCTTGTTGTATCTACGGCGTTTATTTTTGGTGCCGATTCGTTAAGCGTAAATGCGCTGTGGTAAACCGTGGCAGGCTCTGGTCCATCGGTTAAAAATACCAGTTTTACTCCGGTATTTAATAGCATTTGAATGTAATCATCGCTCGTTGTATCGCTATGCTGGGCTAAAAAATTAAGCTCATCACGCGAGAGTTTTACTATGTCACAATAGGTGTAACAGGCTTTTACATTGCTTGCTATATCGCTTGTGTTTTCCCACAAGCTGTAGCGTAAATTTACATCAAAGCTGACGAGCTTATTATTCGCTTTTGCAAGTTCTAGCGCTTTAACTGTTGTGTTGGCAATTGCTGATTCGGTTAATGTGTTTGAACAAAAGTGTAGTGTGCTTATTTCTTGCCAATTTATATGCGCTAAATGCGCCTGCGTTAATAGTACATCGGCTGTGTTATGGCGATAAAAGCCAAAACTACGCTCGCCGGTGTCATCAAGGCTTACTATAACCATGGCGGTTTGTGAGCCTGCAATGGTAAATAAATAGTCTGTATTTACATTGTATTGCGCTAATGCATTACTTAATTGATTGGCAAAATGGTCGTCCCCTTTGCCTCCACAAAATGCAGCCTCTGCGCCGAGTTTTGCGTAGCCAACAGCTACATTGGCAGGCGCGCCACCTGGTATAGGTAAATAGGCCGAGTTATTAGCATCTTGTGGCAGCATATCAATTAATAGCTCGCCTAAGCACAGGAGTTTAGTCATTTGGAATATCCTAAAAAGCCTAGCAAGGCTAGGCTAAAAAACGTGAAGGGTGTTATTTATTCATACTTTAAAAGGCGCTACAGTGACTACTCACCGCAGCGCAATACACATTTAGTTAAAAGCGTATTTTAAAGTTACCGACGTTGTGCGCCCGTTAATAGTACGGGCACGAATAATGTTATTTTCAGGTACTGAACCTTCTTCTGCTTCTGTAATACCTACTGTATCAAATAGGTTATTCACATTAAGCGCAATATTAAGGTTTTCAGATAAGTCATAGCTTACAAAGCCATTTACCTGTGTGTAGCCGTCAAATTGCAAGTCGTTATTATCTTGAGCGTATGCATCGGTAGTACCAATGAAACTTACCCCTGCAGCGCCTTTTTCATAGTTGTAACGTGCCATTAATGAGTAAATTAAATCGGCTTGACGACGTGGCGTATTACCTACCACATCTGGGTTAAGCGCATCTTTTGCTATTTCTGCATCGGTCCAGGTTAAATTACCGCGAAAATCCCATGCATCAATAAAGTAAGTAGATTCTATTTCAATCCCTTTTGCTTCGTATTCACGGTCAAAAAACGTTTGTGATGTTGCTTCAAAATTTTGCTCTTCAGTTTCGGCAAAAAACGCAGTAGCAAATACTGATAACGAATCAAAGCGCTTCTTAACACCAAACTCAAACTGGTTTACTTCATCAACAGCGTCTTCTTTTGCAACAGAGCCGTCGGCGCGTACTTTACCAAATAAAAGACGGTCAGCATTTGCACGCCCACCTTTACTAATACGTGCAAACGTAGCAAGGCTTGGGTCAATTTGATAATTAGCACCAATTGAATAAGAAGAATAGTTCCAGTCGTAGTTTACTGGACTTGCGTTTGCTGTATCAATTCCAGCAACATTTTGTTCCGGGATTGATATTTCACCGTCGCGGTTCATATCTACAGTTGATGTTACGGCACCTGCGTAGTTACCGCGAGCTTCGCCACTATCGTAACGGGCACTTGCATCAATGCTTACATCACCCAATTTAGTAGAGAATGCAACGTATGGTGCACGGGTGTCGTACTCTGTGTCGTAATCACGTTGGCAACAGTTTCCCCAGTAAGGTGTGCCATATGCATATAAACCATTTTCTGAAAATTCAGTACCGTCAGTTGCAGTAACATTTAATAATGCTGCATTGTCGCCTTTAAGCTCCATAAGGTATGAATTCCATAACCACGACATAGCAATGTTTTGTGTTGACGCGTAATAACCAAAGGTAATGCTGGTGTCATCATCAAACGATTTAGTTAGTTTAAAGTCGTTAACTAATGAATCGAAGTCGTTCATTGTTACGTCAAACGTATGAATTCGCATAGCGAGGTCGTCGTTAAATGCAGCTCCCGTGTTTGCGTTACTGAGTGTTGCGCCTACACCACCAATACTCTGTGCAATAGATGATGCGCTGCCAACCTCAGCAGGAATAAGCGAGTTAAAGTTGCCGCTTATTGATGATTTACGAAAACGGTTTTCGATACGCCAATCGTTATCTAAATCAAATACAGCTTCAAAACCAACAGAGTCAACCTTTGGATTCATACCATCGCGGATATCGCCGCTACTGATTTGGTTTTCACCATTTAAACGTACTGTTTTAGTAAATAACGCTGAGTGAGGTGTGTCTGATTGTGCATCAAAGCCAGCAATAGAGTCACCATTTGAGTACATTGGCATAGGAAGGTAGCCAACACTCTTATCGTCTAAGTGTTTGTAATAAAGGCGCACGTAACCGTTGTCGAAATCTTTAGTAAGGTTAGCTTTTATTTGGCCACCTTTATTAGACGTGTAACCTGTTTCGCGCGGGCCTTCGCCTTGTCGAACAAAACCACCAACATGAAAACGTACGCTATCGGTTAAGTAAGTGCCGTATTCAAAGTCTGTACGAACGCTGTCGTAATCTAAGCCTAGTGTTGTAGACACACTGCCAGATTCGTTTTCGCCATTTTTAGAGATAAAGTTAATAATGCCACCAGGTGCATTACTTGCTGCAGTAGATGCTGAGCCACCACGAATCGACTCGATAGTTTGCACAGTGTTATCTAATCGCATAAAAATATCTGAATTACCAAAAGCGATATCACCGTATTGCAGTACAGGTAAACCATCTTCTTGTAATTGTAAAAATTTTGCACCTCCTGAAGCAACTGGCAGGCCACGAACAGCAATATTTGCATTGCCTTCGCCACCTGTAGATTCTGCACGAATACCAGGGATGATTCTAAAAGCCTCGGCTGTTGAGCGAGGAGTAGACACTTGAACTTGTTCAAGTGACACGCTACTAACTGATACGCTTGAAGCCATGATTGTTGTTCGACGTGGTACGCCGGTTACAACAATTGTTTCAAGACCTTTGTTTTGTGATGCTTCAGGTGTTGCTTGGTCTGTTTCTTGTGCGTTAACGCCTTGACTTACGGCAAGTGCTAAAGCGCTGATTAAATATAAAGGTGTATTGTGTGTTGTCATGTGAACGCCTCGTTGTGTTGATCCCAATAGGATTTGTTATTTTTACTTAATCGATTAAGTAAAAATAACAAATATTTTACAATAAGCAAATCATTTTGTGTTTAATTTGTTCTTTTATTATTCATATTTTGATTTTTAAGGTGTTTTTATTGTATTGAAATACAAGTTTATTAAGCTGTTGGGTTACTTTCTTGTAAAGCACTCATTGATGGGTCGCGTAAATAATTGAACAACATAGCTACAAATAAAATCACGGCAAACCCTGTTGCTAAGTAAAAACCATAGCGCACATGGCCAAAGTAATCGCTGATCATACCCATAAATAAAGGAGCTAAAGCAGCCGATAATGCGGTAAAAAACAATATAACGCCGGCTACGGCTCCATGGCGCTCAGCAGGGAAACACGATATACCTTTAGAGTTTAAAGTTGGATAAACCATAGACATAAATAAACCTGAAAGAGGTAATAACCCTACAGCCCAATCAACCCCCCCAATAAGTGTGCCCACATAACAAAGCGCAATACCTAAGCTTAAATAAGCCATAACACCTTGCCAGCTATAACGGTTTAGTAACCATACGGCAATAAAACGACCTGCAGCACGTAGTATAAAAAATATAGTAAGTGCATAAGTTGCAAGGAGCGGCCAAGAGCCTGTGTAGTCCTTTAATAGCGTTGGCATCCATACATAAATAGCCACTTCAGTCGCTACATAAAGTGCAATAGCCAAAGAAAAGCCAAGTGCATAGGGGTTTTTTACCATTTTTAGGGTGGTGGCCAAAGAGGCTGGCTTTTCAGTTGTTTTTACTACGTCAGGGTAGTCTGCGCGCCATGCTAATAAAGCAAGAATTAAACACATTACGCCCGCAGTAATATACAGGTATGTCCAACTTACGTTTTGCACTAATAAAACACCAACTAGGGCAGGGCCTACAATAGCGCC
Organism: Pseudoalteromonas sp. APC 3358; assembly: GCF_030408075.1. Classification (NCBI taxonomy): domain Bacteria; kingdom Pseudomonadati; phylum Pseudomonadota; class Gammaproteobacteria; order Alteromonadales; family Pseudoalteromonadaceae; genus Pseudoalteromonas; species Pseudoalteromonas sp. APC 3358. The sequence goes on from NZ_JASDCE010000010.1 coordinate 134,706, forward strand.
AATGCCAAAAAAGCCCTCAACCTTGTTCATGGTTTTAGTGTGGTCGTCGTTACTATGCGAAATATCGCCAAGCAATGCCAGTGCGCCGGTTTTAAATAAACCAATGGCCAAGCCTATGCAGCAAAGCAATACTAAAAAGAAAGTAAAACTGGTGCTAAATGCAAATAAAAAACAACTAGCAGAAAATATTAATAAACCCAGCATAATGGTTTTTTTACGGCCAAGGCTGTCAGCTAAAAAGCCTAAAAATAAGCCACTAAAGGCTATTAATGCCATGGGAGCGTAATGAAATGCACTAGCTTGAGTCATGCTCAAACCGAAATCTTTTATAAGTTCGGGGATTATCATGCCGACTGCGTCAGAGGTCATGGCAAACATAAAAAACATCATGTATGTAAGCCAGCGTATTTGTTGCAGTGGGTCGCTGCTTACGTGTGTGTGTGATTTTGTCATGTGTTTATTCCTCGTTAAATTCTCTATTAACACTTCGTAAGTCAGTCAGTTGCTTACTGTAGTATTACGTGAGCCACGAAATTTGTATGTAAAATTATTAAAAATTACTTGTAAATTCTTACTCGCTAGTTAAAGATATATCTTAATCGATTAAGTTTCAACATGGTAATCACACAATGATGAAGAATAAAGTTCAATTGATCACATACGCTGATCGAATCACTGGCCAAAATATAGGCGCGCTAACTACACTTTTAAACGGCCCTTTAAAAGGCGTATTTGGTGGTGTGCACTTATTGCCATTTTACAATCCTATTGATGGCAGCGATGCTGGCTTTGACCCTATTGATCATAGTGAAGTTGATTCTAGAATAGGCACTTGGGAAGACATACAAGTATTAGGTAAAGATCTCGACTTAATGGCAGACCTAATTGTTAACCATGTATCGGCGCAGTCTTTTCAGTTTCAAGATGTATTAGCTAAAGGTAAGCAATCAGAATTTTGGGATTTATTTTTAACCAAAGAAGATGTATTTCCAAATGGTATAAGCGAAGCTGAGCAAAAAGCAATTTACCGCCCACGCCCAGGTAGCTGTTTTACGCCAATGCAGTGTGGCGACGGCCAAACGTATGATTTTTGGACCACTTTTACCGACAATCAAATCGATATAAACGTAAAAGCAGAAGCCGGTGTTGCGTATTTAAATAACGTACTTACTAAATTTTCGGCTAACAATGTAAATATTATTCGTTTAGATGCGGCGGGCTACGCCATTAAGCAAGCGGGCACTAATTGCTTTATGCTTGATGAAACATTTGGTTACCTAGATAACTTATCTAAGCAAGCAAACGATTTAGGCATGGAAACCATTGCAGAAATACATAGCCATTATCAAACTCAGGTAGAAGTGGCAAAACGTGTAAATATGGTTTACGACTTTGCGTTACCACCACTTATTTTACACAGCTTATTTAACAACGATGTAGATGCACTGCTCAAATGGTTACAAATTTCGCCACGCAATTGCTTAACCGTACTTGATACACACGACGGTATTGGCATTATTGACGCAGGTCCAATGGGCGACAAGCCAGGGCTATTAAATGCACAGCAGATTGATAACCTAGTAGAAACAATGCACGCCAACAGTAACAACCAAAGCCGCCAAGCTACGGGAGCTGCGGCGAGTAATGTCGACTTATATCAAGTTAACTGTACGTACTACAACGCATTAGGCGCTAAAGACTTTGATTACTTACTGTCGCGTGCAATTCAATTTTTTGCACCAGGTGTACCACAAGTATATTACGGCGGCTTATTTGCCTGTGAAAATGATATGGATCTATTAGCTAATACAAATGTTGGCCGTGATATTAACCGCCCATATTTAGATGCAAATATAATCGACAAAGCCTTAAATAAGCCTGTAGTAAAAGGTTTAATTGAATTAATTAAAATTCGCAATTCACACCCCGCGTTTGCAGGTGAATTTAGTGCCCAAGGTGAAGGCAGTATGTGTTGTTTATCGTGGCAACTAGGTGAGCAAACTATTTCACTTACTGTTGATTTTAAATTACGCCATGCACTGATTACGCAGCTAAACGGTGATGAAGAAACAACGATTAACTTAAATTCATTTTTAGCTTAATGCTGTAAAAGTAATTTATAAACGCCATGTAAAACAAAAGCCAAGCTACTTAAGCTTGGCTTTTTAATACATAAAACAATTACAAGGCTTGTAAGCTAACTACTCGCACCAATCTCTAATTCGTAACTGACTTCCTGAGTTTTTTCTTCTTTAGAAATAAATAATTCAGCGGCTATAACGCCTTTTTCTTGGCTGTTTTGATGAATAGTGGTTAGGCGAGGTACAAACCGGGCTGCTTCATCAATACCATCAAAGCCCACAATACGCAGTTCTTCACCTATTTTTATGCCTTGCTTTATTGCTTCTCGCATTGTGGCAAGGGCAATTAAATCACTCATACAAATTATAACGTTAGGATGCGGTGATGCACTAAGTACTTCTTTTGCAGCAATATTGGCAAAACGTTCGCTACTTTCAGGTATATTCCAAATACGATCGTCAGCTACCGTAATATTTGCCTCGCTTAAAGCGCGTTGATAACCACGTAAACGTTGATGAGAAATAGATTGTCCGGCTTCAAATTCGTAATGCTCATACACGCGGCACAATACGTTTTCATCAAGTAATCTAAGTCCCAAAATAGCGACTTTATCATTTTGATTATGTATAACGTGCCTAGCAATTTCGTAACTGGCTTGCTCATTATTTATATTTACAGAGGCATTGCGGGCTATATCAAAGTCAATAGTCACCACATGTTTAGACACTATTTTTAACTGCTCAACCAATGCATTATTACGAGGACGGCCATAACAAATAAAACCATCAACAAAGTCGACTATGTTATTAAGGGTATCGCTATTACCTGAAAACAATAAAACATTAATGCCGTTTTTTTCAAGCACCGAAGTAACACCGCGCATAAAGCTGCTAGCCACAGGATCCGACACCATGTATTCCACACTATCGGGCAGTACTAAAGCGACAATATTAAATGTGCCATTACGCAATGATTGCGCGGCCTTATTAGGCCCGTAATAGCCCAAATTTTTACACGCTGCAAGAATATCTTCTCGGCGTTTAGCCGATAGCTGATCAGGGCGATTAAACGCATTAGAAACCGTAGCATTAGACACACCTAATTCTAGAGCGATACTTTTTAAGGTCCAGTGGGCCGGTTTTCTCATGAGTTATGATTATCCTTTAAAAAGACTGTGCTTAAATTAATAGAGATAGTATAAAATCAAATAATAGTTATAGCTATAAACTGGCATGAAGTATGATGACTTAATACTTTCATTTTATTTTTTAACCTCGGCCCACTGGGCTTTTAGCCAGCGGCTTAGGGTAATAATATCGGTTTGTTTTGCTCGCGATTTTTTATATACAAAATAAAATTTACAGCCGGTTTCAACTCCATGCAGTGGCAACTTAACTAAGTGGTTATCGTGCTGTGAGGCAATAAAAAACGCATCAATAAGCGTAATACCTAAATTATAACGCGCAGCTTCTGCGGCCAGTATAACGTGACTAAAGTGATTAACTCTTACGTTTTTAGGCAGCTCAAAGCCGCCGCTTTTACACCATTGCTGCCAGTCATTGGTGCTACGTTGCTCTGACTCATCATACTGCACCGACAACAGCGGGTGCTTCCATAATTCATTGGGCAGCGATTGATTTTTTAATTGCTGCCACATGCCTTTGCCACAAGCAGGGTAAAGCTTTTCTGCAAATAAAAATAAGCTGACAAACTCACCTTTAGGTGGCGTTGTGGTAATAAAACAATCGGCAACACGGTCGCTAAAATCCGCCTCATCTACAATCATATTTAAAGTTAAGTCGATATCTGGCGAGTCATGTTTAAAGCTTTCTAATCGCGGTATTAACCACTTTACAGCTAATGAGCTATAAAGTGCTAAACGAATATGCCCAGGCTCGCCGTAACGTATTTTTTGTGTGGCAGAGGCTAAACTGGTTAATGAATGACTCACTTCTTGATAGTAACGATTGCCCGCGTCGGTTAACGAAAAGCTACGGCCACTGCGGTTAAATAGCGGCTCGTTTAAATATTGCTCTAGTAATTTAACCTGATGGCTCACGGCACTTTGCGTCACATTTAGATGTTCTGCTGCTTTAGAAAAACTATTTAATCGCGCTACAGATTCAAAACACTGAACAGCACGTAATGGGGGTAATTTCATTATTAGTTAAACTCATACTAAAAGTATTTTAATCATTATACATAATTAAACGAATTGCTCTATGCTAGCGTTTTTAATTTGCGGGCACGGAGTAACAATGCAAAAAATATCGGTTGGCTTAGGCATGACATTACTTGTGGTGGGTAATATTATTGCGGTTTTTTCTGATGCTATAATCAAAACTTTACCAGCAGAAAGTCCCACGTTTCAGTTTGTATTTATGCGCCAACTTACCGCAGTATTAATTTTGCTCCCGTTTTGTTTGTCGGCGAATAAAAAACATTTATTTGCCGGTTTAAAATGGCATGCGGTACGCGGACATGTATGGTTATTTGGTATTATATTTATGGTGTTTGCGCTAAAAGCTTTACCGCTTGCAACCGCTAACGCTATTTTTTATGCAGCGCCTTTATTAATGCTGCCTTTAGCAGTAATGATATTTCGTGAACAGCTAACAAAAAGCAGCATAGCTGTGGCTGTTATTGGCTTTATAGGGGTACTTATTGTTATTCAGCCTACCGACATTAATTGGGCGGCTATATTTGCACTTGTAGTCGCAATTACACTGGCAATAAATAATGTACTAATACGTAAGTTACCTAAGCACCATAGTATTATGCAAACTTTGTTACTTACCAATTTGGTAGGTATGCCTGTGGGATTAGGTTTGGCGCTGTGGGAAAACGAACCTTGGCATTGGGCTGCACTCATTACTGCGTTTGGCTCTACACTGTTTATTTTAATTTATGCTGGAATTTGCGTGTACGTTTATAGCAAAATCGAATCGAGCCAAGTTGCTAGCGCTGAATATAGTGGCTTAGTGGCGGCTGTCGTTGTTGGTTTATTTTGGTTTGGTGAAGTGCCTACACTTGGCTTAATAATTGGCGCATCGTTAATTATTTTACCCTTAGTGTGGTTGGCTAACGTACAAAAAAACAAACAGCGATTGGTTAAACGTCAACTCACAAAATAAACTACTGCGCGTGGTGTTGTACTGCGCAGTAGTATTTAGTCGTTTAAGCTAAATAAACAAATGTTAGTTAATTTGAGCTTATATTACTTTTGTAAACCAAACGGGTCGTCAATACTGTGGCTAGGCTCGGTAAACCATTTTGCACCACTGTCGGTCATATAAAAATGATCTTCTAAGCGTACCCCAAATTCATCCGGTATAACCAGCATTGGCTCGTTACTAAAACACATGCCAGCGGCTAGTGGTGTTTTATTACCGCCTACCAAGTAAGGCCATTCGTGAATATCTAAACCAATGCCGTGGCCTGTACGGTGCGGGCAACCAGGTGTTTGGTAATCAGGGCCTAAACCTTGCTCGGCTAAGTAGCTGCGCGCAGCTGTATCTACGTCTTCACATGGCACGCCAATTTTTGCTGCATTGAAAGCTGCAATTTGTGCTGCTTTTTCATTATTCCAAAATTGACGTTGGCGATCTGTCGCTTCACCAAACACATAAGTGCGGGTAATATCAGATAAGTAATCATGTACTTTACAGCCAGTATCAATAAGTACCATGTCGCCTTTTTTAAGAATTTGCGGATCTTTTACCCCATGCGGGAATGACGTTGCAAGCCCAAATAACACGATACAAAAGTAGTTACCCGGCGCACCTACTTTTTGATGCGCTAGCTTTATAAATTCTTCTACTTCAGTGGTACTAATACCTTCGTGTAGCATGCTTGCCGTGGCTTGGTGAACCACTAAGGTCATATCCATAGCGCGTTGCATTAACGCCAGCTCATTGGCTGATTTATGCATTCTACAATGTGCTGTAACCGGCTGGGCATTCACTAAATTTAAGCCCGTTTGCGCTTTATTAATACCATCAAAAATAAAGAACTGCGCGCTTTCGTCAATACCAATAGTGCCATTAGCCGCAATACCCATTTCCGTTAATATATTAACAAATAACTGATATGGGTTTTGATGCTCTTGCCAACCACGGATTGGCCCGTCAATTACTTTAAAACCATTAAGTGAGCCAATTTCAAAATAAGGAGCTATGTATTGCACTTCACCTTTAGCTGGCAAAATTGCGCCAACTAAACGCTCACTTGCATACCAACGCATACCGGTAAAATAAGCGAGGTTAGTACCTGCATTTAAATAAATGGCATCAATGCCATTGTTTTGCATATACGTTTGCGCTTTGGCTATACGAGTTAAATACTCTGCCGGTTGAATAGGGGTTAAATCGCTGGTCATATTGCTTAAGCTAGCGAGTGCTTGTTTTTTGGTTTGGGTGCCAATACCAATTGTGGTCATAATGATCTCCTCTTTTATGCGGCTATTGTGCTTGTGCGGCAGGTTAACTGCAAGTTGCTTGCGGTTAAATTTTGTAATCTGAGCATGTATTTAATAAAGCCAATGCGCTATATTAATCTAGGTATGTACTACATAGTCTAGGCATTTTGTTTGCTGTGTATGTTGTTTAGTAAACTATAAAAATAAAAACAAAGGTGGTTGTATGGCTCTGTTGTGGTTGGGGGGGGTATTTATAATAATTGGCACTTTGCCATTTGTACGCTGGTTAAAATGTAAAGTAAGTAAACGCCACTGGCGGGTTTGTGTTGTAGAACAAATAACTGCCGTGGCAAATAATCAAATAACAGCACCCGAAATGTTGCATCAGCCAACTATGCTAGTGAGTTTTCGTTTTGATGGGCAGGTGCACAGTGTATTAGTGGAATATCGTGAAAAAATGTTTACCCGTTTTAAACAAGGTAAAACCTGCACACTGTTAGTTGACAAAAATAACCCGCAGCAGGTTTATAATAACGCAATACTTTGGCAAAGCTACGGATTAGTATGGTTATTAGCCGGTATTAGTTTATGTGCTTTTAGTTATTTTAGTTTGATTTAGCTTGATTTAAATCCCCTCGTTATCCCTTAATAGCGTTTAAGTGCAGCGCTTTTGAGGGAGCCTACCACTCTGTTTACTCTTCTTTTATCTAAGTAATTTTGATTGGAACAAGGCTGCCGGGCAAGAGTCTGGGTTAAGTGTTGCAGGCAAAGAGGGCGACGAAAGTGCCTTAGTTGCAGGCGCTCAGGTTGAAATTTGGTTTTAATACGCAGTATTAATGCGCCATAAAAAATACAATAAAATAAGTTTCGTAGGCGTATTTAGTGCCTACGAAACGTTAATTAACCTCGCTATAAAATTAATCTAAACCATCACTTAATGATTTTTTTTGGCAATGCTTGCTGGTGGTACGCCATAGGCTTGTTTAAATAATCGGCTAAAATGGCTAGGGCAATTAAAACCCAGCTCATAACACGCTTGGCTAACCGTGCGCCCCTGTAACAATTTACTATAGGCTTTTTTAAGCCTAAGTTGCTGCTGCCACAGTGCTGGGCTAGTACCAAACGCCAACTTAAACTGTTGATAAAACTTGCTGCGACTCATGCAGGCAATTTTACACAGCCTCTCTATATCCAATGCCTCATTTAGGTGCTCTTCTATGTATTGCAACGCATTATTTACCGGTGTTTTAAGCTGCGGATTATTGCCGTGTTTTAGCAATAAATCTCGACTTTGCTGCTGTAGCAAACGGGTAATAAGCTCGTTTAACGATAAGTCGATTAAATAACCTCGCTGCTCGTCGGGCTCACTAAATAAATGCACCATACGCGCTAAAAGTTGTTGGGTTTGGCTATTGTGCTGGCTATGTACCAGCTGTGGTGTATAGGCAAATAAGTCATCGCTGGCAAAGCGTTGCTCAATATTGAGTGCATTAGCCACCTGCGTTATTTTGTCTGTGCTTATTTCAATAGCAAGGCAGGTAGTAGGCGCGTTTAAAGATGCTTGTTCAAAGTCAATTAATACCCCTTGCTCTGGTGCTAATACAAAGGATTCGTGAGGTAAAAATGCCTTATGATATTGGCAGCTCTCTACATGCATTACCTTTTTACCACTAAGCATGGCGCAAAAAAGTAATTCTTTTGAATGCAAAGCTACTTTTTGCGCATTTTCATAAGTATCGTAAATACTTAGCTCGCTATTATCGGCAGCAAAGGTCACTTTATTTTCAATTAGCACCTTTAATTGCTGGCGTTGCTTATTTAATTGCGGAGTATGCATTTTAATCCCTTTTAAATCTGGACTCATAGACAACTTTTGTGGACAGCAATACATGCTTTTAAGTGTTTGATAGTCTAATGTCAATCAATGCTGATTAATTATAAAACAGCACTTGATTAAATATAAAGCAAAAAGACTTATTTAATAGCTCGACTTTTAGCTAATAACAACAAGAGAGTGTCACTATGATTTATGCAAATCCAGGCGAAAAAGATGCACTAATTACCTTTAAAGCGCAATACGAAAACTACATTGGTGGAGAATGGGTAAAGCCAGTAAACGGCCAGTACTTTGAAAATATTAGCCCTGTAAACGGCAAAGTGTTTTGCAAAGTAGCGCGCTCCGACAAAGACGACATTGAACTTGCGCTCGACAAAGCCCATGCAGTAAAAGCGCAGTGGGGCACTACATCGGTTACCGATCGTAGTAACGTATTACTAAAAATAGCCGACCGTATTGAACAAAATTTAGAGTTACTTGCGGTTGCCGAAACGTGGGACAACGGCAAAGCAATTCGCGAAACACTCGCGGCCGATATTCCACTAGCCGCCGATCACTTTCGTTATTTTGCAGGTTGCCTGCGCTCACAAGAGGGCGGTATTAGTGAAATTGATGAAACTACCGTTGCCTATCATTTTAATGAACCGTTAGGTGTAGTTGGGCAAATAATTCCGTGGAACTTCCCAATACTAATGGCAGCGTGGAAGCTAGCCCCAGCCTTAGCTGCGGGCAACTGTGTAATACTAAAACCGGCAGAGCAAACCCCTGCCTCTATTTTAGTGTTAATGGAAGTGATTGGCGACTTACTGCCAGCGGGCGTACTCAACGTAGTTAATGGCTTTGGTAAAGAAGCAGGTGAAGCCCTGGCTACCAACACCCGTATTGCTAAAATCGCCTTTACGGGGTCTACCCCAGTGGGTTCACATATTTTAAAATGCGCCGCCGAAAACATTATTCCATCAACGGTAGAGCTAGGTGGTAAGTCACCCAATATTTTCTTTAGCGATGTAATGGACAAAGACGACGCGTTTTTATCTAAAGCAATAGAGGGCGCAATACTGGCCTACTTTAACCAAGGTGAAGTGTGTACTTGCCCATCGCGACTATTTATTCAAGAAGATATTTACGAGCAATTTATTGAACGCATTTTACAGCGTACAGCACAAATTAAACGCGGTAACCCGCTAGATACCGAAACCATGGTAGGTGCGCAGGCGTCTAAAGCGCAATTCGATAAAATATTAAGCTACATCGAAATTGGTAAAAAAGAAGGCGCCGAAGTACTTACTGGTGGTAACGTAGAGCAGTTAAGCGATGAGCTTAACGGCGGATATTACATTCAGCCTACGCTATTAAAAGGCACCAACGACATGCGGGTATTCCAAGAAGAGATTTTTGGCCCGGTTATTTCAATGTCGACCTTTAAAGACGAAGCCGAAGCGTTGGCACTTGCCAATAGCTCTGAATTTGGTTTAGGCGCCGGTGTATGGAGCCGCAACATGAACCAAGCGTATCGTATGGGGCGTAAAATTGAGGCAGGCCGAGTATGGACTAACTGCTACCACATGTATCCGGCTCATGCCGCGTTTGGCGGCTATAAAAAATCAGGTATTGGTCGCGAAAACCACAAACTCGCACTGGGTCACTACCAACAAACTAAAAACCTATTAGTAAGCTACAGCGAGGATCCGCTCGGCTTCTTTTAAATAAAGAGCCTAAGCTTTAAATAAACAACCATTAAGTAATAATGCCAGCGCTACCTATTTGTAGCGCTTTTTTTATAGGCAATCAACCGTTGATAATGGCCATATAGTCCAACATTTTAGCGTTGCAGAAAATAACATTATAATGACGGTGTTTACGAGTCCTACTTAAAAAACGCTAATTTAGCGAGTATACAGTGGTGTAAATATAAGGAGCCATTAAATAATATTTTTATCCTTCCTCAGTTAAGTAAATTTCTATTTGTAGATCATTACCAAAACAAAGTGCCTCAATGCATCTAATCCACTAAATATGAACTTTTCCAAGCTTATTCATTATCAAAACAATTAGGTTAGCTTTTCTAATGTTTGTATTAACTGCTTAGTCCACTATATTTACTTCTTGTTTACAGTTGTATTTTCGTTGTAAGCAAATAATCTGAAAGTTTTTATAACAACGATAGGTCTATTAAATTGATAAAACGGCGATATTGCTTATCTCCATTGTGCTTGTTTATCAAAATATGAGTGTTTTTATACCAATTCGCTTAATTAAGTGATTTATTTTGAGGATGGAAAAACGTGTTGATAGCTAGGCAAAAAATTCGCTATTTAGTTGTTCTAAATGAGAATTTTTAACGCAGGTAGCGACACATTTAGCCCCGCAAAATGATTAAGTATTATTGCGGATTGGTATTATTAACAATCATTGATAAAACAAGAAAAAATATTTTAATCAGGAGCATACAAATGAAAAAAGTAAATTTAACTACGGCTTTATTAATTGGCGCATCAGCAGCAGTATTAAGTGCAGGCGCAGTAGCTGGTCCTAACAGCCAGTTAACAGTTGCAGAAGGTGCTTCAGCAAAAGTACAAGAGCAATTTAAAGGCTGGGTAGCTGGTGATAAAGTTCGCGGTCGTAAAGATAAATGTTTTGGTATTGCTTTAGCTGGTGAAAATGATTGTAAAGCAGGTGCAGGAACAAGTTGTGAAGGCACTTCAACTACAGACTTCCAAGCTAACGCATGGACATATGCACCTAAAGGCGTATGTGAATCAGTTGTAACTCCTAATGGTAAAGGCTCGCTTGAAGGTTAATAAAGCAAGTTTTCCCCAGTACATTGTTGCTGGGGAGCAATTAGGTGCAGGCCTTAGTTTAAAGCCAGAACATCTTGACGACATTTTAGCTTTACCAGTAGAACAGCCAATTACAAATAATAATCTTTGGTTTGAAGTGCATACAGAAAATTATTTTGTAGCAGGTGGACCTCGGTTAAATTATTTGAGAGCGGTACGTGAAAATTTTGATATTAGTTTTCATGGTGTTGGTGGTTCGTTAGGCTCTGATCATAAAGCCATGCTTGCTCATACTAAACGAGTTAAAGCGTTGATTGATGAGTTTCAACCAGCACTGGTATCTGAGCATGCAGTTTGGTCTAAGTCTGAGGGTAAATATTTTGCAGACTTAATGCCTTTACCTCGCACACAAGACGCTCTTGCATCTTTAATTAATGGGATTGATTGTTACCAGACGGGCATAGGTCGGTCAATCTTAGTAGAAAACCCAAGTAACTATTTAGATTTTATAAGTGATATGGATGAACCTCAATTTTTAGTTGAGGCGGCTAAGCGCTCTGGTTGTGGCTTACTGATCGATATTAATAACTTATATATCAGTAGTAAAAACACGGGTATTGATGCGCTTGATTATTTAAAGCAGATCCCCGCTGAGCTTGTTGGAGAAATTCATATTGCAGGGCACGATCCGGATCCCGCTCTTGGTCAGTCACTATTGATAGACAGCCATGCAGCACCGGTGGCAACTCCTGTATGGGATTTGCTAGAACAAGCAATTGAGATATTTGGTCAGCGACCAGTACTTGTTGAGCGAGATGCTAATATTCCATCGTTTGAAGAGCTTATGAGCGAGCGAGAAACTGCGCAAAACTATTTGAATCAAAGCGAGTCACAAAGTCGCTTAAATATATCTCATAAAGAAGTGGTTCGCCAATGAGTACCAATCAATATATTGATGCTTTTACTCGCTATTTGCGAACGGGCGATCCAGGTGCAATGGAGCATTTTTGCGAAAATCCATCGCACATTAAAAGATTAGCTGTGTATAGAAACGGGTTTTATAAAGGCTGCGTTGATGCATTAATAGCTAACTTTCCTATGTGTGAAAAAAAAGTAGGTAGTGAGAACTTTCGTAAAATGGCACGACTTTATGTTGACCGTTTTCCACCAGAGCAGGGCACTTTGGTGGGATATGGATTAAGCTTTCCAGACTTTGTTGCAGATTTGATTAAAGATGGTGAAATTGAAAATAAACATATTTTTGAAGTCACTGTGAATCAGCAAAGCGCATCAAATTTATATATGAACTTAGTTGATATTGCGCATTTAGATTACGCGTGGCTAATGAGTTTGATGAGCGCTGATTCAACTGAAAATTTAACTATAGAATATGTTACTCAACTAATGGAACAAGGTACTGAGCTTACTGAACTCAATGTAAAGCTTAACCCCAGCGTACTGTTACTTAGTGTGAGTGAAGGCGCATTTTTTGAATGGATTTCGCTAAAAACAAATAATAATGATGTCGTTGTAACTAAATCCTCTACTGAGGATTTTATAATGTTATGGCGTTTGCAAGGTGCGGTGCAAGCCCGCTCTCTTTCTATCGCAGAAGTTGCACTTATGCAGGCTCTACAGGGTACAAGTAGGTCTTTAGGTGAAGCTTTTGATGCAGCAATAACGGTAGATGAAAACTTTGAAGTGAGCGATGCTTTTACAGCATGCTTGCAAAATGAGTTATTAGAAATCCAAATCAATTAGTACACATTACAAGAGTAGGAATAAATATGGGCATGATAAAAAAAATACAACAACTGTACGTACAGATGGGAGAGCAGTTATCGCGGTTCTTAGAACCTATAGCACTGTTTTTTCTTCGCTTTATGGTCGCTAAAGTATTCCTAGACTCTGGTTTGAGTAAATGGGATGGCTTTTTACAATTTAATGTTGATAAATACGACTTATTTAAATACGAATTTTTTTGTCCTGATCCAGTTAGAGAAGGTGCTTTGCAGCTTTGTGATCCAAAAACATTAGATTATGTTGATGGCTCATTTCTTGTAAAAGTAATTGAAACACTTGCTGTGGTTGCTGGTGTTGTTGAAGTGTTACTCCCAATATTACTGATTATCGGTTTGTTTTCTCGCTTTGCAGCGTTAGGCCTTATTGGTATGACAATGTTTATTCAGCTTGCAGTTTTTCCTACACTCGATCATTGGATTAATCCGGCATCGTGGTGGGCTGTTTCATTATTAGTGATTTTTGCTCGTGGACCTGGCTTTTTATCTATTGATAAGTTACTTGGTTTAGACGCAAAACGTGCAGCAGCTAAATAAGCTTTTGCATATTAAAGTTAAACGTAACCGGCAGGCTAATGTTATTTAGGTGCCGGTTATTATTTTAGATTAAAGTTAAAAATAAACTTATAAAAATTAACTCAATAAATTGTGCTGATTTAATATAGCTAACCCCAACCCTGATATTTTCTAATAAAAATACCAAGCCATGCCTAATAGGAACTCCCAATGGAAATAGGATTACTCATTCTTCTTTTCTCAGTTAGTGCTTACTCTATGCTAGCAAAAAAACTCTCTACCACTATTATCACGGCGCCAATGGTATTTTTAGGTATTGGTTTTGCCGTATCTCAGGCTGGACTTATTAATATAGGCGATGCACATGAAACCGTGTATTTAATAGCAGAAATATCGCTTGTTGTATTATTGTTTTTAGATGCTTCACAAATAAACCTACGCAGATTAAAAAGGCAAAATACATGGCCTTTAAGAATGCTATTGATAGGCTTGCCGTTGAGTATTTTGATTGGTACAGGCTTTGCTTATTTGTTTTTTCCACAGTGGCCTTGGGCAATGCTAGCCTTAGTTGCGGCAATTTTAGCACCGACTGATGCAGCTTTAGGTCAAGCTGTTGTTAGCAATGAAAGTGTCCCTTTAAACGAGCGACAAAGTTTATCCGTTGAGAGTGGTTTAAATGACGGACTAGCATTACCTGTTATTTTATTTTTTGCCAGTATAGTTGCTATGGAAACCGGCTCTCAAGAAAATGAAATGTCATGGTTAGTGTTTGGATTTAGCCAAATATTTATAGGTATTTTGGTTGGCGCATTTATGGGGTTCTCGAGCGGACGTTTATTTTTATACTCTGAGTCAAAAAAAATATCATCGACTATATATGAAGGCATTGGTGTTTTAGCACTTACCGGCACATCATACCTAATGGCAAGTTTACTGGGCGGAAATGGATTTATATCAGCGTTTGTTGCAGGTTTAGCCTTTGGTAATATTGTAAAAGGCCATTGTCGATTTATATACCAATTTACTGAGAGTGAAGGGCAAATATTAATATGGACTTCGTTTGTTATTATTGGACTTGGCTTACTTCCTTCAGCTGTTGAGCATTTAACCCTCCCTGTTGTTGGTTATATTTTAGTGAGTATATTTATTGTACGGCCTCTTGCTATTTACCTATCGTTAATTGGCACTAAAGCTAAAGTATTAACAAAAGTGTTTATGGGGTTCTTTGGACCACGAGGTCTTGCCACAGCGCTTTTTGCACTTATTATTTCTAAAGATATTTTAGGCCAGTACGGTCACTCAGTTTTAATTATTGCGATTAACGCTGTATGGATGAGTACTTTAATACACGGTATTGCAGCAGCACCTATGGCTAATTGGTACGGCGCTAAAATTAAAGTGCTAAAGGTTAAATCAAGAGAGCTCGCAAAACTAAAAAAACAAAAGTAGCAATTGAACCAAAATAGCAACTCGGTTATTGTTTGGCCATTAATAAACATAGGCTATAAACGAGTTGCTTTAAATACTCGTTATACGCTTACAGGGATAGAAGTATGTTTAGTCAATTCACTAAAAATATAAAATTATATGTAAATGCCGAATTAGATTTAGCTCATTTAGCTAATAAAAATGGCAAGTTTATAGAGGCATTTGAGCATTTAGAAAATGCTCATGTACTTGGTCAAGAATCTACTTATTTTCATGTTAAAGTGCATATATTGATGTTTTGCTGGGCGTTTAAGCAAAACGATTTACGTGAGCTTTTAGGACAGACATTTCGTATTGCTGGAGCAGCTACCAAAACTGCGTTTGGATTAATTCCCAGCGGTAACACTGGCGGGGCAAACGTCAGCCCCTTCAAAGTCATGCCTATTTCTGCTGAGTATTCAGATTATATTGCACGCGCTAAATCAGATGTACAATAAAGCATTATTGATTAGTACTTCATTTTTGGCGAAAAATAGCTTCCCCGACTAATTTTTAAAAATGCTTCAGTTAGCTAACTAGCTCTTAATTATAAATAAAAGTAAACTTTGCATTATTGTCAGCTTATATTTAACTTAGCATGTTTAAAAAGCTAATAATTAAATGGATTTTTATGACTATAAAAACAAAAATAATCAACTATGTATTACTCCCAACTTTACTACTATCACCACTTGTAAATGCTGGACATGAGCAAGCTGTACCCACAACGCCAGAGCAGTGGCGCAGTGTTACAAATAGCGATATAGAAGCTGCTTACAGTATATCTGCACAAAATCACCCTGGTATGTTTGATGTTAATAACCCAACTTTCCCTGATTTATTAAAACAAGCAAAAGCAGAGGCGCTTACATTGTCGGCTCAAGCGAGCGGACCGCAAGTTCATGTTGCGGCAATTGCACGCCTTAGCACTGTGTTGCAAGATGGTCATGCTGGTGCGTTTTCAAGCGTAAATAGACCCGCGCGCCGCTGGCCAGGCTTTAGTGCTGTTTGGCGAGGTGATGCGCTAAAAGTGTATTACAGCGAAGCCAGCAATATTAGCAAAGGCGACGTTGTAAGCCAATGTGATGGGCAAAGCACTGATACCTTAATGCGTGAGAGAATATTTAAGTTTCATGGTGAAGTGGCACAACCTGGGCACTGGTGGCAGCAAGGTTGGCGGTTACTAATTGACGAGGGTAATCCATTTTTAACTCCCCTAAAAGAATGCGAATTTGTTAAAGCCAATGGTGATACCTATACACAAGCACTAAATTGGTCAGTAAAGCCTAAGTCAGCAAGTAAGCATTTAGAAAATGCTTATAACGGTGATGAACTCCCCATTGATTTAACGTGGCCTGAAAAAAACATTGGTTGGATTGCTATGCCTAGCTTTTCATCAACCGATAAACAAACTGCTGCCTACAATAAAGTGTTTGAAAAAATACAACAGCAACGTAGCAAGTTACTTACTGCAAAAGCCGTGGTATTAGATTTGCGCCATAACCAAGGTGGTTCATCTTATTGGAGCTCACAAATAGCAAAAGGATTATGGGGCCAAAAAGTAGTAGAGCAAAAAGCAAATAATACTTCTCAAAACACGCAAGTATGGTGGAGAGCATCAAAAGATAATACTGGCTATGTAGAGTCTTTATTTAGCGTTGTAAAAGATCAACCCGAAGTACTGAAAACTCTTAAAACCGTCGCTGCTGGCATGGCTCTATCACTTGAAAATGATGCCCCGTTTTATGTAGAAGAAAAGACTAATACGCTAAATAACATACCACATACACCTTTAGTGAGTGACTTTAAAACCAAGGTGTTTGTTATTGTTCCGCCGCAATGTGCTAGTGCTTGTTTAGATGCACTTGATAAGTTTAAGCTTTTTGAAAATACAACGTTATTTGGTGCACCAAGTAGTGCTGATTCTATGTATATGGAGGTACGTTTAGCTGATTTACCTTCAGGCTTAGGCAAAGTTATTGTACCTAACAAAGTATACGTAAACAGAGCGCGAGGGGCAGGGGCTTACTACAAGCCAGATATTGCGTATAACGGCATTGATTGGACAACCAATCGGCTGCTTGAGCAGATTAAAAAATACTAGGATTTGTAAATAATTACCTACTTTAGAATTAAGTAGCTTAGAAGTTGGAATAACATGAAATCAGATAAATTTTTTAAATGGGTATGGAATCTTAATGGGCTAGTTTTATTTAGTGGACTTATAATTGCTATATTGTTTGTTTTTTATCAACTTGCTTCTGTCATTTTTAAAGATCAAATTCTCGTAAAACAAACAACATTAAATTTAGCTCAAGACGATAACAAAGAAGAAAACTGGCGCTTAGGTTATCCACATAAAATAAGTGGTACTGATTTTTATTTTATTGCACTTGAGTCCGAAAAACTGTTTGTAGAAAAAAGTGAAGTACTGGGGATATATAATGAGTTTGGCGGAAGTAGCTATAAACCAACTAGATCAAAAAACGTTCTCTTCACTAATAGCATTACGAATAACTCTGTTTGGTTATTTAAATCTATAGATCAGTTGATTATAGATATAATGCCACTTGTAGATGATGAGTTTAATGAAAGGTCAGCCACCCGCGCTATCTCTTATGAAGTAATAAATAGTGATACAAATTTAGATAATAAATTGGATAACACCGACAATCGGACTTTTGCTTTAAGTAAAGTTGATGGCTCTAATTACACTGAAATTATTACAGATTATAATCGTATAGTTGAATCAGGTTTAAATTCTGACGGGGAGCTTTTTGTTATTTTTATTAATAATAATGTGGTTTATTCAATGCTTGTGGATTTAATTACATTTGAAATATTAAGTAAGAAGCCTTTACCAAAGGTCGGAGGTTAACAGCTCATTACTGGTAAATAACTAAGAGTTAAGGCAATAAAAAACCGCTCAGTGAGCGGTTTTTTTGCATTTTTTACTAAAGAAAATTTAGTTAGAACGTGTAACGAGCACCAATTGAATAACGAGGACCGTATTGATTAGCAAATAAGAACTGCTCTTCGTAACGACCGTAACCTTCTTCGGTTGCATTGTTTAAGTTTATGCCATCAAAAAATACCGTTACGTTTTCGTTTACATCGTAGTTAACGCTCATATCCCATTGGCCATACGCTTTAGCATATTGCGGAGGCGCATCAGCTGAACCTTGCGCTTGGCCTACACCAATTAGGTATGAGTCGCGCCATGCATAAGTAATTTTAACTGATAGGCCGTCTTTTTCGTAAAAGCCTTGGAAGTTAGCTGAGTCACTTAAGCCTGTAAGCGGTGCTTGTTGATCAAGGCTTTCGCTATCAAATTCAACGTCGCCATCTACAAACGTCGCGTTAACACCTACACCAAAACCGGTTTCACCAATTAGATGTTGAACTGCAACTTCAAAACCATCTACAGATTTACTGTCGGTGTTTTGTGGCTGGCTAATATTCCATGTAATTAGCGGATCGTCGCTGTTTGGCTCAATAACGCCATTTGCATTGCCGTAACCGCTGGCAATCATTTGTGCAAAAATAGCGTCGGTTGTTGCTTGCTCGCCACGTGATTCAATATCGCTTACGGCTTGTAAGTAACGAGGGCCGTTTAAAATATCGTACAAGCCATCAATAGTGGTTTGCGTAATGGTGGTTTGAATAAAGTTATCAACATCTTTTTTAAAGTAACCAACAGACGCGTAACTGCCTTCTGCGTAGTAATACTCAAGTGATAAATCAAGGTTTGTTGATTCAAACGGTAATAAGTTTGTATTACCTTGGCCACCTGTACGAGAACCTGGTTTTGGGCTGCCTGTTAAACTACGACCACCGGCTAGATTACCTAGTGGTGCACGCGACATTGTTTTACCCCAAGATACGCGGGCTACTACGTCTTCAGTTAAATCAACACTTACGTCGATTGAAGGCAGTAAAACATCGTAATCACCTTGTTGCTCTAAGAAGTTATCATCGCCGCCAGCAGCGTATTGCATGATCCACTCTGAAGCGCTGATCCAATTAACTTGATCTTCAACGCGTTGGCGCACAGTACTTGTTACGTCTGTTTGCTCATAGCGTAGGCCTGCATTTACTTTTACGTAGTAGTTACTTACGTCAAATTCCCAGCTTGATTGAACATAAAAGCTATTAGTGATTTCTTCTACGTAGCTCTCGCTATCTATTCCGTCTGCGTATGCATTAGCTGTATATGCATCGCCACCCGTTACATCAGCCGTTAAATACGCAATTTGGCGCGCAACAGCTTCGTCAAAATCGTAGGTATAGTAGTAACCAGGTTGTAAGTTGCTGCCGCCGCCTTCAAATTGATCTAATAGCCCTGATGTGTCGTTGCGGGTAAACATACTATCTGGGAATATTTCTGTATACGATGGGTTAAAGCCTGGCCCACCTACTAAACCACTCCACGCGGTGTAACCACCAGTGTTTTGTTCTGTACGTGATGCGCCAAATTTAACTTTAACTAAACCAATGTCATAGCTTTCGTTATACCATGTCGTATGCAGCTGTAATTGTTCAATGTTTGATTCACCTGGTGAATGAATAAACTGACTAAAGTTTGAATCAATTTCGCCAGGCGTTAATTCACTTGTGCCATTTAACCAATTAACTTGTGCACTGGGTACTTCGCCCGTGCGGTAATCATAAATTTTATTAGCTAGCTGATCAGAACCTAAAATTACTTGGCCGGCACTTCCCAGCCCGTTGTCGGCGCCGTTATCAGTTTCGTTTTTAGAGTCGTGGTAATCAAGCTCTACGTGCCACGTGTCGTTAATTTCCCAATCTAGATTTAAACCTAGAGAGCGCGCTTTTACTTCTGTAGTACCTTTATTAGCTGTGAATGATGCATCGTTACCGCTAATATCAGCATAAACAGCTGTACCATTTTCATCTAGTTCGTAGCCATTAATATTGCTACCAAAGTCGTTCCAAATACCCCAACCAATACTTTGAGAACCTGTTACAGCTTTACTTGCGGTGTAATCAAGTGTTGCTACAAAGCCATCTACCGGTGCAAACTGAAAAGTAACTTGTCCGTTCGTACGTTCACGTTCTACATCTTCAATAGAGTAGTTCATGTCTTTAGGGAAGTAGTAGTTACCTGATGTATCTGTACGGTTATCAACAACGTTGCTGCTATCTAAATCAGGTAGGTCTACGTTTGCTTGCCAGCCTTGAATATTGGCACTTTGTTTTTGAAAGTCACGCTCTTGGTGCGAAAACGAAAAACCAAAACCAAAAGTGTCATCTACAAAAGTATTGCTGTAAACAGTAGAAAACTCTGGTGTTACGTCATCGCCAGCTTCGTTTGACGAGTCGTGGTTTGCTTTAACGGTTGCCGAAAAGTTCTGACCCGGCTTTTGAAAAGGGCGCGCAGTAGAAATATTAACTGTTGCACCTAAGCCACCGCTTGGCACGTCTGCACGTGCTGTTTTAAATACTTCAAGGGCACTTACACCTTCAGAGGCGATGTTTTCAAGGTTATACGAACGTGTATAACCTGTGCCCGGCATTTGGCGACCATTTAAGGTAATTAAGTTAAACTCAGGGCCAAAACCACGTACTGTAATTTGGCTACCTTCACCGTTTGCACGGCTCACCGATACGCCGGTAATACGCTGTAATGATTCTGCTAAGTTGGTATCTGGGAATTTACCCATTTCTTCAGACGAGATAGCATCTACAATACCTGAAGAGTCGCGTTTCATATCCATAGAACGAATAAGTGAACCACGAATACCTTTTACTTCAATAACTTCTACATCAGATGAAACGCTTGTTTCTGCTTCTGCCGCAATAGCTGTGTTTAATGTGCTCGCAGCAATGATGAGAGACACAGAAGCCGCAAGTTGGCTCTTTTTAAAATTGAATGTGTTCATAATAGCTCTGCTTTATAAAATGTTGTTGTGTAGCAATAGGCGCTAAGCGCCTATTGGTGTGTGTTTTATGGATTTGCAATAATCACGTTGTCTATACGGTAAAGCGCGCCATCGCCCATGTCCCAGCTAGGAAAAACCATAATTACGTTTAATGCGCTAATGTCTAAGCCGGCATCAAATAATTGCTGAAGAGGGAAGGTGTATGTTTGCCATTCGCCCGTTACAGGTACTTGGCCTTCAACACTGCTAGATAAAGCAAGCTCTACGGCACTCGATGTACCAATTGATTCAATTTTAAATAGCCATTGTGCGTCAATATCTGAAGGGGCTGATACAACTTTCATATCAAATTGAACTACACCATTTTCAAGTATTGCAGATGCATCGAACGATACGTCTTCATCAGCAATAAAGCCCATTACTGTAGCAGTAGAACCAATGCTAAATTGCGCTACTGCGCCATGCGCGTCATCATCGGTTTCTGTTGTTGGTGTAGAGCCACCACAACAATCCCAAATACTCCACTGATCGGCAGCTGCATCTTTAAATACAGTAAGCTCACCCGTTGCAGCTGGCGCTGCATTTGGATTATAAATCTTAACGTTATCTACACGGTAAACAGAGCCTTCACCTGCACCCCACGCTGGGAAAATCATTAGTACATCTATAGTACTTACATCTAAGCCAGCAGCTGCAAGATCAGACAGCTTAAACGTATATGTTTGCCACTCGCCAGTAACTGGCGCTACGCCTTCAACACTTGCCGTTAATTCAAGCTCTACTGCAGAGTCACCTTCGTTTGACTCAACTTTAAACAACCACGGTGTAGTTGGGTCACTCGGTGCAGACGTTACTTTTAAATCAAATTGAATAACGCCTTCATCTAAAATGCTACTAGCATCAAACGATTCACCTGCGCCACCTGACGATGTGCGGCTATTAAAGCCCATTACAGTAGGCTCTGCACCAATGCTAAATTCTGCGGTTAAACCATGCTCTTCATCATCCATAGCTTCAACAGGGGTTGAGCCACCACAACAATCCCACATTGGCCATGCTAGATTTTGCTCATCAGTAAAAATAGTAAGCTCAGGTGATACGCCTAAGTTATCTTGAGTAATCTCAACATCGTCAATTAAATAAACAGCGCCTTCACCTGCGCCCCATGCTGGAAACACCATGATCACATCAATTGCACTAATATCTAAATTTGCAGCATCTAGATCTTTTAATAAAAATGTATAAGTTTGCCATTGGCCAACAACAGGACTTACGCCTTCAATGCTATCTGTAATCGGCATTTCTAATGCGCTAGAACCTTCATTACTTTCAAGTTTTACAAGCCAAGCTGCATCAGCAGTGCCTGGTGCATTTGTTACTTTCATTTTAAAACGAACGTAACCTTCATCCAGCATTGGAGAAGCATCAAACGGGCTGGCTTTTCCTGCTTCGTCAGTAATAAAAATCTCACGGCTAATAAAGCCCATTACAGTGGGTTCTGCACCTACTACAAATTCAACTACATCACCTTGGGTTTCATCTGCAACAATAGCGGGAGTAGATCCTCCACAACAATCCCATGCAGGCCAATTTGGATTAAATGACTCACCAAAAATAGTCAGTGGTGTTGCAATGCCTGTCGAAGGTGGGCTAGGAATTGGTGCATCGCCTTCAAGCAATGCATCGTCTAGGCTATTGTAACCCGGGCGAATAGTTTCACAGCCTTTACCTGTTTCAGGGTTTGATGCACATTGATAAACACGTACGTAATCAATAGCAAAGGTTTGGCCGTTTTCAAATGCGCTAGCATCTATACCTAGATCATTAACGTTTTCAGGCCAGTCGCCGCCTACTGCTAGGTTTAGCAATAAGTGAAAGTCTTTATCAAATGGTGCGCTATCCCAGTGAGTTTCAAGCTCGCCAGAACCTTGCTCAAAATATTCTGCAAACCAGCCACGGTGTTTTAGACCTACAGCCTCGTCACTTGCATTAGTACGAACTTCTGATTGACGCTGAGTTGCATAAAGGTAACCGTCTACGTACCAGCGAATTTCACCTTCTTGCCATTCAACAGCATACGTGTGGAAATCATCTGCCGGGTTAGTATTTTCAGGGAATTTAAATTCTTTGCCCGTAGAGCTGTTATCTGGCCACGCGCGTCCGTAATGAAGTGTGCCGTGGATGCTTGACTCTATTCCACCGTCTTCATCCGGTGTTTTAAGATTTACTGATTCTAAAACATCTATTTCGCCAGAACGAGGCCAAGTGCCATAAACTTCATCTGTTGGCAGCATCCAAAATGCTGGCCAGCTACCTTGTCCTGATGGAAGTTTGGCGCGCACTTCAAAGCGACCATACGTAAAGTCAGCGTTGTAACGCGTATTTAAGCGTGCTGAAGTATAAGGTTTTTCTGCACCTTCTTCAGCGGGTAGGGCAACAATGTTTAACACACCGTCTGCAATAAATGCATTTTGCTCGCTGTCGGTGTAACACTGTTTCTCGTTGTTACCACCGCCATTGCAGTTTAATTCATAGTTCCATTTGTTTGTATCAATGGCTGAGCCTTCAAACTCGTCGCTCCAAACCATTTGCCAATCTGATACTGGTTCAGAGGCATCTACATTTTCAAAATTTGATTTAGTGGCAGAGTCGCCACCACAGCCAGCTAACGTAACTAAAGAGATAGCGGCAAGTAAACGTGTAATGTGCGTTGTTTCAATGTTCATAACTGAACCCCGGTTTCAACAGATTATTGTCAGATTAATTGTTTTACGATCTATGTATTTTTGTGTTGTAAGCGCTTACATTTGTAAATGTGTTTTGTAAGCGCTTACAAATGATATTGTGGAGTACGCAAATGGTCAACATATTTGTTTATTTTATTTACAATTAGTTTACGGTAAGACCAGTTGCAGGACTGAAAAATACATAAATACGAGGAGCGTAAGCAGTTTACTTATTTACATATGTATTGCTAAACAGCTTATAGTAAAGCATTTTTATTATTTTATATTTGAAAAACACACAACCTATATTTAAAAACGATAATTAAAAGGTATATTGATAAATATCACCTTGAATAGTTTTTAGGCGTACCCAGAATATATGTTGCTGATCAGGTGCCACTGTATACTGGTGAACAAAACCATCAGGTTTTGGCATGATCAAATTCTCTTTTTGAGTATTGATATTAAAAGTCCAAACTCCCGTTGCTTCTCGATAAAAGTATAATTGGTGGTCAATAAGTTGCCAGTTTAGCCAGTTGATTCGATTGAAGTTTTTAATAACAAGTTCTTCACTTGTTGTTGTTAAATTTTTACGCCATAAACCATCTACATTAAATTTAGAGTAATAGAGGTATTGATCTACGATTCTGCCGCTATAACCCCCATTTAAAGTTAATTGACTGTGTGTATCGGTACTTTGTTGATACAACCACAGTTGCCATTGTCCAGAAGCGTTTGTGCTATAAATAATGTTATTTTGTGCGTCGTAATTAGCAACATAGCTATTGTGATTTTTAGTAAACACTTTTTGATAGGCATTTTTATTTAAATCTAGTTCAAAAACATCGCCGTGCTTAGTAAATAAAATACGGCTGCCATCATCAGATAGTTCGTAGCGTACAAACTGTAGATCAAAGGGTAAATCGATATCAATTAATTGGGCCTCGTCGTTTTTAACTCTCCAAAAGTGATGGCTTTTGTAACGCGTAGACAAAAAAGTTTGAGTGTTTGCCCGCATACGAGGAAGCAGCTCTGTGCGCGCACTTTGCTGCCACACATGTTGACTACTGTTAATAGTGTTATATTTTACAATTTCGCTTACGACATTAAGGCTACTTACTAATAGCGAGGCATTCAATTTAGCTGGGATAATAGCTAAAGAGTTAATTGTAAAATCTAATTTTTTTATCGAATAATATTCACCACTTGCGGCTTCTAAAGAGAAAATAGTGTTGTTGTTTGCGATAACTAAAGTATTGTTTTTAGAATGCCATACAAGACTTTTTACACGCAGATTAACTACGTATTCGTTTAATTTTTCTTCTTCATTTTTAATAATTATTTTTGAGTCGTTTTCGCTTATATAACGAACAATAGCAAGTTGATTACTATGGTTATTGTAGGAGAAATCAAAATCGCCCTTAGTATTATTTTTACTACTTGGATTTGTAATTTGTCTTAATCTACTCGTGTTTATATTATAGCTATATACTTGATATGGATGAGATTTACTAAAACGTTTATTGAAGTAAAATGTATTGTTTTCTCCCCAAGCTAGTGAGGTTGGGAACTCATCACATGAAAATAAAAACTGCTTTTTCTTAGTGTGTACATGATAAGTCGAAATTAAACATTGTTCATCAATGTGTGTTGCATAAACGATATATTCTCCATCAGCACTTATCGTCGCCAACGAATTTGTTAGTACACTGTTTTGAGTATGTGTTTTTGTATCATATAAATAAACCGATTGACGGTCATTCTCATCAAGGTGATGGAACAAAATGAGTCCCCCAGATTGGGTGGCCGAGAGCTTATATTCTCTACCTTGCAAACCAATCAATGGCGCACTAACAAGTGATAATTTATTTGGCGTGATTAAGTTTTCAACTTTGAAGAGTGTGCTAAAAAGGGTAATTAATAGCAGAGTTATAATAATTGCAATAATTGATGCTTTTTTGATATTGCGCATAGGTTTCTTGAATGATGGGCTTTTAAAAGCAACCTTTTGCTCAACAGGCATTTCATCGTGAGAAATATCTGTGTTCGTTACAGTAGCAACTAACCGATACCCTTGAGTTGGGACAGTTTCAATAATATTTTCATTAGTTAACGCTGAAAAATGGTTTCTCAATAAAGACACGGTTCGATTGATCGCCCCCTCACCTACAACCCGATTATTCCAGACTTCAACGATGAGTTGGTCTCGAGTGACAATTTTCCCATTAGCTGCTAGTAAAGTAATTAATAAACTGAATACTTTTGGTTCAAGTTTTCTAGTTTGACTGTCATTTTTTAATGTTCGCTGCTCTTCGTCAAAAATAACACCAGAAATATGGACAGCCATAGGGTTCTCTATCATATTGAAATTACATTGCTTTTTTAAACATAACATAAATATAACAAAAACATAAGCGTCAACTATGGCAACAACAAATAAGTATATGATTTGCTACCAACTCATATTTAATGAGAGTAGAGAAGATGCGTACTTATTTATATTTATTATTGAAAATAATGACTGTCACATTATTAATGGCCGGTTGTAATGGTACTAATAAGGATTCGAGTTTAACAAGTACCCAGCCCAAGGGTTTAACTAAAGTTAAATTAAAAAATCGAAGTTATTATGTGGCAACACCACGTAATAACTTTGATACAAAAAAATCTTATAAGCTTTTATTAGCTTTTCATGGTTCTGGGCAGAGCGCTAAAAATATGCAGAGTATGGCTGCGTTTGAATCTGCATCAGAAAATTATATAGTTGTTTACCCACAATCAAAAGTTGAAGAGTGGAATGAAGGATGTGATTGCAATAAACCCCATCGATTAGGCATTAATGATTTGGTGTTTGTCGAAAATGTTGTTGATGATGTTAAAGCTAAATACAACATTATTGATGGAGAGCTTTTTGCGGTCGGGTTTTCTCAAGGAGGTTTATTTACACAAAATTTAATGTGTAATAGTAGTTTAAAGTTTGCGGCCATAGCATCAGTTGCCTCGCCTATGTCAGAGCAGCTGTCTCAACGATGCGAGATAGTAAATCACACCAACTACATGATGGTACATGGCACAAATGATCAGACTTTACCCTTTGAAGGTAAAACTCATTCAAATTTTGGATTAATCCCAAGTAGGCTTGCTATTGAAATAATAGCCAAAGAAAACAGTATTGATTCGGGTGTACAATTAGAAAAAAGTCAGGCAATCGCTAAATATACATTTAAAAATGATAGCTATATCAACCAATTGGTAGCAATTGAAGGCGGTGGGCATAGTTGGGCATTTAGTAGTTTTAACACCACTGAAGAATTAATAAGCTTTTTTGATACAGTAAGTAAAACTAAACTCGATACCTACTCAAAATTATATCGCGTTGATCAACAACAAAAAAACGATGTACATGTACGTAGCATGGGCCTTGAACATTCGGGGCCCGCGATTATTCTTTTATCGGGCTTTAATAAAAACTTTCATAGTGACAGTGCTTGGTTTGCTTTACTGCAGCCATTGATAGCAAAAACTCATCGTGTACACGTTATAGAACGCTTTGGAAGCGGTTTTAGTAGCCCTGCTGAGCAACCATCGTATGCTTCTTTTGTGCCTGCATTAGATAAAACGTTAGGACTGCTTAATGAAAAGGAGCTAATTATTGTTAGCTTTGCCAGTGCAAATATTTTGGCTCATTTATGGCAAAATTCACCTGATTCACAATTTGTAACTAGCCTTAACGGTATGGTGTGGATTGACCCTGATGTTTTGCTGCCACACTCTATTAGCTTGTATCAAGATTGGCCCGTATATTGGTATAGAGACGCGGGTGATACCTTAATCACACATATAGAAGAAGGTAATTGGACGCAAAGGACTCGAGATAAATTAATTGATGAACGTACAACGACCGAAACACTCATCCCTTCACAGTATAAAGCAGAAATGGATTGGCCGTATTTTGATTTAATAAGCCAAAGCCGTACTCAAATTGATAAACAAGTAACACGAGCAAGAGAGATTATGAATTATCATGATGATTTAAATCGTGTTATTAGTGCCGATATAGCCACATCCACTCCAATCTCCGTTATAGATACTGATTTTGAGTCGCATGATATTAAAAATGCAGAACCTGAATTCGTTGATAACTTAGTATTATGGCAACAAGAGGGCTCTTTATGGAGCCAGCAAATTAGTGAGCAATCGGGTGGGCAATATATACCTCTAAGTAATAGCGATCATATGGCAGTTTTTCAGCGCCCAGACGACATTTTAAAAGCAATAAAAAATATAAAAAGTAAATAACCTGATGTAATATATTAACTAAGTGAGCTTATGCTCACTTATTTTTAAAAGGCATGATCAATAAGCCCCACAATGAGGCATTTTGCTTTTTGCTTGGGTATTCTTTTAAGCCAATATTTATATCTGCGTCGGTTTTTTTAGCTTTATCTTTGTAGCTACCAAATAATTTATCCCACCAAATTACACTAAAACCATAGTTTGAGTTAGTTTCACTAACCACTTGGCTATGGTGAATTCTATGCAATATTTGCGTCATTAATATTAAACGAAGTGGTTTTTCAATAGCATTAGGTAGGCGTATATTTGCATGATTAAATAATGCTAAACCATTAAGTGCTATTTCAAATATAAGTACCGCAATGGCAGGTACGCCAAGAGCAGTTACTGCAATGAGTTTTATAAGTATGCTCAGTACAATTTCGATAGGGTGAAAGCGCAAGCCCGTACTTGTATCAACGTGGGCATCGGCGTGATGTACGCGGTGCAAGCGCCATAAAATAGGCACTTGATGAAATAATCTATGCTGCCAATAAATTAATATATCGAGTAAAAGTATGCTCAATATAATAATTATAATGCTTGGTAGGGCTATTTGATTAAATAAGCCAATGCCGTGCTCTTGATTGTAAAGTGCCACGGCGGTTAACCCAATAGGGACCACTAAGCGCGCAATAACTGATGAAGCAAACACTAACCCAAAATTAGCAAACCAACGTGTACTGCTTTTAATAGGTGCTTGGCGAGCAGGCTTTTGCCATTCAAGCAGCATCATTATAATTAAAATACTAAAAAAGCAGCCGAGTCGCCACCATACTTCATTAGTCATTTATTACCTCTGAATTTGCACTGCTAGGCATGTTTTCAGCTGCTTTGTTAGCATCGGCTTCTTGTTGCTTAAGCGTGTGATAACCGCCATGTATACGGGTAAAAATAGTTATGCCACACGCAATAGCAAAAATGCTCGCCATAACCGCAAAGTGCTGCGGCCAAATACAAAATGCAATAAATAGCGCTATTGTTTCAGTGCCTTCGGTTAAGCCGTTTAAGTAGTAAAAGCTTTTGTATTTAAATTGCGGTTTTTCGAGTTTAAATTTTTCGGCGGCAATCGCAAAAGCTAAAAAGCTTGAGCCCGTACCAATAAAAGTGGCAAGTAATAACGATCCCGCTATCGCGTTTTGCTCAGGGTTTGCCAAAATAAAGCCAAGC
The DNA here is from genome assembly GCF_030408075.1 of Pseudoalteromonas sp. APC 3358. Lineage (NCBI taxonomy): Bacteria > Pseudomonadati > Pseudomonadota > Gammaproteobacteria > Alteromonadales > Pseudoalteromonadaceae > Pseudoalteromonas > Pseudoalteromonas sp. APC 3358. The sequence continues at coordinate 163,738 of NZ_JASDCE010000010.1, forward strand.
GGAATAGCCGCGTAAAATAAAAAGTCGAGTGTGATATCTAAAAAGCCACCCGCGCTTGAACTTTGGTTTGCATAGCGTGCTAATGCGCCATCAAGTCCATCTAAAATTCGATTTAAAGCAATGGCAACTAATGCCCCGTACCACATTTCAAATGCCAGTAATGGCACGGCTAATAAGCCAACTAAAAAGCCAACCACAGTGAGCTGATCGGCAGTTATGCCGCGTTTATGCATAAGCATAACCACAGGTGTTAAAAGTGGCTTAATTACAGGGGTGATAAATTTGTCTAGCATGTTTGTTGCCTTATGCGTATTAAAGCCACGAATTAAAGTGCGCTATTTAAAGTAATGAGTTTGCCATTTGCAGCGTCGGCGTCGCTATGGTCATGAGTTACCATAATTGCAGGTAGCTTATGATCGCGTATTTGGCTAAACACGAGTTCGCGTGTATCAACACGCAGTTGGGTGTCGAGTTTGCTAAAGGGTTCGTCGAGTAAAATGGCTTTAGGTTCGCTCAGCAGCATACGTAATAATGCAACACGGGCTTGTTGCCCGCCCGATAAGTTATCGGGGTGACGATTACCCATGTCTTTAAGACCAACTTGCTCAAGTGCGTGTGCTATTTTTTCAAGGCGTTGTTTTTTATTACCTTTGGGCATTGCAAAGGCAATGTTACCAGCAACAGTTAAATGCGAAAACAATAAAGCGTCTTGATAAAGCACTCCAATATGGCGCAAGTGTGGAGGGGTATTATCGATATTTTGACCATTAAGCCACACCTCTCCATTGGCCTTAAAGCTACTTGGTAAAGTACCCGTAAGCCAATTTAATAAGCTTGATTTACCACTGCCCGATGGGCCCATAATAGTTAGAATTTCACCGCCATTAACTTGCTCGTTTAAGCTAAGTAACAGCTCATTTTGGCGATAAAGCTGACAATTTTTAATCTGTAACGATGACTGCATTAAAAAACCTTAACCCTGATAGTGTTAAACATGGGTGCTTTAAATATGTGCGCGTTTAAACTTGCGTACTTTTAAACACGTGCACTTTTGAAAAAATATTTAGGTAAACCCCATGCCAGTATAAATCCAATAAGTGGCAACGCCATTTGCATAATAGCGTACACGGCACTGGTGCGTCTGCTTGCGCCATTGGCAAGCGTAACGGCTTCGGTTGTTATTGTAGCTATGCGCCCGCCGCCAGCTAAAAGCGTGGGGAGGTATTGTCCAAAACTAATTGCTAAGCCCAGTGCGGCTGCAATTAAAATAGGGGCAAACAACTGAGGTAGTTTTACTTTAAAAAACACCTTGCATGGCGCTGCGCCTAGGCTTGCTGCAACATGAGCAAAACGAGGATCTAAGCGCCTATAACTGCTCGCAAGTGACAAAAACACATAAGGCAACACAAACAGTAAATGCGTAAGTACCACATTAAAAAATGCGGCTTGGTTATTTACCAATTGTTGTATCCATACTAGCCCAAACAAAAAGGCAATACTGGGTACTAATAACGGTAAATAAATAATTAAACTGGTAAAACGAGAAATAGGTTTGTCACTCAACTGCTCTGATTCTAAACATAATAAAGTAAGAATAATGGCAAATAGTGTGGTTACTAAACCGATTGCTAGCGTATTAAAAAGCGGACTGCCCATTTGCATTAGCGCACTTTTGAAATGCAGTAGTGTAAATTGCTCAGGCATTGCATCTGGAAAGCGCCAAAAACCTGCAACCGACCACATAACTAAACCAATAAGTGACAACAGTATAAAGCTAATTACTAATGTGGTGAGTACTACCGTTATTTTTTGCCAATAAAATCCGCCGTATTCGCGCACTCCATTAGTGAGAGAGTCGCTAAATAGCACTTTTACGGCCTTTTCCCCGCCAAGCCAAAGGGCTAATAAACCGCCTGTAACAACCAGTTGTAATAAAGCACCTGCTGAGGCTTTAATACGCAGGTTTAAATCAACATCGTTAAACCAATGCATTATTGCAACGGCCAACGTAGGTGGTGTATTTGGGCCTAAAATGAGTGGCATTTCTACACTGGCACTTGCATAGGCAAGCACGGCTAAAAGTGGTAAGCGCAGCAGCGGATAAAGGCTTGGCAGTATTACTTTAAAAAAGGCGGTCATTGGGCAATAACCCAAGTTAAGCGCAACCTTATGTTGTTGGCGTAATTTTTTGCCAAGCTCAGGTTGAGCAAGTACGCCCAGTGCCATTAGTAATAAAAAGGGAAGCTCTTTGAGTGTTAAGCCTAAAATAATACTAATACCAAACGAGTCATGGGGAAATATGCCGTTTGGTGCAAGATCCCAACCGCTTAACCAAGGCGACGCTAAGCGTGAAATCATACCTGAAGGGGCAATTAAAAACCCTACTGCAATAGCCGCGGCGGCATGAGGTATCACTAATATAGGGCTCAATAAACGCTGAATTCGGTTAAGCCACGGGCTATTAAAAAACGCAGCTAAAATCATTAAGGTAATGATAAATGCAAGCAAAGTACTTATTAAGCCCGTTGCAACGCTTAAGGTAACCATTTGGGTAAGGCCAGGTGTTTGCCAAAGGGCATTAAAACCTTGCAAGCTAAACGTTGTTTGCTCAAGTACGGGCGCATAACCAAAGGCAGGCAGCAATACGCTAATTAAGCCACCAAGTACGGGTAGTATAAGTAAAGCGAGTAAAAATCGTGGGCTAAATTTTACAATGCGCGTAAACATATCGGTGCTGCACTGCGTTGTTGCTTTGGTATTTACTGGTGCACTTTTTGAAATAACGCTCATTGGCTTACTCCATAACGGGTTTGCCAACCTTGCATAATGGCGTTTACCCAGCTTGGATGAGGTTCGCTCAATGTGCGTTTAATACTGTTTAAAGGCAGTGCACTTGGATGCGGTTTAGCTGTTTTAAATAAGGCTTGCTGTTCAGGCGTTAACGTTGATTGAATAAGTACGCTTTTATCGCCCCATATATGCGCTTTTTGTTTTTCAGCTTGCGCCTCAGGGCTGAGTAAAAAATTAGCCACTAATTGCGCACTTTGCTGGTGGCTTACATTGTAAGGGATTGCCACAAAATGAGTATTACTTAAACTGCCATCACTCATTGCGTAACTGCGAATGCTGTTTGGTAAATCATAGCGTTTTACAGCTGCCGGTACTTCAGGTGCTGAAAAAGTAAAGGCTAAACTTAACTCTGTATCGTCCACAAGGCGGCGCATTTGAGCACCACTTTGCATAAAATGACTGCCACTACGCCAAAGCGTTGGGTGTAGTTTATCTAAAAAGTCCCACAGTGGGTTTAATACTTGTGCCGTATTTTTAGTTGTAGCTGGTTGGTTTAGCTGCGCTTTAATGTTTTCGCCGCTTTGCTGATGCAGTACAACTAAGGCGTATTTTAAAAAGCTCATACCTAAAAAGTCAGGCGGCTTTGGGTAACTAAAGCGACCAGGGTTTTGCGCGCTCCAGTTTAATAATTCGTTTAATGTCGTCGGCAATTTATTGTTTGCCTTACCATTTATTGCAATGCTGTCGTAATAAAATGTAAGTGACGCTTGCCCCCATGGCGCTTCCATCCCATTGGTAGGTAAACCAAAATCAAAGGTTACAGCAGGGTTATTAGCCGGATCGGTTAATGCAAAGTAGGGGAGTTTATTTGCCCATTGCTTTAAAAGCAGAGAGTGCTCACTCATGGTGGCAAAGTTAGCCCCGTTGATCCACATTAAATCTACGCTGCCTTGGTTGTTATTGTTTGCTGATTTTTCGGCAAGTACACGGCTAACTGCTTCGCTGGTATCGCTTAATTTTACATGCACTAGGTTAATGTTGTACTTAGTTTTAACTTGCTGCGCTGCCCATTGAATATAAGCATTTATTTGCGCGTCGCCACCCCATGCATAAAAGTATACATCTTGATTGCTACCAAGTGTTTGAACTTGTTGCCAGCGAGATCCCTGTTGTGTGTTTATTACTAAATTACTTTTACTATTTGAGTTAATAACGGTATTAGCAAACGCAGTGCTCGAAAAAGCAGCAAAATTTGCGATTGTACAAACGCAAAACGCGACACAGCAAAAGCTGTATCGCGCCTGTGTTTGCCAAAACTTAATGGCGAACATTTAAATCCCAGTTATAGTCTAAAAATTTAACTTTCATGTCATCATTTTTTAGTGCTTTTTGCTGAGCGGGTATCAGTTTAAGTGCATCGCTGTATTGCAAGAAAAACTGCTGTAGCGTGTTTGTACCTCTAAAGCCTTTTTCAAAGTCATCGCCGTACCACTTAAATATTGAAGACACGCTTAGCGTATTTTCTTGAGCCATATTGCGTGTCATATCTGATAAAAAGCGCACTGTTTGCTCTTGCAATTGGCTTTCCAAATCAGTGGCTGTATACGCTTCTTCTCGAAGCGCTGGGCAACCAATACTTGCGCAATTTACTGCAAAGTGAATGCGTGGGTCGTTGTATTTACCGCTGCCACGAATTAAACCATGTTCTATATCATCAAGGCTGCGAGTTTTGCCAAGTAATGGCACAAACTCTTTACTCCATGGTGAGCTAAAAAAGCTCCCTAAGTCTTTGATTGACTTAATATCAGGGTACTTAGTCAATATAAGTTCAACAGTCCACGCATTATAAGCATTGATTAAAAAAGCGAGTTGCTTAGGCTTTTCCCATGCGTCAAATTCGCTTTGCGTTACAGCCGTTAACGAATCTAAATACGTTTTTAGCTGTGCATGCTCACGTTTTATGGCAGCGTAATTAACCTCAGTACTGTGATTATGGTTAATAGCGACAACATGCTTATTTAATAATGCATTCCAGCTATCGTGCATGTTTTGGGCTTGGGCCGAAAATGATGTTGCAAACGATGTTACAACTAAAGCCGAACCAAGTAGCAATGCTTTTAGAGGTGTTTTAAACATAATTAACCTCTACGCCAAGTGTGGTATTTTTCAAGCAAGTTAAGCACTTTTTCAGGTGCATGAGCGCGTTTCCACTCACCTGCTGCGTATTTGTTACCTTCAGCCCAAGTAGGGTAGCTGTGTATAGTACCGAGTATTTTGTTAAGACCTAAGCCGTGTTTCATTGCCAGTACAAACTCAGCAATTAAATCGCCAGCGTGTTCAGATACCACGGTAACGCCCAATATTTTATCTTTGCCTTTGGGTGTAATCACTTTAATAAAGCCTTTTGTAGCGCTGTCGGTAATTGCACGGTCTAGCTCTTCAAATTCAAAACGAGTAATTTCGTAATCTATGCCTTTGTCTTTTGCGTCTTGCTCGTTTAAGCCAACACGTGCAACTTCTGGGTCAATAAACGTAGTCCACGGAATAACACGGTAATCTACTTTAAACTTTTTAAGGTGACCAAATAAGCCATTTACCGCTGCGTACCAACCTTGATGGGCTGCCACATGTGTAAACTGGTATGGACCTACAATATCGCCTGCTGCAAAAATATTTGGGTACAGTGTTTCTAGGTATTCGTTAGTTACTACTGTGCGGTTTGTTTCTATGCCTAGCTCTTCAAGACCGTAACCTTTAAGGCGCGCACTTCGACCAACAGCACATAATAGCTCGTCGTATTCAATATCTATTTCTTTGTCGTTATGTTTAACAACAATATATTTTTTACCATCGCGCGTTTCACAGCGAAGTGCTTGGTGCGATGTTAAAATATTAACGCCACTTTCGGTTAACGCTTCGTGAGCAAAAGTAGACACTTCAAGATCTTCTTTGATCATGATGCGTTCGCTCATTTCAATTTGCGTAACACTTGAACCTAAACGTGCAAAGCTTTGTGCTAATTCGCTACCAATTGGACCGCCACCTAGTACTACAAGTTTTTTAGGTGCCTCATCTAGCTCTGCAAATTTATTCCACAATGTATCGCTTGTTACATAGCCAGTTTCTTCAATACCAGGTAGTGGCGGTACAAATGGGCGTGCGCCAGTGGCAATCACAATAGTACGAGCGGTGAGTGTTTGCGTGCCACCGTCGTTAAGTTTAATTTCTACAGTCCACGGGTCTATTAATTTACCGTAACCTTTTACTACATCTACGCCTAAGTCTGTGTAACGCTCAACACTGTCGTGTGGTGCTACATCGGCAATAACTTTATGTACACGTGCCATTACTTTTTTGAACGAAAACTGTGGTGTTGCGTTTTCTAGGCCGTAGTTTTCACCATGGCGAATTTGCTCTGCAATTTTAGCGCTTTTAATGACTGCTTTACTTGGAACACAACCATAGTTTAAACAGTCGCCGCCCATTTCGCCCGCTTCAATAAGGGTTACTTTTGCTTTAACAGCAGCGGCTATATAACTTGTTACCAAACCACCTGCGCCTGCGCCAATAACAATCATGTTACGGTCGAATTTTTTAGGCTTAGTGTAGTTTTTGTATACGCGACGTTTTTTAAACACGTTTAAGATTCCTTTAGCAATGAATGGGAAAATGCCCAATAAAGCGAATGATAAGATTAAGTTGAATGATAAAATTCCAGATAAGCTATCTATTTGAGCCAGTTGCGTACCTGCGTTAACAAATACAAATGTACCGGCTAGCATACCTGCTTGGCTTACCCAGTAATAAGTCCATGACTTTATTGAGGTAACACCCATTAGTAAATTGATTAAAAAGAACGGAAACACCGGCACTAAACGAAGGGTAAATAAGTAAAATCCACCTTCTTTTTCAACGCCTGCATCAATGGCGGCTAAGCGCTCAGGAAAACGTTGTTTAATAGTGTCGCGTAGTAAGTAACGCGATACTAAAAAGGCAAGCGTTGCGCCAATAGTTGAGGCAAAAGATGCAACCAATAAACCCTCTACCAAGCCAAACAATGCACCTGCGGCAAGTGTTAAAATAGCGGCGCCTGGTAAAGAGAGAGCAGTTACAACTACGTATAGTAAAAAGAACCCACCAATAACCAACAACGGTGACTGCTCTTTGTAATCGCTAAACTGATCCATTGACCCTTTTAAGCCATCAAGCGTAAGTAGTTGGTGTAAGTCAAAATGAAAGAACAGGCCGACGGCGGCCGCTGCAATCAATAATAAAAATATTTTTTTAATCATGTTCTCTCTCTTAAAAACTATGCGTAAGGGTTAACTTGGCGTTAATTGGCAACTCAGGGAAAGCTAAAGTTGCACCAAAGTAACCGCCTTCAAATACTGGGCGCCAGTTTTTTTGATTCGTTACGTTGTTCACATCTAATCGTAACTTGGTACTAGGCGTAAAAGCATAGCTAGTATTTACGTTTAGTGTGTACTGATCACGAATTTTTACTGTCGCCAAAAAGTCTAATGGGTAACTCTTTGTATATAGACCTGAAAAACCCGTTTGCCATTTCGAATTAATTGAATAATTTCCGTTAAAGCTGAACGATTGCTCAGGGATACCCTGTACACGGGTGTTCGAAGGTGCAAAAGCGGTAAAGCTAGGTGCGCCAACACTGGTACCTTCAATAATATCTGGACGTGAGTTGTCAAATGCATCGGCTACTTGAGCTGAATCTTGGCTACTTGCAGAATTATCGTAGCGAGCGTCAATATAGCTGTAGCCAGCACTTAGCCAATAAGGGTAAGCATCATAAAATACTTGGCTTTCAAAGCCGGTAGTACGAATGCCGGTATTGCTACCATCGCGATTACGTAAACTACGACGTTGGCTGAATACTGCTCCATCGGCGTACCAATCACTGTCGGTTGGTGCGTATTTTAAACCAAATTCAACTAAAGTATTTTCGGTTGAAAAGTTTTGCGCGCTAATCGTGTTGTCGCCACCAAGAGACGTGCCGCCAGCCATGCTATTTGATGTGGCTTCGTTGTAACTTGCTGCACCATAAGTGGTGTAATCACCATTTAATCGGTAGTTAAAGCTTACTTGCCCCGAATGTAGCTTATCGTTAATGCTATCGCGAGCTGCAATTTCACCTTCTGGTGCTATTGGGTCGTGCGCGTCTACGTCATAAAAATCAATGCGGTAGCCAACACTTGTATGAAACTTATCTGTCCAATCAGAATCTTGCTGAATAGCAAAGCCTGTTTGCCATGAGCGCGAATCGGTAGTGTCTGATAAGTTAAAGTCGCCATTGCCGTCATTATTAATATCATATTGACCACCAGGGGATACAAATATACCTGGGCTAATTTCAATTAAACGCGCTTGTTGTACATCAGTTAAAGGAATGCGGCGATTTGAAATTGGGCCAGTTAAATCAATAGGTAAGTCGGCTTCTGTTGTAAATTGGCTGTAGCCTAATACGCGGTTATAACGCACATCAAATGCAAAAATTGTTTGCTGATTACTATTCCAAAGGTAGGTAAGCTCGGTACGGTTTTGCGCGGTATCGGCACCATCTATAATTTCAACAAAGCTATTTTGTGCAATTTCTTCGCGTTGTAAGTGCTGAAAATACGTAATGTTTTTAATGGATGCGTTGTTGGAAAGTTCACGCTTATAAATGCTGTGTAGTAAATAAGTAGTGGCTTCGTTTTGATTATCAGGATCGGTAAGTACTGTACTACGGTCTATTTTTACTTGCCCAGTTGGTGAGATTATTGAACCTGCTGCCGGTACTGTGCTGCCATTTGCTTGCACGCCTTGGCCGGTAATATAAAGGCCATTATCTATTAGCGCTTGAGTAGGGCGGTTAATACCTGCGTTATCGGTAAATTCAACTTGGTATAACTCAAAGTTAATATCCCAGCTGCTCTTGTCATCGGGTAATACGCGTAATGATGCAAATAAGCTGTCGCTCTTTGTGCCTGAAAAGTCGTAGTAGCTGCCGTTATCTATGTGTTCAGCGCTTACTCTAAAACCTACTTTATCTTTTACAATGGGTGCACTGTAATCCACTAAAACACTGTACTGATCCCATCGACCTGCAGATACCGTTGCTTTGCCTTTACTTTCGTCAGTTGATGCTTTTTTAGAATGTAAGTTTACAAAACCACCGTTGCGTTGGCTTGAGCCAAATAATACCGGCGGCGCGCCTTTTACCACGTCTATCTGTTCTATAGAGTTGAACGATAACGGCACGCCAAAGCCGTTATTACCGGCTTGTCGGCGTGTACCATCTTGGAAAAGCTCACCTAATTGCCCACGAATAGTAGGTAAACTTGGTGCGCCAAAACCACTGGCTGAATAGGTATTAGGGCTTACTGCGAGCACGTCTTGTAAAGTCGTAATATTGAGTTGCTCTATTAACTCGCTTGAAATTGGTGTTACTGATCGGGCTATATCTTGTAGGGCTAAGTTGTCGCCAAACGGGCCGTCTACAGTGGCGTTTTTAACCGAAAGACCTTGAGATTTAATAACTTGGCCTGCCACCTCAATGCGCTCTATTGCGCCATCTTTTGTTGTTTTTGATTCTTCGGCTGCAAAAGCATTAAGTGGTGTATTTAATATGGTGGCTAGGGAAAGTGCTAAATATGCGTGTTTCAAACGTTTTCTCTCTACGGTTAAAATGTTGTTGGCGATAAAGACCGAAAGGATTAAAAATAAATTTCAGTAAAATTTCGATTCTTTTTGTTTTTTAGAACATAACAAAACAGATGTATTATAAAGGTGGTAATTAAGTACTATAGTTTTATCAGTCGATAAAATATCAATAGAGCGATTGTATTAGAGTGAATGTAAATATTTGCTTTTAATGGGCTTTTTTAATTATAGACTACTTTTCACCTGCTAACATTTTAAAGTTGTTAACTTTTACGCCGCATTTTTTAATTCCTAAAATAAGCTTCACTTTTATTACTACAAAGCTTAATTACTTTTTTAGTTAAAATAATTAAATTTTTTTGAAATAAAAAATAACTTATACGGTCTAGGTTACTTCAACGTTTATTAATATTCATTTAAGGAAATTTTATGACAGGTTCAATGAGTTCTGATGTGCAAAACCGTTTGCAATGGTCACTTTTATCTTTGCGTTTAGGCGTATTTATTGTAATGGTTATGTGGACGTTCGATAAATTCGTAAACCCTGGTCATAGCGCACGTATTTTCGAACATTTTTACGGTATTAGTGGCTCATCTGACATAGTTGCTTATGTTATCGGTGCTCTACAACTTGTATTAGTATTGGCATTTTTAGCGGGTATTAAAAAGCGTATAACTTACGGTATCATTTTTGTAATGCATGGCTTATCAACGCTTTCTTCGTACAACCAGTATATAGATGGCTTTAATAACTTATTATTCTTTACTGCATGGCCAATGTGGGCTGCGTGTTTTGCACTTTACTTGTTACGCGACCAAGACGTGAAATTTACTGTAAAGTAATAAAAAAATAGCTATACCCTTAAGGTTGTAGCTAAAAATACATTGGGCTGAGTTATTTACTATTTCAGCCCAATGTATAGCCTTTGAGCACTTCTTTTAATAATCCACCCTCTTTGTCATCTTCTAAAAATAATCCTTTTTATATTATTTCATCTTAAATATTGCGTTAGATCAAAGTTAATATATTTGTAAGAACAATATCGACAGCTTTAGTTTATGTTAGCTATACGGTTAGTAGGTTTTAATTACCTCAAGTTATTCAACTCAATGTTGTATAGAAGGCTCGTATGGAAAAGGTCAAAATTTCGTCAGCGCATCAGTCATCAAATCGTTCAGTAAACAAGTCTTCACATAATCAAAATTGCGATGAATGGAGCAAGCTCGATTTAGCACAATTACAAGCAAAGCTAAAAACATCATCCGACGGGTTAAGCCAAACTGATGCCACACAAAGATTGGCACAATATGGACCTAACGAACTAGTTGAAGAAAAAACAAACCTACTACTCAAATTTTTATCTTACTTTTGGGGACCAATACCGTGGATGATCGAGGCTGCTATTATTTTATCTGCGCTTGCTAAGCACTGGGCTGATTTTTTTATTATTCTTGTATTATTGTTGTCCAACGTATTGGTTGGCTTTTGGGAAGAGCATCAAGCGGGTAATGCAATTGCCGCATTAAAAGCAAAATTAGCTAACAAAGCACGCGTTCGCCGCGATACTCAATGGCAAAATTTAAATGCCAGCGAGCTTGTACCAGGTGATGTTATTAGAATGCGGATGGGCGATATAGTGCCTGCAGATGCGCGTTTGCTCGATGGTGATTCAGTAGAAGTAGATCAATCATCACTTACGGGTGAGTCGTTACCGGTTGTAAAGTCGGCGGGTGAAACTGTTTATTCGGGCTCTATTATTCGCCAAGGTGAAATAGAGGCAATAGTATACGCAACCGGCGCTAATACCTTTTTTGGTAAAACAGCACAGTTAGTGCAAGGGGAGCGAACCGCAAGTCATTTTCAGCGTGCGGTGCTTAAAATTGGTAATTATTTAATAATGCTTGCTGCGGCTTTAGTGTTGCTTATAGTTATTGTTGCTTTGTTTCGCGATGATCCAATGATCACCACATTGCAGTTTGCACTGGTATTAACTGTTGCTGCAATACCAGTTGCAATGCCAACAGTGCTATCAGTTACTATGGCTGTAGGCGCTCGTTTATTGGCTAAAAAGCAAGTGGTTGTAACACGTTTAGCTGCAATTGAAGAGCTAGCGGGTGTTGATATTCTGTGTTCCGATAAAACCGGCACATTGACACAAAACCTATTAACGTTGGGTGACCCGTTTTATATCGAAAACTCAATAAATAAAGGCTCTGCTGAGCAAGTTATATTGTACGCGGCATTAGCATCTCGCTCAGAAAATAACGATCCGATTGACTTAGCAGTATTACAAAGTGTAAAAGCTGAGCAGCATCTAGATTCTTATCATATAGAACATTTTCAGCCATTTGATCCTGTGAGCAAACGCACCGAAGCGTCAATTAAAAATGCTAATGGCAAAACGTTTAAAGTGACCAAAGGTGCACCGCAGGTTATTTTAGCTTTGTCGGCTAATATTGAGGCAGTTAAAACTCAAGTTGAGGCATCAATAGATGAATTTGCAGCACGTGGGTTTCGCTCTTTAGCGGTTGCTAAAACAGACGAGCAAGGTAAATGGCAATTTATAGGCGTATTGCCACTTTTTGATCCACCGCGTGAAGAAGCAATACAAACCATTGCCGATGCAAAAGAAATGGGTATGAGTGTTAAAATGGTCACGGGCGACCAAGTGGCCATTGCGCGCGAAACTGCAAGTAAACTGGGTTTAGGGACAAACATTCTTGATGCTAGTGGATTTGGTGCAACTGAGCATCATCAAGCCACACAGTTAGATGATTCTATCGAGAGTGCTGACGGATTCGCACAAGTATTCCCTGAGCATAAATACCATATTATTGATGTGCTTCAGCATAGAGGGCACATTGTTGGCATGACAGGAGATGGCGTAAATGATGCGCCAGCACTTAAAAAAGCTGACTGTGGCATTGCTGTATCGGGTGCTACAGATGCAGCGCGTTCAGCAGCATCAATTGTGTTAATGACCGATGGCTTGTCGGTTATTATTGATGCAGTTAAAGAAAGCCGAAAAATATTTCAACGCATGAACAGTTACGCTATTTACAGGGTTGCTGAAACACTGCGCGTATTACTTTTTATGACAATGGCGATATTAATTTTTAACTTTTATCCGTTAACAGCAGTCATGATTGTGATGCTTGCTTTACTTAACGATGCCGCCATTTTGTCTATTGCATACGACAATGTGCATTATCAAAATAAGCCCGAAACATGGAATATGCGGCTCGTTTTAGGTATTGCATCTGTGCTGGGAATTGTAGGGCCAATTGCAGCCTTTGGTTTATTTTACTTGGGCGATAAAGTATTTGAACTCGACCGTCCTCATCTTCAAACATTAATGTACTTATTACTTTCTGTAGCAGGGCATCTGACTATATTTTTAGCGCGTACCCGAGGTCCATTTTGGTCTATTAAACCGTCTGCTATATTAATGGTCGCTGTATTTGGCACGCAAGTTATAGCAACACTTATTGCTGTTTATGGTGTGTTTATGACCCCACTAGGATGGGGATGGGCACTTGCAGTGTGGGCATATGCTTTGGTGTGGTTTTTTATTAACGATGGTTTAAAGCTAGTGGCGTATCGAATTTTCGATCCGACAGAAGCACCCTTACTAGAGAAGAGTTAGCATATAGGCTTAAAAAAATGGTTATAAGCCAAGCGGCTTATAACCAATAGTACACAAGGGAGTGTATATAAGGTGGTTCAATTATTTGTGAGTAAAGTTACTCACAAATAAAAAGTATTAGTGCATTGCATCATTATACTGCTTTGCCAAGCTTTGTTTTTGCCCTTCGGTTAATGCTTTACCCGCTAATTGAAATACTTCGTGTTCTTCTTCACTTAAATGATGATGTACTAAATGATGCAGTTTTTTAGCTGCAACTAACCATGCAGACGAGCTCATTTCGGTATCTTCAAGTTGTTCAATTAATTCATCAATTTCGTGATGTTCAGCTACGCTGTGGCGCGCTTTTTCATGAGTTAAGTCATCAAACATAAGTGGATTGTAAAAGTAACGTTCTTCAAATTTTGCGTGTTGTTCTAGTTCTGTTTTTAGCTCGTCCATTAGCGTGTGGCGCTGCTCTGTGTCGCCGTGCGTTTGAATAAGCGCATCTACCAATTCTCGTTGTTTGTCATGGTCATGACGTAGTGCTTCAAAAATATTCATAACTAATCCTTTTACAATTTATTTGCTTATATCATTACTAGCAAACTAAATGCCAAATATTAAGTTGATGTATTTTATTGCTTTTATTTTGATTTTTTATTTTTGGGCTGCTATCACTGTAAATTTTACAGTGAGATGAATGCAATAATTTCAGGATTTTACGTAGTTCAATTATAAAAGAGAGTATAAATTCCTACAGAACCTTACAAATATTTACTGGTTGTTTATTTTATTGTAGTGATAAAGTAGCAATATTATTTAGGTACAATCTATATGTATTACTCCCACATATAATACCAATCGGTATAAATGCAGGTAGCACGTTAACTTAATAGGATAGTTTAAGGATGAACATAAAAAGCCCCATCGCCGCATTATTGCTGTGCGCTTTACTGAGTGCATGTAGTACTGCCCCACGTTCTGACCCTAACTTATGCATTGAAGAGGCTGAAACGGTTGATCGAAATGGCGCTCAAACAAGCTCAGAAGTTTATAATCAATGCATTAGCGCACAAATTAAAAAGGATGAAAAAAATGACACTTTTTTTGATGCTATAGGTACGTTCTTTTTTGAATTTTTTGTAATGGTGGTAGAAAAGTAAATAGGCTAACTTGCAGCTGTAATTTAAAGTAAATAAGTTGCGTAAAAATAGGATTAGTTATGAAGCAATTATTGATAGCAATTCCACTTTTTTTATTACTAAGCGCTTGTGCGGCACAGCCTTACGCAGGCTCGGCAAAATGTATGGAACAAGCAGATATTGCATACGAAACCGATACACGTAAAAATGAGACATTAGATAATGAATGCAAAGCTGCAAAAGTAAATACGCCTAATAAAGAGCTTGAGAATCATGGCTTGGTTGATAGAAGCCTTTTGCAGCTAATCGTTAGCGTTTTAAATGGCGTATTTCAGTAATACAGCATTAATATGATTAAAGGTATGTATGAGGGAAGAACTAAGAGCAAAAATAATTACCGTATGCGATAAAAAAATAGCAGTTAAAGGTGAAAATGTAGGGCTTTCTTTTTATGCATTTTTTGCTAATAAAAACGACGACCCAGAGCTACTTATGGAAGCTGCTACTTGGTGGATACACACCCATAAATTAGATCATTTTGTAAAAGCACATAAAATTAAACAAATGGTTTTAGACGGACTTTAGTCAAGTAAATGAGCCAATACTTTTAGCTGTGCTTATTTAATCAACAACGACTTGGTTTCTTCCGTTTTCTTTTGCTTTATAAAGTAATTTATCTGCATGCTTAATAAGAACATCTAGTGTGCTTTTTAAAGAGCCACTTACAGAGGCCCCTGCACTAAAGGTGATTTTTGTATCACTAGGAAAGTCTTCTATATTACTGCAATGCTTGGCGAAGCTAATGGCGAGTCGGTTAAATATATCGCGAATTATTCGTTCATCAACCGTATTTAGTGCAAATAACCATTCTTCGCCGCCGTAACGACCAAACTGATGATCATTACATAGTGTTTCTTTTGCAGCTTTTGCAAAGGCAATAAGAACTAAATCTCCAACATCGTGACCAAAATGGTCGTTAACTTTTTTAAAGTAGTCTAAGTCAACAATTGCTATCGTCATTTTACCTTCACCAAGCTTTGCTTCTGCTGCGCACATTATTCCTCTGCGATTAGGGCAATTTGTTAGATAATCTGTTAATGAAATATCGTGATATTTTTGACGTAGTCGAGCTTGCCGATAAAATAAAAATAATGAAGCAATCACTAAAATAAATGCAATAGCAGCGCTAAGTCGCCAAATTATTTTTTGTTGATATTCTTCTTTAGCTTGTAGTTCACTAATGTCTTTTGCGTACTCTAGTTGCTGTATTTTTTCTTCTTTTTCTTTTACTTCAAACTGCACTTGTAGTGTTTTTATATTATTTTCACTAGTTGCTTCGTAGTGTTTTTTTGTATAAAGGAGCTTTTGTTCAATTGCTTCAAAAGCCTCGTCAGTGTAGTTAAGGCGTCGCTTTAGTTCATAGCGTTTACTTAAAAAATCGGCTTTATAAATACTGCGGCTGAATTTATCTAATTTTAAAAACACCTCATCGTTTGCTTCATTTGCTTGATCAAGTAAATCTAGTTTTATATATATGTCAGCTAACAAAATGAGCGATGCGAGTTGCATGTCATGTACACCTGCAGAACGAGCAAGCTCAATGTTTTCTTTAGTTAAAGTTAAAGCTTTATCGTAGTTTGCTTGTAAGTACTCAATACTGGCAATTGAGTACTGAGCAAAGGTTAAGCCTTTTTGCATATTAGCTTTTTTAAAATAGAGCAATGCTTTGTCTAGGTATATTAAGGCATCTTTAGGTTTTTCTATCTCAAGCAATATATTGCCTAAACTCCAATATGCTTTTGCAGTAAAAAGCCCATCTTGTGTTTGCTCATATGCCGCAACCGCTTTTTTTGCATAATATATGGCTTTGTCTTTTTCGTTTAGATAATTGTATGCATCGGCTATTTTTCTAAAAAAGTATCCTTGAGATGCTGAATCGTCATCTTTTAATGCTAATTCTAACCCCTCTAGTGCAACATTTAGGGTCTTTTTCAATGCATCTGTATCGGTGTAATAGTAAGCAAGTGCTCGTAAAATAATGATTTTTTCTTTAGTTGAATGCTGTTGCAAGCTCTCTTCTAATTTTGTGGCTAGCGTGTGTGCTGGAGTTGGGTTTGCCTCCCTCGCTAGAGACTTGAGTTGTGATTCGAGAAATAATAAATATACACTTTTTTGATTTGGTAACTCTTTGTTCTTTAAGTAATAGGATAAGTGTGTGTTTAACGCTTCGTATTTTTCTTGTCTAAAAAGTAACTCCGCATACAAAGCGGCTGCTTCTAGATGAAGGTTCTCCCAATTTTGCTCTTTGCTTATTTTAAACGCTTGAGTGAGTTTGTCTTCATTTTGAAGATAGTCTAATTCATTCAGTTTTATGTTGTTGATCAGGACTTGAGTTGTGCCAAAGTCTAGCGCATGTAAAGTCGCACTTAATGAGTCGCCGTTAGCTGAGGCAAGCTTACTTAAAAGTAAAAATAAAATGAGAACAATATACTTTGCCCATAAAGTATTACCTAAAATCTTTATTTGTGTATTGTTAGCCATGTTAATCCTTTGCTGACTTATTTTTATTATTGAAATACTTATTCACATTGCTTAATAAACTTGGGTTTGAACAGTTTTTTATACTTCTCATTGAAAAAACAAGACCACAAACGATATCAATTAAATTAATAAAAACCAACACATTGAATAATATAGTCGTTGTAGCTATGTGTTTTTATTAAAAATCTGCAGCTACTTCAAACTCTAATCGTTTATCCGTAATTGGGTGAGTAAATGCTAAGTATTCTGCGTGTAAATGTAATCTATCGGCTTTTTGTCCGTAATGTGTGTCGCCTATAATTGGCATGTTTAAACCTAAACTGTGTGCGCAATGCACTCTTAATTGATGAGTTCGCCCTGTTTTAGGGTATAACTGTAATCGGGTAATGTTGTTGTTACGCTCTAAAACCTGCCAGGTAGTAAGCGACGGCTTACCATGTTTGTAACACACCATTTGGCGCGGTTTATCATCAAAGTCGAGCATTAATGGTAAATCAATTACTCCGCTATCCTCAGCTACGTTACCATTAACTAACGCGACATAACGTTTATCTATGGTGCGTTCAATAAACTGCTTTTGCAGTGCTTTGTGCACGCGTTTATTAAGTGCGATCATCAATAACCCTGAGGTCGACATATCTAACCTGTGCACAATTAGCGGGCCTGAAGCCTCTGGAAACTGCGTTTTGATTCGCATATAAACTGAGTCATCAATATTAACGCCAGGCACAGATAAAAACTCAGCGGGCTTATTTACCACAAGTAAGTCGTCATCTTTGTAAACAATACTTAAATCTTTACCCTGAGCTGGGTTGATAAGTAGCGGGTTATCTTCAACGTTTAAGCCCTTTAGCATGTGCCCAAGTATTGGTTGGCATTTACTGTAACAAGAAGGGTAGTAGTTTTTATGCTGCCTAATTGCTGATTTAGGTGCTGCTCCCCACCAAAACTCTGCCATAGCAAGTGGTTTTAAACCATGCTTATAGGCGTATTGTAATAATTTAGGCGCTGCACAATCGCCAGCACCCGAAGGAGGAGTGTGCTCAGGTAATGCTGCAAAAATAGCATTTAAGTCTGTAGTTTCACCATTTGCATTTAAAAATTGGTACTGCGCAAATAACTTTTTTTGTAAGCTTTTAGAAAGCGTTTTACGGCGCTTTTTTAAATGAGCAATTTCATCAGAAATATTGATGTGTGTTTGCTGCAGTGACTCGATTATATTTTGCCAATAGGATTTAAGTGCCAGCAGTTGCTTTTTTTCTACGATGCTTTGCCCTGCAAGCTTATTTTTTAACTGCTCAAAATCACTTTCGCTAAGCTCTAATTCGCCTTCGATACGTTGTATTTTTCGTTGCTGACGACCGGCTTGCATCACTGCCTGTTGGGCTAATAGTGCTTGCTGGTAGCTTTGTGTTGCATCATCAAGTTTGCTATTAACTTCATGCAGTTGTTCGCTATTTTCTAATTGCTCAATTTGAGCATTAATATCGTTAATTATTTTACTTTGAGTCAAATAGCTATCGTCTTGCAGCTGCATGCTAGAAACAGGCGGCACAAAGCTAATATTACCTTTATCACCTTCAATTTGCCCCGAATAAGCACTTAAAAAGCCTAATTGTTGCTTAGCATTTTGCACCACTAAAACCCCAAACATTTTACCTGCATTTTCTGCATTTTCTGCTTTTAAATGCGTTAACGTTTCAAGTTGTTGCTGTAATTGTTTTGTGGCTGCTACAGCTAAAGGTTGCGGCTCATAATAAAAAGGGAAAGTAAACTTTTCAGGAAGCGCGAGAGAATCAATATTTTGAGAAAATAATGTAAAGCACAAAGCAGAATTTGACATAGAAGTAAGAGAAAAGCATTCAGTAAAATAATTGAGCGCATAATAACATATTCATAGTTAAGCCACTAAAAATCTCGCACCCGCATATTCATAAACACTTTAAAGCGGACATTCATGTTTTATGTATCAGTATGGGGGCGCAGCAAACCCAGGCGTTTGTTAGTAAAGTCTCAGTAGTAATATATCTATCATTATCAAAATACCTAAGCTTATCGATTCTCAATAATTGAGCGCATTTCGAAACGATGACTTACTTGATAGAGCAGAGGCGAAAAATCAATTTACAGAATAACTGAATATTTAGGAGTTCTATATTATGAGTCAAAATATCGCAAGTTTTATCACTAAAACCCTCGAACAAGCTGGCGTAAAACGTATTTGGGGAGTAACTGGCGATTCACTTAACGGCATTAGTGAAAGTCTGCGAAAAATGGGAACAATTGAATGGCTAGGAACGCGACATGAAGAAGTTGCCGCATTTGCAGCCGGTGGCGAAGCGCATTTATCAGGCGAGCTTGCGGTGTGTGCGGGTTCTTGCGGGCCAGGTAATCTTCATTTAATTAACGGCTTATTTGATTGTCAGCGTAATAATGTACCGGTATTAGCTATTGCCGCACACATTCCTTCATCTGAAATTGGCAGTAGTTATTTTCAAGAAACCCATCCGCAAGAATTATTTAAAGAATGCAGTGTATATTGTGAAATGGTTTCGAGCCCTGAGCAAATGCCGTACCTGCTAGAAACCGCAATGCGACAAGCAATACTAAACAAAGGCGTGAGTGTACTTGTGCTACCTGGCGACATTGCATTAAAAGATATGCCTAAAGCTATTAAGCCAAAATGGAACGTGCCAAAGCCAGCAACTTATACCCCCGCTTTATCTGATATTAAAGCAATGGCGACTCATCTTAATAAAAGTAAAAAAGTAACCTTACTGTGTGGTGCTGGTTGTAAGGATGCCCACGACGAAATTGTTGCGCTAGCCGAAAAATTACAAGCGCCAATTGTGCATGCCATGCGCGGTAAAGAATTTATTGAGTACGATAACCCTTACGATGTTGGTATGACTGGGTTTATTGGCTTTGCGTCGGGCTATCATGCAATGCAAGAAGCCGATACGTTACTTATGATTGGTACTAGTTTTCCTTATCGTGCTTTTTATCCTGAAAATACCACCATATTACAAATTGATAATCAGGCAGCGTCACTTGGGCGACACGTGCAAATTGACTGTGGCGTGCTAGGGGATACTAAAAACTCAGTGACCACACTGCTTGATTATATTAAAGGTGAACGGACAAGTTCGCACTTACAAAAATGTGTTAAAAACTACAAAGAGTCTCGACAAGATCTTGATGAACTTGCCAGTGGCAAAACCTCGCAAAACTTAATTCACCCGCAATACCTAACGCGTTTACTCAACGAGCAAGCGGCTGACGATGCTGTTTTTACTTGTGATGTAGGTACGCCAACAGTGTGGGCTGCGCGTTATTTATCAATGAATGGTAAGCGCCGCTTAATTGGATCGTTTAATCATGGCTCTATGGCAAATGCCATGTCGCAGGCAATGGGGGTTCAATCTGTAGATAGAGACCGCCAAGTCATTGCAATGTGTGGCGATGGTGGCTTTTCGATGTTAATGGGCGATTTAATCTCGCTTAAGCAGCTTAATTTACCAATAAAGATTGTTGTTTATAATAATCGCTCACTTAGTTTTGTGGCCATGGAAATGAAAGCCAGTGGGTTTTTATCAAGCGATACCGATTTAGAAAACCCAAGTTTTGCTAAAATTGCAGAGGCCTGTGGATTAAAAGGGATTCATGTGGACGACCCTGAAAAATTACCATCGGCAATGAACGAAATGATGAATCACCCAGGACCAGTTGTTTTAGAAGTAGATACCGCAAAACAAGAGCTTTCAATGCCGCCGCAAATCAAATTAGAGCAAGCAAAAGGCTTTAGCGTTTACATGATGAAGGCGTTGATAAACGGCAAAGGAAACGAAATTGTAGAGCTTGCCAAAACTAACTGGTCACGCTAGCTAAGTTACTTCCCTATTGAGTATTTTGGCTCAATAGGGAAGTGCCAAAGTAATAATCCTCACTGTCATTCTCGACCATTAATAAGTGATGGTTGCTTGTAAGTAATTGAAAAAAAATAGAAAATCATATATGGTTTATCATTAAATTAATAAAAATACGCATAAAATGCCTCTGCTTCATAGAGGAGCGGAGCAATAATGAAATGGAAATCAGTTTTACTGTCGCTAGTTGTTTTATGGCTTATCCAAGCCCAGCAAAACAGTTTACGCACCAATGAATACGCAAATATAATTTCTGATTTAGATAAGGTTAGTGTGCTTGGCGAATGTGAAATTTCTACGGAGGTTACAAGAGGGTGGCCATTATCTTGGGCTATAAGCGGCGCTGAAATTACTGTTAAGAACAAAAATACTTTGCTGACAGCAACAACCAGTAAGTTTAATAAACCAGATCGTAAATTTCTTAGCACACACAATACTCACTATCACTTTACGTGGTCCAAAACCAAAAACAACTCTGTATTTGCATCATACATGGACGTAGAAATAGAGCCCGCAGGTAAAGTTGCAGGCCTTATAATAGGCAATTGCTCTGACTACCCCGAAGGCCCAGAATTAATAGGGCATTTAGAGCGTTGTAATAGTATTGTAGAGTCAATTACGTGTTTGTAAAAGTAGGTATAGAGTGTTGATTAAAATTGAAGACTTTTCTTTAGCATGGCGATGGATTAGCGCATCCCATGGTGATTTTTCTAAAGATACATTAAACAAACTTATTCCGTTGAGTGAAGAGCAAGCAAGAGCATTAATTACCACCACACCCATTAACTTTCCGGTTGGAGCAAAAAGATTCGACTCCACACAAGGAAATGAATTAACACGCCAATGGTTAAAGGGCTTAGCGAATGACTCAAAAAAGTAACAATTTGCTGGGATCAAGAAACTGCATTAACCCTACCTTGGCTAGTTTTTTGTGATCACTGGGATGATTTTTGCTATTCATCAAGTGATGACATAAATCTGTATTTAACCTGAACTCTGGTTAAGAGATTTACTAAAATATTGAATCATAGTGATATTTAAATTTATTTTCTCTAGCCAGAGATTTTTAGTGAAAACAAGGCGAATTTACGCGTCAATAGCTGGCCTATTGCAAGTAAATTCAACGCAGTTAGCGCTGAAAATAGCTGCTTGAGATAGATTTATTATCCAGAGTTCAGGTTATTTAGAAAGCGGCGAACTGTTTTTACGCTGGAATCATTATGAGGTTTTTGAGTTTGACTCAAGTGCAATGTAATACTTAAAATTAAGTACTCGCTGTACTCAATCAAAGTAAAGCGAGTGCTCAGAATCAGTTACAAACTCTTTTTAGGCGGAAGAGCCACGTTTGCAAATATTAGTCCTGCAACAAGCGACATAAATATTAAAAACGTTTGTTGACCTATGTGCTCTGCATATACAAAGTCTTGGCCTTCAATAAGTGAGTTTAAGCCAATATACGTTTTGCTTCCTGGTACTAATACAATTAAACCTTGCATGGCAACAATAGAGGCCGGCGCATTAGCAACGCGGTTAAACAAGTTACTAAAAATACCCACCGATAAAGCACCCACAAACGTACCTAATGTGTAATCAAGGTACATAGCCGAGCCAATACTGGTGCCGTACGCTATAAAGCCTGATGCAATAGACCAAACTGCGTGTTTAAGTTTGGTTCTAAAAATAACGATTAGGCTGCTACAAAGTAAAAATATAGCCAGCCATGCAGTCCACTTTGGTAATGGTTCAGGTTGTACAAAATCGGCTTGCCCAAAGAGTGCAAAGCCAATACCTATGCCAATAAAACCGCCAAAATACAGTTTAAAGAGCAGCATAAACGAGTCCATGACTCGCGCAGTACCAGAGACTAAATGCCGTGCTGCCAGCTCAGCTAAACCAAGCGCAAGTGCTAAACCGGGTATAAACACAATAATGGCCGAAAGTACCACCAAGCGTATGTTTATTTCAGGTGTTATATACACGCTTACTGCACAGGCAAGTATGGCTGATATTATGGCCACTAATGGCTCAAGCATATGTGCTACGCGTTTTGAGCGCCCAGACCAAAGCACAAACACATAAACAACTAAAGTAAGTAGCGATGACCAAATAACATCAGTCCAGCTAGTACCCATTAACATTGCAAACGCACCACCAGAAGTTGCAAACGCAACGCCCGTAACAAGTTTGTTGTATGGGTTTGGCATTACAAAAATAGCGTCTAGTTGCGCATCAACTTCTTGTAAACTTAGCTTGTCGTCAAGCATTTGGTTTACAAGGTCGTCGGTGTCGGCAAGTGAGCCTAAATCGTGATCGCCAGGGTCTACACGCGCAACGTGGGTGTACTCGTCTTCGTGGCCATCGGTCCAAATAACAAACGTTACAGAGGTTGGCGACATAACAAACGACGATTTAAGTCCTAAGTATGTAGCCACTTCCATTAGGTGGGCTTCTAGGCGGTAAGCAGGCGTACCGTACTTGTGAAGCATCTTACCCAATTTAACGATAAATTTGCGTTTTTCTGTAAAGGTTGCAGTTTTCAAATCTTTTTGGACCAAATATTGCGATAACTAAGCTAAAAATATAGACAATACAGCTAAAAATGCCCACGTTTGATGGGCGCGATTTTAAACACTAATTGGTGCGTGTCTAGTCATTTTTAATCTAATTTTTTATTTTTTTCAGCTATCCATTGCGACATGTATTGAGTGCTGCGCATTGTATGATGTTTGAGCATTTGGCCTGTGAAGTTTTTTTCGCGATGAGCGTTTAAATCACTACTTATTGAATCGACTTTTTGAATTAACGCAGCGCTCAATTGTACTTTGTTGTAGAGCGTATTAAGGAGCGTGTTGCCATCTTGCTGCGCTTGTTCAAAGTCACTTTGATTGGTGTACATTTCAACAGCAGCACTGGCAAAGTCGTCGGCGGTGTTGGCTATTTTACCCGGCCATGGTAAATCGTTATGCATGCCTTCTGCGCCAATGTTAGTGGTAACGCTGGGTGTTTGCATAATCATGGCTTCAAGCAATTTACCTTTAATGCCTGCACCAAAGCGCAGTGGTGCTAAACATACACGTGCACTTTGCATTACATCAAACGCATTATCTGCCCAGCCTTTTATTAAAAACCCTGTTTTAGGGTTATTTAGTGCCGTGGCTTTTGGTGGTGGGTAAGAGCCATAAATATGTAGTTCTGCTTTTGGTAGTTGCTTGCGAATAAGTGGCCATATTTTTTGTAGGTAAAGTACAGCATCCCAGTTTGGCGCGTGTCTAAAGTTACCTATGGTCATAAAGTGCTGGCGCTGCTCAAACGTTTTTGTACTTGTAGGCAGTGAGCTTAAATCAACCATAAACGGTAAATGGTGTAATAGGCTTGGCTCTATTTTAAATACGCTGTTTAGCAGGCTCATTTCATAACTTGAAATTATTAAGCTTAGGTCGCAGCGTAAAATAGCGGCAATTTCGCGTTTTGCTATGTCTGAGTGTAAATCGCTGGTTGTAAACTCACGCTCACCTTTAAACGCTTCGTGGCGAGCGTTACGCAGACATTGTAAATCTTCGGTATCTAAAATTTTAATTGCGTGTGGGCAATGTTTATCGACGCGCCAGCCAAATTGTTCTTCCATCATAAAACGGTCAAACATGACTATATCTGGATTATAGGCTTTAACGTATTCGTCAAAGCTGTCGCAGTTTAGTGCAATGCTTTGACTGGTTATGCCGAAGTCGTCAAGATTTACCATGTGATCGGTGCGCTGCGCGGGCGTTGCAAATTCAACGTCCCAGTTTTGCGCTCTAAATGCATTTAATAACGACATCATGTGCGTTCCCGCAGCAGACGAATTTGGCTCTGGCCATACGTAGCCAATTACCAGCACTTTTTTCATTGGCTAGAATCTCTAATTTGTAAGTTTACATTTACCAGTGTTTTTACTGGCGGGACTGTATTTTGTAGTAGCTCTTGCAGTATTAAAAGACACCGCTTGGCTATATCAGTTGTACTTATAGCCACAGTGGTTAAGTGAGCATTTACAACCGCGCTATTAGGAATATGGTGGCAGCTCACCACTTTAATACAGTGATGAGTTAATGAGTTAATAGCAGCAATAACACCTTGAGCAATAATATCGTTTGCACACACCACAGCGTTTAATGTTGGGTTGTGTTTATATGCTTCTATAAATGCATTTTTAGCGCTAAGGGCTGTGTTTACTGCGCAGTGAATGGGTGCTAATGGTGTAATGCTGTGCTGCGCGCAAGCGGTATTAAAGCCACTTTGTAGTGCTTGTGAATCACTTAAAGTAAGTTCACTGCCTATAAATGCAATGTTTGTCACGCCTTGTGAGAGCAAATGCATACTGGCTACGTGGCTGGCTTTTTTATAGTCGGGTAATACACAAGGAGCTGCGCTAAAAGGCACTTCGCTCATTACGGTAATTACTTTGTGTTGCGCGCTGAGCGTATCAAGCCATTTGGGGCAAGTATTAGCAACGGGGCAAATAATAAATGCAGCAGCGTTGTATTCTTTTAAGTTTTTAACTGCGTTTGCTTGTAGTTCAAGATTATTATTACTGCTTACAATCATGGCTTGTAGGCCGTTGTCGTTTAACAAAAGTTGTAGGCTGGTAGCAAGGTGTGCCATAGCTGGGTTAGTTAAATCGTTTATTACTATGGCCACTAAATTTGAGCGCTTTGAGCGCATAGCAGCGGCATCACGATTATAAACGTACCCTAGCTCATCAATCGCTTTGAGTATTTTTTGTTTACTTTTATTGCCCACTTTATCGCTTTGGGTAAGCACCAAGGATACGGTTGATTTTGATACACCAGCACGCTCTGCAACATCAAAAATAGTGACTGATTTGGCTTTGTTATGCATTGTATTTTAAGTACCGCAGTGGTGAATAAATAGCGCTGTAGTTTAGCTTAATCAGCACTATTAAGTCATCTTTTAGAGGTGTTTAACTTACCTTAATACTTTATGAACAAAGCAAAACGTGTTTATATACGCCTATAAGAGTAAAAAATAACAAAAGGATAAAAACATGAGCGCTTTTAGGCTGTTAGTTGCCTTTATTTGTTGTGCGGCATTAGTACCAACAAGTTACGCCGAGCAGGGCTATCAAACCCCATCACCTGAACTTGCAGCTTTGGTTGACGCTAAGTTAGCACCCACTAGTTACTTATCGAGCGATGGCCAGTGGCTAGCGCTTTTTGAACGCAAACGTGTAGTAACCCTTGATGAACTTGCAAAAGAAGAGCTTAAGCTTGCTGGTATTAAGCTAAACCCCGCTAATTTTTCGCGCTCTCGTGTGAGTGCCAAATTTAGTGCCGTGGAGCTAAAGCATGTTCAAAGCGGGTCGGTTATCAGTATTAATAACTTACCTAATGGCATTATTCGCTCTCCTAAGTGGTCATCTAACAGTCAATATTTAGCCTTTATTGTTGAGCAACCAACCCAAGCCAACTTATGGCTTTACAGCGTTGAAACTAAACAAGCAAAAGAGCTTTCAAGCGCTGCATTAAATTCGGTATTAACTGCCTCACCATATAAATGGCTGCCAGATAGCAGCGCCATTGTTGCAAATCTTGCTGTTAATTTTGGTAAGCCAAAGCTTGAAAATAACAGCCAAAACGTAGTGCCTGTTATTCAACAAAGTACTGGCGAGAAAGCGCCAGCACGTACTTACCAAAATTTATTAACAAGCCCGTTTGATGAATCACAATTTAAGTTTTACGGTCAAGGACAACTGGCTTACATAACGCTTGATGGCAATACCCAAGCAATAGGTAGCCCTTCTTTATTTAAATCGTTTTCGGTATCACCTGATTCTACCAATATTTTAGTAGCCGGTATTAATGAGCCGTTTTCGTATCAAGTGCCTTACAGCCGATTTGCAAGCACATGGCAAATATGGGGCATGCGCGGCTATGCATTAGCAGAGCTGGCAAAACAGCCACTTGCCGATAACATTCCACAAGGTTACGACAGTGTACGCACTGGCCGCCGCGATTTTGAATGGCGAGCCGATCAAGGCGCTGAAGTTATTTGGGCAGAAGCACAAGATGGCGGCAACATGAAAACCGACGTTGAGCATCATGATTATGTTTACAGCTTACGTGCACCCTTTAAACGCGAGGCTAAATTATTTGCCAAAGTAGAACGCCGTTATGCGGGAATGGAGTGGGGCAACGAAAACGTAGCAATGCTGACAGACTGGCGCTTTAGCGATCGCCAAGTACGCACCTTTGTTGTACAGCCACGAAATGCCGACAGAAACCGCGTGCTATTTTCAGAGCGTAGTTACAACGATGCGTATAAAGACCCTGGTAATGCAATTTACGAGCGCAACGATTTAGGCGCAAACGTAATTAAAATTGTAGGCGGGCGTTATATTTACCTGCGCGGTAATGGAGCTTCAGAGCAAGGTAATATCCCGTTTTTAGACCAATACGATGTTAAAACAAATAGCAGCAAGCGTTTATGGCAATCAGAAGCGCCATACTACGAGCGTGTACGCGCTCTGCTTGACGACGAAGGTGAGCGGTTTATTACTATTCGCGAATCTAAAACTGAGCAACCTAACTTTTTTATACGTGATTTAGATAACGACACGCTAACGCAATTAACGACATTTGAGCACCCGTACCCTGCATTTAAAGGCGTAACTAAAGAGCAATTACGTTATAAACGCGACGACGGTGTTGAGCTTTCGGGCACGCTTTATTTACCACCAGGGTACGATAAAACACAAGGGCCGTTACCTGTGCTTATGTGGGCTTACCCACTTGAATACAAAGATAAAGCCGTAGCATCACAAGTACGCGAATCGCCTTATGCATTTACCTACATTGGTTATTGGGGGCCAATGCCTTATCTTGCTAAAGGGATTGCCGTGTTTGACGACCCTAAAATGCCAATAGTGGGTATTGATGGCAGCGAGCCAAACGATAACTTTAGAAAGCAGCTAGTATCAAGTGCGCAAGCCGCTGTTGATGTATTGGTTAAAAAAGGTATTGCCGATAAAAACAAAATTGCCATAGCAGGGCACTCATACGGTGCATTTATGGTTGCTAACTTATTGGCTCATAGCGATTTATTTAAAACAGGTATTGCCCGCAGTGGCGCGTATAACCGCACATTAACGCCGTTTGGTTTTCAAGGAGAAGAGCGTGATTTTTGGCAAGCACAAAGTGTGTACGCTAATATGTCGCCGTTTTTTCACGCTGAAAAAATTAACGAACCAATGCTAATGATCCACGGTCAAGAAGATCCTAATTCTGGCACTTTCCCAATGCAAAGTGAGCGCATGTACGCAGCCCTGAAAGGTTTAGGTAAAGATGCCCGCTTAGTAATGCTCCCTTATGAAGCACATGGTTACCGTGCGCGTAAAAGCTTATTACATGTATTGTGGGAACAAGAACAGTGGTTAGATAAGTATTTGCTAAATGATACAGCAGAGCCAGTAGAGGTAATTACTGAACCCGTGGTAAGTACTGGGCAATAGTAATAAACATGAGTAAGCAACAGCGCGGCTACTTATAGCCGCGTTTTTGCTTTTAATATGAGAGTAAATAAATGATTGATGTAGCAGCACTTGCGGTTTTTATTCCTACGTTCTTTTTTGTGTCTATTACCCCAGGTATGTGTATGACCCTTGCCATGACACTCGGTATGAGCATTGGCGTGCGCCGCACATTATGGATGATGATAGGTGAGCTGTTAGGCGTAGCAACCGTTGCCATAGCTGCGGTATTAGGCGTTGCAAGCGTAATGCTAAATTACCCAGATGCATTTGCCATTTTAAAGTGGGTAGGCGGTGCGTACTTAATTTACATTGGCGTTAACATGTGGCGAGCCAAAGGAAAAATGTCGGTTGATACCTCAAAACCAAATGACGTAAGTAGAAAGTCGTTATTTACGCAAGGTTTTGTAGCCGCAATTGCTAACCCTAAAGGGTGGGCGTTTATGATCTCGTTATTACCGCCGTTTATTAGTGTTGAGCATGCTGTAGCCCCTCAGCTTTTAGTATTGCTTGGCGTTATAATGACCACCGAATTTTTAAGTATGTTAGCTTACGCAACAGGCGGTAAAAGCTTACGTTTATTTTTAAGCCGTGGTGATAATATTAAATGGATGAACCGTATTGCTGGTAGCTTAATGGTTGCAGTAGGTGTGTGGTTAGCATTGGGCTAATACGCATTTTTTGTTTAGAAAAATAATTTAACATCGTCTAACGTTAAATATTTTGTCATTTAATTAAATATTAAGAGAGATGTTTAATAGGGCTTTATTTTAAATAGCTCAGCATTATATGAGCTATTTAATAGCACTTTCTACTGGGCAGCCTTGTTTACGACATACACCTTCGTTACATAATTTGCATATTTTACGTGCCTCGATCTGCTCGCTTGTTAGGCTGCTAAGTGCTATTTCTATCAAACTTAAAAAGCTTTGTTTTTGTTCATCATTAAAGTTGTTTAGTATTTTAGAGGTGGCTGTTTCTCTGCTGGCTAGTACTAGTTCAACTCTTTGGCTTCCTTTATCCGTTACGCATAAAACAACAGAGCGGGCATCTTTTACTGACTTTCGCCTTTCTACAAGTTCTTCTTTTTCAAGTGTATTTATTAATCTAACTGCACCAGAATGCGTTAAGCCTAAAACCTTGCTTAGTACATCAATGGTTTCATTAGGATGATTGTAAATAGTGACCAGTGCCGCTTCGTGGCTTAGGCTTCGCCCGCCTAATTCAGCAATCTGTTTTTCAATGTCATTAGAAACAGAAGTAGCAAACGTGCCGATTAAATTTGATATATATTTTTCATTTTTCATAAACTTAATTATATGTGATTCGATCATATAAATATAGTGACAAATTAAGCGCTCTCATTTATTATATGACTCAGTCATGTATATTAACTCGAAATTAGTTAATCTACTTCGAATATTACACAAATTAGATGAGCGAGGATTTACCGCCAGCTCATCAGTTAAATAAAGCGATATAATTAAATGAAGAATGATTCAGAAACATTACGTTATACAAAAAAGTTTAAAACTGTATTAGATAAAAAAATGGCCTACATAGATGAAGGCGAAGGTGATCCTATTGTGTTTTTACATGGTAACCCTACATCTAGCTTCCTTTGGCGAAACGTTATGCCCTATTTGCAAGGAAAAGGGCGTTTAATTGCTATCGATATGATTGGATTAGGAGATTCGCAAAAGTTAGATAACACCCATGAGGGCAGCTACTCACTTGCTGAAAACAGCAAATACACATTTGCACTTTTAGAAGCGTTGGGTGTAAATAATAACGTTACCTTGGTGCTGCACGATTGGGGTTCAGGCGTTGGTTTTAACTGGGCTAATACACATCGTGATGCTGTAAAAGCAATTGCGTTTATGGAAGCAATTGTTACTGACTTTCCAACATGGGACGATTTTCCTAAAGATTTGCATGGACCCATTGGCACTATGCGCTCAGCTGAGGGTGAAAAAATGGTGCTTGATGACAACTTTTTTATTGAAACAATATTACCAGCGACCATTGCACGCAAATTAACGCAGGCAGAGCATGATGAGTATCGCAGACCCTTTATAAATGCAGGAGAAGATCGCCGTGCAATTTTAGCAGGGCCTCGCCAACTGCCCATTGCTGGAGAGCCTGCCGATACCGTGGCTTTAGTTAAAAGCTATGCGAGTTTTTTAGCTAACTCTCACGATATTCCAAAGCTATTTATTAATGCTGAACCGGGTGCTTTTTTAGTTGGTTACGCAAGAGACTTTGTGCGCACATGGCCAAACCTAACTGAGGTAACCGTAAGCGGTATTCACTATATTCAAGAGGATTCACCGCACGAAATAGGTAAAGCTATTTCAGATTGGTTACCAAGATAAAAACGGGATGTATTAGTAAACCTGAACTTTGGATAATTAATCTATCTCAAGCCGTTATTTTCAGCGTTAACTACCATATATAGATGACGCTTTTATACAACTAAAAGCGTCACCCATTAACTATTTAAGTAAAAATGGTGCGGTTTTACTCGCCTTTACGCTTGCCACTTTTTCGGGTGAACCTTGCGCTACAATTAAGCCGCCTTCTTCGCCAGCACCGGGTCCTACATCTATAACCCAGTCACTATTGCGGGCTACTTGCATATCGTGTTCAACCATAATGACGGTATTGCCAGCATCTACTAATTTATTTAACTGCGCCATTAACATTGATACATCAGATGGATGCAGACCTGTAGTTGGTTCATCGAGAATATAAAGCGTGCTACCGCGCTGCGCACGTTGCAGCTCGGTGGCTAATTTAATACGCTGCGCTTCACCGCCAGAAAGCTCGGTAGCAGGTTGCCCTAAACGCAAATACCCAAGACCTACTTGCATAAGTGCATCGAGTGCTCGCAGTATTGCAGGTTCATTTTCAAAAAAGGTATGCGCCGATTCAACCGTTAAATTGAGGATATCGCTTATGTTTTTATCACGATATGTAACCTCAAGTGTTTGCTCGTTATAACGTTTGCCATGACATACTTGGCAAGGTGAATAAACGCTAGGTAAAAACAGTAGCTCTATACTCACAAAGCCAACGCCTTCACAGTTTTTACAGCGACCTTTTGCAACATTAAACGAAAAGCGACCGGCATCATAACGGCGCTCTTTTGCTTTTTGGGTTGAAGCAAATAGTTTACGCACGTGATCAAACAAACCCGTGTAGGTAGCTAAGTTTGAACGAGGGGTACGGCCAATCGCTTTTTGATTTACGGTAATTAGGCGGCTTATATTATTTATACCTTCAATGATTTTTCCGCTGGTGTGTGTTTGCAGCTCCTGTTCGAGTAAGTCGGCTTCGTCGGTTGGCGCTTGTGTTACTACTTTTTGCCCAAGTGCTTCGTAAACAAGTTCTACTAACGCTTGGCTTACTAGGCTTGATTTACCAGAGCCCGAAACCCCAGTAACGGTTGTCATAACACCCAATGGAAATTCTGCATTGAGTTTTTTAAGATTGTTACGCTCAATATCAGCCAATTTTAACCACGCTTTTGGCTGCCTTTGCTCCTTTTTTTGCGCGCTGTTTTGAGTAGACTCTTGACTGGCGTTTTTAGCAAAAAGGTGACGACCGGTGTGCGAATTTTTTATTTTGCTTAACCCTTCAACAGGGCCGCTGTAAATAATGTCGCCTCCGTGTACACCGGCATCAGGGCCTACATCAACAATCCAATCGGCATGTTTAACAACGCTAACATCGTGTTCAACAACAAATACAGAATTGCCAGCCGCTATTAACTCGTCGAGCGCTTTTAAAAGTGCTTGTGTGTCGGCAGGGTGTAAACCCGCTGAAGGTTCATCTAGCACGTAAACCACCCCAAATAATTTAGAACGAATTTGTGTGGCAAGTCGCAATCGTTGTAGCTCTCCGGGTGAGAGCGTTGGCGTTGTACGCTCAAGCGACAAGTACCCTAAACCAAGCATGGTCAGTGCTTCAATACGGGTGAGTATATCGCTGGCAATGCGCTGCGTAACAATGGCTTGCTCTGGATTTTTTGTATTTTCATTTACTTTGGTATTGGCGGCGTTACTTAGTTTTTTAGCAAGCTCGTTTAATGTAAGTTGAGATAGCTCGCCAATATCGAGCCCTGCAAATTTAACACTTAACGATGCTTGTTTTAATTTTTTACCTTGGCAAGTAGGGCACTGCGATATTTGCATAAACTGCGATACGCGCTTTTTTGTACGCGGGCTTTGCGTAGTAGCAAAAGACTGTAAAACAAAGCGTTTAGCGCTTGAAAAAGTTCCCATGTAGCTTGGATCTTCGTTATTTTTTATCGCATTTTGTGTTTGCTCATAGGTGTAATCTGGGTATACCGGCACTGTAGGTGTTTCGTCGGTAAATAAAATCCAATCCCGTGCTTTTTTAGAAAGCTTATTCCAAGGAGTATCTATATCGTAGCCAAGGGAAGTAAGAATACGGCTTAGGTTTTTACCTTGCCATGCTGGTGGCCACGCTTCAATGGCGCGCTGGCGAATAGTTTTTGTATCGTCTGGCACAAGTAGCTTTTCGGTTACTTCAAACACTCGGCCTATTCCTGAGCATTCTGGGCACGCACCTTGTGGCGTATTTGGCGAAAACGCATCGGCGTAAAGTATGCCTTGTCCTTTGGGGTATTCGCCTGCGCGTGAGTAAAGCATGCGTAGCGCGTTAGAAATAGTTGTTATGCTGCCAACTGATGAGCGAACCGACGGTGCGCCGCGTTGCTGCTGCAAAGCAACGGCAGGTGGTAGCCCTTCAATAGAATCAACATCGGGCTCATCAACTTGATCTATTAACCTACGGGCGTAAGGCGATACTGAATCAAGATAACGGTGCTGCGACTCAGCAAACAGCGTTCCAAACGCAAGCGACGACTTTCCAGAGCCCGATATTCCTGTAAAAACAACCAATGCGTTACGAGGTAAATCAACGTCTACATTTTTTAAGTTGTGAACGCGTGCCCCTCTT
Source organism: Pseudoalteromonas sp. APC 3358 (assembly GCF_030408075.1). NCBI lineage: Bacteria > Pseudomonadati > Pseudomonadota > Gammaproteobacteria > Alteromonadales > Pseudoalteromonadaceae > Pseudoalteromonas > Pseudoalteromonas sp. APC 3358. Next base: position 196,937 of record NZ_JASDCE010000010.1, read on the forward strand.
ACTTGAATGCTATTACTGGGATCAGATAAATCCATTGTTGAGTTTTTATGTGTGCTTGCCATACGTTTATACTCCTGTTTAATCGCGCTTTTTACTTTAAGTTAGCTTTAATTATTTACTCTTATCACTCGTTATTACCCTAAAGTAGCGCAAGCACACTGAATGAGCGCTTAGTCTGCAGCGGCGCAGCCAAAGCGCTGGGTAAATAACGATGATTGTTTGTTTACATAATAGGTATGGAATGCGAATATAATTTAAACAGTTATTGTTATGTAATTTGTTACGTAATTTACTAGGTATTTTACTAGGTCATAAAAAGGAACTAACAGTGAATAAAGCCTTAGTGATCATTTTATTGGTGCTTTCGTGGGCAACCCAAGCCGACTCTATCAAAGCGCTAAATGTTGACCGTGCAGTACCAAATAGCATGCACTTATCGTTTGCAAACGATAGCAACATAACCCCTAAAAAAGGGGATTTTAAAATCGTTAATTATGTATTAATGAGCAATGAAGAGGGCGAACGCTGGGCTGTTATAACGCTAACTAACTTATCGTCGGGCAATCGAGAATTAGGCGAGGAGCACTTACTTGCACTTTTTGCTGACGGCAGCCGATTCATGCCAATGGAATTTAAACTCGGTTTTAAAGGCAACGAAACACAATCGGTAACTGTATCGTTTGCCGATTATAAATTCCCTATTTTAAGTGTGTATTCGAGTAACGATTTGTAATTAATAACGATGCGATAATATTAAATTAGGGATATTTCTAAAATTAAGGATTTTTATGAAGTTTGAAGATGCGCAACAAAATATGAACCTCGCATACTTCGGTGGTGGAACCGGTGTATTAGTGTCTGGCTTGGTTTGGTGTATAGCTGGCTTTGTCGCATTACTGCATTCAAATCAATCAAGTATGCTTACTTTGTTTTTTGGTGGCATGTTTATACATCCTTTAGCCATGTTACTTTCAAAAGCGCTTAAACGCTCTGGCAATCATGACCCTAAAAACCCATTAGGTAAATTGGCCTTAGAAAGCACTATTATTTTATTTGTTGGTTTGTTTTTAGCGTTTTACGTAGCAAAACTTCAAGCTGAATGGTTTTATTCAATAATGCTGATGATAATTGGTGTTCGCTATTTAGTTTTCAACACTTTATATGGCATGAAAGTGTACTGGATTTTAGGTGCTTCGCTTATGTTTTCTGGCATGCTGTGTATTGTATTAAATGCCAATTTTGTAATCAGCGCCTTTATTGGCGGGATAACCGAAATAGTATTTGCGCTAGTAATATTTGCCCAATCGAAAGGTATGGTTTTAAAAACAGAATAACAAGCTCTTATAATCGCAAAAATAGTGTGCAGTTGGAGTTACCCTTCAGCTTGGTATATAGCAAAGGCTTTTTAAAGTATTGAGTATTTGCAAATTGCATGTATTCATTAGTCGGCTTAGAGCGATAACCGGACACTGAAAAAGTTAAATTTATTCCTGTGTTTTAAGTAGAAATCTAATTTTGTCCAATAACATTATTAAACGCCGTTTTGGGGCAAAATAACATGCTTAATTTCTAGCTGTTTTAATTACTTGTTTACAAAGGTAATTATTGGTGAAATTATCATGGTATGTAATATAGGCCGTTTTGGTGTGTTATAAACCACCAAAATGGTGTTCAATAAGCTGTTATACGCTAATTGTGGCTTATCATTTCAACTTACATCATCTATTGGGTAACTATGTATTTTAGTGAAATATATATCGATAACTTTAAAACCTTAAGAAAAGTTAGGATTAAACTAAACAAAGAGTTGAATGTATTTACGGGTACAAATAACGCTGGAAAAACAACTATCCTTGAGGCTTTAGCATTATGGAATGAATGCTTCAGAGCACTTATTGTTAAGGCAAAAAAAGCTGATAATCAAAATAACATTCGCTTAGGTGACTTTCGTTTAGGTCTAAAAAACAATAACTACATAGATCATCGTTCAATAACCTCTGTACGTACTTCGAGGTATGAAGACATATTTTATGATATGGATAAAACTAATCAAATTGTGATATCTATTAAGTTAATTGGACCAAATTTTCAATTAGATATTCCAATTAGAATTAAACAAGCGAATGGCGGTAATTATCTTATATACGTAGATAATCATGATGATTTTGATTTTGAAATATTCAATTCACATTTAAATTTGCCAACACCATTCTCTGCTATCTATGCATCACCTGTTGCAGCACTTGTGTCCGATGAAAAATACGTTACTCCTCCTCAAGTTATTCAGCAAATTCTTTCTAGAAAATCTTTTTTAGTACTAAGAAATCGGATTGCTAAATTACAAAACAGTCAAAATTTTTCAACTTTTGAAACTGATATTTCGTATATATTATTTGAATCTGAGCATTCAGTTTCTTTTGAGGTTATTGGAAATATAAACAGCGATGTAAAGGTAAGTGTAAATGTTGATTTTGGAAATCAAAATACAGCAAAAGACATATCACTATTAGGCAGTGGCACTTTGCAAATAATTGAATTGATGTTAGCAATTCACGAAGATAGATCTGACCTTAATCTAATTATGTTAGATGAACCTGATTCGCATATACATAGGGATATTCAAAAAAGACTAATAGATGTGTTAGTTAGAAACTCATTAAAAGCACAAGTTTTCTTAACTACCCATAATGAAAGTCTAATTAGAGCAACGCAACCTAAGAACATCTTCCACATAAGTAACTCCGGAAATGGGGAAACTGAGCTAGAAATTAAACCTATTACCGAAAACAATCCTGCTAGTTTAAAAATAGGAATTCAACCGTCAGGTAAATCTAAGGTTATAAAAGCACTAGGAAATAGCGATTCACTTGATATATTAGATTGTTTAGAAGCTAAAAAAATTGTTTTTGTCGAAGGAGAGGATGATGCTTTATATATCAGAAATATATATGAGAAGGTGACCAACAAATCACTTGATGATTATGTGTTTTGGTCTTTGAATGGCTTAGATACATTTATAGATTGCATTAATCATTATAAAGGCTTCTTCCAAGTAATCGCAAATGGGCATAATTTATGGGATAAGACTATTTCAATAATAGATGCTGATTACATGACCTCCCAGCAAAGAGTCAGTCTCGTAGAGCAACTGAATTCCAAAATCAATTTGCCAACATTTATTTGGGGTGAATATACAATCGAAGGTTCTTTACTCTCTAATCCTGCTGTTCTAAAAGAACTTATCTTTCGAGTCTTTATGGATAAAGGTATTGCTTTGACAAAGGAATCAATATTTCAGGGAGTGACACAGGTTATTAACGAACATTGTGTCCTTAAACTAAATCTTTTAAATGAGGATTGTAATTTCCAAAGGAAAATTACGGGCCAGATGCTTAATCGAAATCAAAAATGGGATGAAAGTGTTGGTATAAAAAACTTATTCTCGGGTGGTGTTCATAATTACTTAATTGACTATCAACATTATGCACGACCGTTATTACAGCAAAATAATATGTGTCATATCATGACAAAAAATGACTTAACAATACTGGTTGATTCAATATTTAGCCACTTTAATATCGAAATAGATTACTCTCCATTATCTACATTTGAGTTTTTAATGAAATATTATGATAACTCTCTTGAGGTGTCCTCATGGAATAAAATGGTTGAATTTCTTGAAAGCGTATAACAAGTTGCTTAAACGGACACAAACAGCTGGCTGTGCTCGTTCCTCGCTATTATAGCCAGCCATTTTTAGCCGTTTAGCAAAGCGTTGAGGCTGTAGAATTACTCTTTTTAGGAACGTATCCAACTATTCTTGGTTGGTTGCTTTTTAACCTTGAATCCATCTGTTCGCTGTGATCTAATAGATATTATTCACCCACGGTAAACTGTTATGGCTAACTACAAGCCTGACTTATCCTGTCAAAATAAATTCATTCCTATCAATTTCGCTGAGCAAATTTTGCCTGGCACATTTGAATATGCCCTTTGTTATATCGTCGAAAATAAACTCGATTTATCGGGATTTGACGCGTGGTATAACAACGACA
>NZ_JASDCE010000011.1:0-181211 GCF_030408075.1 Pseudoalteromonas sp. APC 3358
ATGCTTTATCTGTCGATAGCGCTACAACATCTTTTACACCACACGCTAATGCGGCATGAATAACATTTTCAGCACCATCTATGTTTGTACGAATACATTCTGTTGGATTGTATTCAGCGGTATCAACTTGCTTAATTGCTGCTGCGTGAATAATGACATCTACACCTTCACACGCTTGCGTTAAACGTTCTTTGTCGCGAACATCACCAATAAAAAAACGTAATTGCGGGTAATCGTATGCTGGGTACTTTTGTTTTATTACAGACTGCTTTAATTCATCGCGCGAATAGATGATTATTTTTTTTACATCTGGGTAACGCGCTAAAATAGTTTCTATAAACTTCTTACCAAATGACCCAGTGCCACCCGTGATTAAAACTGTTTTATTGTTTAACATAACTTTTCCAATATGAGACTATTTTAAGAGCTATTACTAAAGCGTAATTTCACCTAAAAAAATAATTTTACGATAGATCATGCTCGCTTTCTGCTAGCAAAATATAAATAATTTAATATAAATAATGAGCTTTGAAATATATTCAACCTCATATGGTAACGAAGTATATGCCAATGCCAAGTCAGTGATTTAAGCTTATTAGCCGATATGGAACCAGCTCTAACTCTGTATTTTGCCAAGACTTCAGGTACTCCTAACGAGTAAAAATCCTGCCCACTAGATAAAATCTCGAGCCACATTACATAGTCTTCGTGTTTTACCTCTTTTTGTTTAGGTAATACAACTTTAGAGCGATCAATTATACCTGTTAAATTACCAATAAAGTTACTCTTTAAAAGAGTTTTAAAATTAACGCTATTTTTTATACTAACTCGAGTTAATACACTGCCAAATTCATCAATTCTTTCATATGAAGAGTGGGAACAGACAGTATTTTCACCCGCTTTACATAGAGCTATTACTTGTTTTTCTAACTTAGTACTATACCAAAGGTCGTCACTATCTAAGAAGGCAATAAAACGCCCTTCGGCTTTCTCTATCGCAATATTTCGGCTATTTGCTACACCTAAGTTTACTTCATTATTTATTAAAGTAACTCTAGGATCTGAAAACTCAGTGACCACTGCTAGAGTGTTGTCTGTTGAGCAATCATTAACAATGATTAGTTCCCAGTGTGTATATGTTTGAGCCATCACAGATTCGATACTTTCTTTGATAAAAGCCTCGCAGTTATAAGCTGGCATTATAATACTAACTAGGTGCTCTTTAAACATTAGCTAATTTCACTTGCTAGGTTTATTGCGTCAAGCATTGAGTCCTCGATAGAACAGTATTTCCAGTCTCCATAACGACCTATGGAATGAATATTTTTTTGAGACAAAATTTCTAATATTTCTTGTTTTGAAGAATTCGATTTGTCACTAACATGTACGTACGCAGGATCCATCACAATGGAACAATGAGAAATCAATTTGTGGTCATCAATAATACCCACAGCCTTCAAATTATCTATCGTTAATTGTAGTTGTGTCTCTATATCAACGTCATCTTCGGGTGAGTAACCAACCTCTACATACATACTTAGCTTATCACTACCCAAAATATTATCGTAAAAGCCAACTCTGTAGAAGTTGATATTTTTATCTGGGAAATATAACCAATGCGTATCCTGGTTAGGTGATTTTTTATCAAAACCTAAGTTAAATACTAGTACTTTGTTATAGCTAAAATCATCAGCTAGCAGGTTTACTCTATCTACATCTAATTGCTTAGAAAACATTTTCAAAGGCGAACTATTTATCAAATAATCAAATGCTATTGTTCTTTTATTTGTAACAACGAGCTTTTCTTCATAGCAAATTTTTTGTACAGTTTCGTTTAGTGAAATTTTCGTTGTTGGGACTGACTCAGCTAAAGCATCAACAAAAATCCTTGCCCCTTCTTTTGGATAAAGAAAACTTGAGTTGTAGCTTTCAACTGACTGCTTTTTGAAAGATTTGATAACCTGATCTAAGTTAGCATAAGGGAAAAATCGCCCCATGGCATTAACATCTAGTGTATTCAAATCACAAGCATATAGCTTTTCATTATAAGGTTTCAAAAAGTAGTCAGTTATAGCCTTACCAAATTTCGAATAAAGCATATCTAAAAAAGAATTGTAGCTTTCTTTGTCTGAACGGAAATAAAGATCATACAAACATTCTTGAAATTTATCTTTTTTAAGCTGATGTATATTAGACTGAAAAGGAAAGTCTATAAGCTCATCATCAAAGAAAATTTTTGTGACTTTAGTTCTTTCAACAAGTTTACTATCATCAATCTTGTTTTTAAAAAAGTTTTTTAGTTGATCAGTTGCAAAGTGAAAAAAGTGACCTGCATAATCCCAAACAAAACCATCTTGGTAAATAGTTCGACAATAACCACCTAACTCAGGCTCTTTCTCTATAATTAGGTAATCCTCTGAATTTACAAAGTTAGCGAAGGCTAGCCCTGAAACACCGCCACCCAAAATTAAATATTTCACTTTAGTCATTTACTTTGTTCCTTAGAATAACTCAATGTACCTTTAACCATCAGCCTTAAACACTGTATAAAACTAAATACATTTTTGTACTCTGAATATTTCTTGATTGAGAAAGCTAAATCATATAAAAGTCCTGAAATGCCAAACAGACGGTAAAATGCAGCACCTTTTGAAAACAACAATTGCTCATTATAATCTGTACCAGAACTTTCTGGTGGATGAACAACTATAGGTAATGGGATATAAACACACTTAAGGCCATTATCTAGTGCATCTTTCAAAAAAATAATCTCATCATGAACACGATATTTACTACCTAAGCCAAATTCTAGATCCAGTTTCAAACCACTTTTAATAATCGATTCTCTTTTAAACGTAATCTCAATAGATGCGCATTTTAGAATGCTCATCTTAGTGTGATAATACTCTTCGTTAGAGTAATTTGGTTTAAAAGGCTTACCTTCTGTTGTTTGTATCTGAAAAGTTATAATGTCAGCGTCTGGATACTTAATATAAGCATCTTTGACTATGCTCTCATAGTTTTCTAAATAACTAACATCGTCATCAGCAATGATGCAGATATCACCGCTTGCATTCTCAATAGCGAGATTTCTACTTTTTGAGGAGCCTCTTTCTTTTTTTGATATCATAGTAATATCATCTAAAGTTTCGGTACCTTCGAAATCTGATTGGTTGATTAATAATAACGGTGAAACTATGCATTTATTTTTCCAATCGATATCACCGATACACGATTTAGCCATAGTTGCCATTAAAATTTGAATATTCATTTTAACTCCACGAGTAAATAACCTCTGCTTTTGACATAATATAGAACTCCCAAATTAAAAAGAAAGAACCATAAAGAAGTATAAATAAGAATAGCTTTCCTCTATTTTTCACATACTCAAATAACATAGCAATGATTAAAAATTCAGAAATCAGGAAAAGCCGACTTGAACGTGATGCAAGCCTTAAATCAAAACTTAAAAGCATGTATAAACATGAACCAGTAAGAAAGCTCAAAATTAAGATTTTGCGGTATGTGTTAAGTTTATCAAACTCGGGGACAATCAACAAAACTAATATAGAGATAACCCATATCTTAAGAAATTCAGGCGTTAACCAGCCACCCTGAACATTAGCATTTTCAATATAAAATTGTACTTTCATTAAAACTGGGTTTGGATCTAATCCGATTAAGTATGTTAGGAGGTTACTAAAGACCCCCGCAAGATAAAAAATTGAAAATAAAGAAATTAATATTAAATATCTCTTCTTTGTTAAATTAAAAAAACTGGCCAAAATTAAAAAAACAAAACTAAATATAGCAACGCTATGAAACATTAATGCTATAAAGTTAAGAAAAATGTATAGCATCTTTCTATCAACAATAAATCTCAGCGAGTATAAGAAGATCAGCATTGCTAATGCTTGCCTTATTTGCCCATATGGTCCTCTAAAATAATAAAGAAAGAAAAACATTAATACTGCTATTGATGCATATCTTAAGTCTCTATTTACAATAGAATATAAAAAACAACATATAATCAATGAGTAAATAGTATTAAATAAGAGAAAGTTCCCATTGATTGATTTAACCGCTAATATTAAAAACTGAAAACCTGGCTCTATCCACCCACCAATTCCAATATCATTAACATTATTAAAAATATTTTCATATAACTCTAAATCCCAGCCTTTATCACGGGAAATCAAAAGCACTAATAAAAATAAAATAGATAACAACGCACTTGAGCTTTTAAAACTAACTTTTCCCAAAATATCACTGTAAGCAATAAGTAAAATGAGCAGTAGCGCAATGAGTAGCAACCCATAATTAGCGATTGTATAATAATTCACTTAAACGCCTTAAATGATAGATTGTTAAAAGGTTCACACATCAACATTGCTCAAAAATAACTCACTTGGAAACTTTTAAATAAGACACATTATCGTACTTCATATAGTGCGCGACACTCGAACCATGATGTAAAACTTGAACTTGTGAGTAACTCTTTGAAAGTGCATTTATTAAAATCTCTGCAGGCACTTTATTCTCAACAACCTCAAAACCGAGTGCCCCTTCAAGCCCTAAGCTATTTTTGATATTCGGGTGTAATTTAACTAACTTTTTATCATAAACTCTATCTGCAATATCGATGAAACGACTATCAAAACTCCAGTCACTTATATATATAAAACACTTATTCCCCTCACCGACACTTGCTGGATCAAAGTTATAAATTTTATTTAAATAAGCTACGTTTTCTTCGCAGTAACTCTTCATACTTTTAGTGATTTTTAAGATAGAAAAGTTTTTCTTTTTTATTTTAATTCGCTCTGCATACTCTTTTGGCTCAAATACATAAACCCCATTACAGAACCAACTTCCTCCAAATACAGTACTTATACCTAATACATCAAAAATTTTAGTTTTATAGCTAGGTACATATATGTCATTTCTATATGTACCAATTCCTTCTTCGTAAACATAAATCTGCTTTGTTCTGGATATAAGTTTGAAGTAAGCGAGGTATAAGGCTAACCTAGTACCTATGTCACCATCGATATAAGTTTTTGTCGGTTTTAAACGACTTCCTTTAACAAATGACATGAATCGATTTTTTACAAACAGTACTTTTTTCCAATCACCTGCAGATTTAATATTATTAAAAACAGCTTCTGCATCATGAAACATATCAATAATTATTAAACAACTACCTTCTTTTTTAGAACCGGCAATTATACTAGAAACCGTGATTTGCATGGGTTTTGAGGCAATATAAAGTTCCATTTATTGTTTGACCTTACTTATATCTTTAAATGTACAAAAATACATTATGCATATTTGTAATATTGATGAAAAAAACAATGAGTAAACCAACAAGTCCATTGAATATAATGAGAATATGCAAGATATCCCTATATGTATCAAAGCGACAAAAATGCTAACCGATGAGATTAACTTATTTCTTGCTTGATAAAACAAAAGGTTTACCAGAATGAAGTATGGGATCATTAAAGAGTATCCTAACACTAGAACAGCAACCCACTGACCTAGATTTGTATACTCATCACCAAAAATATAAACAAATAATGAGTCTGGAATTAAGTAAACAAAAATAGGAAACAAAGGCACAATTAGGAATGACTTTAAAACAAGTTGCTTTACCTCTATTGTGTTAAGGGCCCTATTTTTCATTTTCGCATAAAAATGAGGTACTAAAGCTCTATTTAGTGCCAGTAAAAGCAGGTAAAAAATACTTGCAATTTGAATTGCTAAAAAGTATTCCGCAAGAGCACTTTTGGAAAAAGAGTCATTGATGATAAACCTTTCGACATGTCCTCTAATCACACCTGATAGAGCATGTAGTAAGAGAGGTAAACCAAAAGAAAATAAATATAAAATATGCTTTTTATTTATTTTCTTATTGATTCTATTCGTATACGTTTTTAACGTAAAAAATAGCCAGAGAGAAGGAATAAACCAAGAAAGTGCCCCGGCATAAACTCTGGTCTGTGATGTTGCTTGCGTAAACTCGAATAAAATAATAATACTAAATAGCAAAGTCACACCACTAATCACTTGTGCTAAAAAGTATTTATGTACTTGCCTAGAAGCTTGAGCTATAGAGAAGTTAAGCATAAGTAACACATAGCAAAATGATGCTAAAGCCGATATTGCTATGTGGTTTTCACCTAATAACAAGGAGATTGTAATAATTACTAAACATAGTGCTGCACTTATAGTTACAGCAATACGTCTGAGTATACTGATCGACCTGAAACCATACCTGTGATAATAGCGGGCAATTGCACCATCCATTGACAATAGTATAACTACAGAGGCTATTGCGATAATTGACTGATACAAAGAAAAATTAGCTAACTCATTTACTCCCATTTTTTTAGCCATATAAGGAAGTAAAAAAACAGGTATACCTTTACTTATTACTTCTCCTAAAAGGTATAAATATGACTCTTTTAAGATTATTTTTGACAAATTTTTGATCTCTGATTAAATGCTAAAAAGCGACATATAGAAAAGAAAAAGTAATATTCAAGGTTTAACACTAGTTACTTTTGTCGTTTATATATAAAAAACACTAAAAGACTGAATACTGCTATAAAAAAACCTAAAATTGCACCCATAATACTTAAAATGGCTCTTTTAGGTGAAAACTTAACTTCATCAACAATTGCAGGATCGATAGTTTTAAACACATACTCATCCCTTACCTCTGCAAGCATTTGATTTTGCACTTGCCCTTCAATCATATCGAACATGATTTTTCTTATATCTACATTCTTAGTTTCTTTAAGTTTACTTTGTAAAAAAACTACACTTTTATTGGCTTCTTCAATATCGATCATTCGTAATTTATTGTTTATAGAGTTAATAAGGCTATCTAAGATTCTTTTAGCTATATATGGTGAATAATGTTTTATAGATACACGAATAAAACCAGTGTCTTCATCTTCCGAAATAGACAAGTTTTCCTTTATTAAGTAGCGGTATGCTTCTAAGTCGCTAGGTGTTTTTGTTTTAGGGTAACTGACCTCACGCACCCAGATGTTATTTTCTATATCATAAACTTCAGAATCATAAATAAGTTCGTTTTTCTCAGCATTCCAGCCCTCAACACCTATTAGTAAGGGCTTTAGCTCATTAATATTGATAAAATCACTAATAAACGTCCTACTTTTCAGTGTTTCGATTGCTATATCACGTTTACTACCACTTCCAGCTTGTAAATTTATTCCGGCGATGGAAGCCAGTCCTCCAAATGTGGAGGATAATCCACTTAAAGGTGAGTCCTGTCCCTGTTCAACGACACTGATCAATGCCTCAGAACGATAAATATTTGGCAAAGACAGTGAGAATAAAACGGCTATTACAGAAAATAAAGCTGTAATACCTACAATTAATATACGCCCTTTCCATAATATAGAAATTAAAGTTCGGAAATCCACTTCTATATAATCTTGATTATTCATTTTTCACCTAAAGACTTCCAATTGCTGCTACAGCTACACCTAGCTGATAAAGAATCTGCGTTGCTGTACTCCAAAGCGTTAGCTTATCCATATGCCCTGCATCCATTGGGATTACTATTGTGTCCCCTGGTTCTAACTGGTCAGCATTATTTGCTGCAAACCAGCCACCTGTATTTGGTATTTTCACTGAACCATTAGCTTTAATAATGTAAATTCGATCTTCAGCGGCACGCTCTTTGAGCCCGCCACTTAGCGCTATATAATCATCAACACTTACACCTGTTTTATAAAGATGCGATGTTGAGTAGTTAACTTCACCAATTACACTAATTGAATCGCGCTTGCTTGGTACATATAGTGTATCGCCATCTTGTAATACTAAATTTTGTTGATTATTTACGATTAAAGGTAAATCAATTACTAAACGGCCTACGGCTTCAACACTCGCGAGGTCGTTTAACAGCTTGTTCATCTCTTCATATGAAAGCGTACTACTGCTTACCGAGTTCTGAAAGCTTTTTGAAGCTATATCACGACGAAGCTCTGTAGATAAACGCGCTAGTTGCTTTTGCTCTTGCTCTTTTATCGATGTACGCGTAAATACAGCTGCTTTTTGCTCTGCAAATTTTGAAAAGCCACCCGCGCGTTCAAGTAGTTCAGTAAGCGTTTCACCACGGCGTATTGTATAAGTGCCCGGGAATCTAAGCTCGCCTTTTAACTCTACTTTTACATTTTCTTGCCAGTTTGGAATTGCAAAAACATTGATGCTGTCTTTGCTTTGTAATGTAATATTACTTTGAAGTTCACCTTTCATCGCACTTTCGAGATCAAACCGTAGGTGTTCTATTTTAGAACCATCACTGGCTACAATACGTGTAATTTCAGCTTGCTTCACGTAGGCTGACTCTAACAAGCCACCCGCAGCTATTATTAAGTCTTTTGCTTCACCGCCAATCATTAATGGATAAATACCAGGGAAAGTAACGTTTCCACTGATCTCCACAAGTTGCATTGCTTGTTGCACTGATGCTTGCTGCTTAAATTTAGCAATAATTGGAGCTAATAAATTATGGCGGCTAAATAACGCGTAATCTTCAGGTTTGAGTTCTTGGTCTTCTTCTTCTTTTGCTTTGCGCTTAGAAATTTCAGCAATAGTGAGTATTTTATTGTCTTCAAGAACAAGTTCTTCGTCTTCTTGATTAACGCCAATGTATTTTTCGAACTCTTTTTGTTCAAACTTATGCCATTGCTCTGCTTTTTGTTGCTGCTCTTGCTGCTCTTGACTAAGGGCCATATTTGCTAGAGTTGATTGCTCTAATTCTTTTTCTTCAAAACGGCTAAATACAACTATCTTGTCATTAGCTTGAAGTTGTAAGTTATTCTCAGGGTTTTTAATAATCGCTTGAGCAACGTCGAATTGGTGTGCTTCTATATCGCCGTTTATATTTATTTCGCGGATTACGAGTCCGTAGCTTAAATCGGCTTGCGGTAGTAAGTCACCACGTACTGATTTAAGTACATCTGAAATGCGCTTGCCTTGGTGCCACTGATAATTACCTGGGCGCGCTACTGCACCAATTAAGCTAACTGAATTTTGATATTGCGAGCTAACTGAATTAAAGCGAATACGGTCGCCATCTTGTGGAATATAGTTAATTTGCGATTTTGAAAAATCTACCGAGAGTACTTCTTTACGATCGAAGTTAAAGCGCTCTACAATTGCGCTTTTGGCATATGCATTTGGTTTAAGGCCTCCGGCCATTGCTAATAACTGCTTAGCAGATTCACCTTTTTTAAGTTCAAAGATAGCTGGGCGTTTAACCGCACCTTCAACTCTTACTTGAGCGCCAACTGATGGAATAAATACAGCATCGCCCGGCTTTAATGCGATATCGTTACTGCTATCGCCATTAATAAGTAAGTCGTAAAGGTCAAAATTTGCAACGACCTTGCCTGCGCGTTTAACTTGAATATTACGAAGAGAGGCAATGTCAGACACACCACCACTTACAAATAATGCGTGCGAAACAGTTGTTAATGAAGAAACACTGTAGCTACCCGGCTTATACGCTTCTCCTAGCACTAAAATACGCATGCTACGAAGTTGACCAAGCGATACAAAAGCTTTTACGCCAATAACTTCTTGCTCTACTTTTACTTTTATTAGTTCTTTAATTTCAGCAAAGGTTAAACCTGCAACTTCAACAGGGCTTAGATCAGGAATACTAATACGTCCTTCACGGTCAACTATGACTTCAAAACTTTCGCTTTCTTTTCCGTAAAAGTTAATTTTTAACTGATCACCAGGGCCTACAATGTACGTATCGGGTACCGCGGCATTTTCACTTGGCATAAATGTAGTGGGTTCACCGGCAAACAATTCGTAACCATATGGCTTTAGATCGTCTGTTTTTGGTTTAAAGCGTTCTTCATCTGTAAGCTGCTCTTTCTCTGGCTCTGCGCGCTCACCAATACTATTTTGTTGCTCTGTATTATTTTGATTATTAGATTGGTTTGTACCGGTGATCGTTGATATATCAACACCATACTGTTTTGCGAGAGCTTCTTGTTGAGCTTTTGGCAGCTTTTTAAATTGCTCAATTTGAGATGCTGTTGGCGTAAAAGCCAAAGTACTAAAACTACAAAGTAGAATAAAAGCACTAATAAATTGTGTAAAAACTTTCACGAGTAGGTATATCCCTAGGTCTACAACCAAAATTGGTGGCTATAATACATTAATTTTGAGCAAATAAAAAAGGGACTTTCGTCCCTTTTGTCACTTTAGTGTCATTAACTTAGTTACATTGGTTAAAAACTGTAAACCAGTGTGAATGATGTTTCTGTGTCAGTGCTTTCTTTGTCGTCAGCAACATCTGAGTTGTTAGTGACATTAAAAGCGACTTTCATTTGTAATGAGCCGTTTATTTTTGCAAGCAATGCAGTTTCTGAACGAGTTTTAGTGTTTGTATCACCATACTCTACAGCAACTAATTGAGTAAAACGTGCACTCTCAGAAATTTGCCAGTTGTAATCTAATTTACCTAAGGCAATTACTTCGCCTTCAAACTCGCCAGCAAGAGAGTTACCGTTATCATCAATTTCAGAGCTGTCATCTGGGTATTCAAAATATTTATAACCAGGACCAACTTCGGCACTTAACCACATTGTTTTTTCGTTTAATAAACGTAAACCGTAACCTGCAGAAATTACTGACTCACTTCTATATGCTCCAAAATAATCTGAAACGTGTGAACCATAAATGAATAGATGAGAATGATCTTCATTTAATTTGTAATTACCTTGCGCTGAAATCGAGTACTTTTCATTAGTGCGCTGCTTATTTTTGTCGCCATTAGCATCTTCAACTTCATCTTCTTTATAGATGCCGTCTAGTTTGTATTCGTTGTTCCAGTTTTCAAGGTTGTGCTGTACTTTAATACCACCTTTGAGTGTGGTCGTTTCTGTATTACCACTTGTGATAATAGCACCAAGTTCACTGGTAACTTCCCACGTTTTTTGATCTGCGTCTGCAGCGAATGCATTTGTTGCAGCAGATGCTGCAACTAAAACTGATAAAAGCTTTAATTTCATTAAAAAATAACCTTTGTATAAATGTATATCTATTTTATTAAAGCGTTACTTGTTAGAGCAAGCAAAACAGCTAAGTAATAATGTAAAAAATTTCATGCAGCAAATACTGCATGAAATTTTATTTCTAATAGCCGCTTTATCACTACAACAATTAAAGATAACTTTAATTAAATAACTATTTAAAATTAGTCTTGCTTGTGTAAATGAACATCCATTTGTGGAAATGGGATTGCAATATTTGCATCATCTAATGCAATTTTAATATTTTCCATTAATGACCAGTAAGTAGGCCAGTAATCAGCAGCGTTAACCCAAGGGCGAACAACAAAGTTTACGCTAGAATCACCTAGCTCAGATACAGCTACTGTATAAGCTGGGTCTTTAAGTATGCGTGTTTCTGCATCTAATACAGATTTTAATACTTCTTTTGCTTGACGTAAATCTGCATCGTAACTAACACCAATAACTAAATCGATACGACGAGTAGACTCACGCGAGAAGTTAGTAATAGCGCCTGACATTATTTGAGAGTTTGGTACGATGATTACTTTATTATCTGGAGTACGAAGTTCAGTTGAGAATATTTCGATTTTCTTAACAGTACCCATTTTATTACCTGCTTCAACAAAGTCACCAGACTTGAATGGGCGAAGTAAAATAATAAGTACGCCTGATGCGAAGTTAGATAATGAACCTTGTAATGCTAAGCCAACAGCTAAGCCTGCAGCACCTAAAATAGCAATGAACGAAGTTGTTTCAATACCAATTTGCGAAAGTGCCATTAAAATAGTAACAGCAAATACAAGTGTGTACACAATGCTTGAAACAAACGACCCTACAGCTTTATCTACTTTCTTTTTAGCAAAACCTTTTTCAGTTAAGTTAGAACAAAACTTAGCGATACGACTACCAAGTAAAAAGATAACAAGCGCAACAACAGCTTGTATACCGTAGTGTAAGATTAGGCCTGAGTTATCGTTAAGCCAATTAAGTACTGAATCCATATTTACTCCAAATGTTTTTTATTAAGCGTTTTCCGAGCATTATTATACATTAATTTACAATTTATTCTCATAGAATAATGAATTAATACTATTAAAGTCGCCTATATTCGATTTTTCGCGAAAGTTATGCGACAAATATGTTACCTAATCCCCGTAAATATTAGCTGTTCAACACTGATTAAATTTGTTTATTTAAATTATTTTAATTTATTTCACTTTTAGACTTCACAACATTTATTATTTTATGTATTATGCGCGGCACACCAAACAAGGTGTGTGTAGTGGCGGTTGTAGCTCAGTTGGTAGAGCCCCGGATTGTGATTCCGGTTGTCGCGGGTTCAAGCCCCGTCAATCGCCCCACTTTTTCTCCTAGTAATACCCTTATTTATATTTTAATAATTCCCCTAAATTATATTTTTTAATATTCTATACAGCATACCCAAGCTTTATTACCCAAATTAATTAATATTTTAAGCTAAATTAGTTTATCAGCAACCTCTCCCCTTTAATTAGTTTAACTTGAAGATTTATTAGCAAGTATTTAGCCTGCAATTAAATAACATTTATTTAACCAATGTGATTACATTGGCTGTACTTAAGTACAAAAAGTGCTAGATTTCTAGTACTAATACCAAACCTGCATAAATATTTGAGCAACTTAACTAATTAAATTTCACTAAAACGTTGTTAAAAATTTTTTATTTAGAACAACTAGATACAAAAATTTTCGCCTAGTTCTAGCGTGATTTTCTTAACGTTAAATAGACCTCACATATAAGCAGATTGGTATAACATCACTTTATTACAAAACATCAAACTTCCTATGGGATATAAAATTAAGCATGATTAAACAGCTTTTAAGAAATTTACTATGTAGTTATTTGGCCTTAATAAGTTTTAGCTCATTGGCTCAAAGCAATGATGAATATGATAATCTATTGATTGAACTGCAAAAATTAGTTTCTGAAAAGAAATATACTCAGGCTTACGAAAAAAGTAACAGTGAATTTCAATACTTAGGTGAGCCTGTTTATGATTTTTTACTTGGGGTCTCTGCGCTTAAAACAGGAAATGCGGCACCTGCTGTATTTGCTTTTGAACGCGTGGTTGAAAACAACCCTAGATGGTATGAAGCTCGCTTGTACTTAGTTCGTGCTTATTTAACCGTTAATAATTTACCTGCTGCCGATACTCAAGCTTTAATACTTATTAACTCACCTAACACACCTAATAACATAAAGTCTTCGGCACAGTCGTTACTTGATACAACCACACTTAAAAAGCAAGAAGCTGGGCGTTCTTATAAGCAAAATATTGAGCTTGCACTTGGCGTTGATGGCAACGTAAATGCGGGTACGGCAGAAAATACGATTATAATTCCTAATATTGGTGAATTTTTATTATCGTCAGAAAGTAAAAGTACGCAAGACAACTATGCGCGACTAAATTACAGAGGAAAGTACTCTCACCCCATAGATCAAAAAAGTTTAATCACTTTGAGTGTTAATACCGGGTGGTACAAGTTTGCAGAACTCAGCCAATACGATCGTATAAATGCGCATATTAATGCTGCCTATCAATATAAACAAAATGACATAAGTTGGTTTGCACAAGTATCGACGACTCCATTAATGCTTGATGGCGATCTTTATCGTACTGAATCAGCTTTAACAGCAGGTGCTAGTTATAAGCTGAATAAACAAGTTAATTTATTTAGCTCTGCGACTGCGGGTGTTTTAAATAATAGATTTGATGAAAAGCTCAATAATTCGTTTTATGCAATAAACGCAGGAGCTAGCTATGCAACTAAGCAATGGTTTCAAAGTTTAAGTGTTAACGCTAAAAATGAAGAAGCCGATATTACTGAAGGTGAATTTAATAGCCGTAATATTACGAGTTTGTACTACCAAGCAAACACTCAGCTGGCCCAGCATTGGCAGTTGTTATCTCTTGCTGGATACCAATGGATTAATTATAAAGATGATCACCCTTTATTTTTACAAGAACGTGCCGATAACCTCTTTATGCTCTCAACCACTGTTCGCTATTTAGTTAATCGTGATTTAGCAATACAGTTGGCTGCCAACTATCAAGATAAATCCAGTAATATTTCTTTATTCGAATATGACCGTTTAGATATCAATTTAAGCGCTTCTTACTCATTTTAATTTAAGGTATTTATGAAACATTTACTCCCTGTAATTACCACTTTACTTTGTGTAAGTTTTTATACACAAGCAAATGATCCTGCTGGTAAAACTATTTTAGCGCGAGGCTCTGTACTAGCGGTTGATGGAAGCTCTGAACAACAACGGCAGTTGCAGCGCAGAGATACCGTTTTTGGTGTAGATCGCATTACGACTGGAGAGAAAAGCAAAGCGCAATTTTCAATGTCGGATGGTGGTTTAATCGCTTTAAAA
This sequence comes from Pseudoalteromonas sp. APC 3358, assembly GCF_030408075.1. Taxonomy (NCBI): domain Bacteria; kingdom Pseudomonadati; phylum Pseudomonadota; class Gammaproteobacteria; order Alteromonadales; family Pseudoalteromonadaceae; genus Pseudoalteromonas; species Pseudoalteromonas sp. APC 3358. Next base: position 14,497 of record NZ_JASDCE010000011.1, read on the forward strand.
GAAAATTCAGAACTAAATATTGCTAACTACGAATTTGATGATAATACCCAACAAGGTTCTGCTTCTATTGAGTTACTTAAAGGTGGTTTACGCTCTATTTCGGGTGTGATTAAAAAAAATGGCGGCTCTTATAATGTAAAAACCCCCGTTGGCTCTATTGGTATACGTGGAACACATTTTGAAGTTCAGCTCGTTGAAGGCAACGTGTTTTTAGCTGTATGGGATGGCGCAATAGATTTAACTTTAGAAAATAATAGCGTGGTTTCTTTGGGTGATAACGAGGCATTTTCGTTTGCACAAATTACAGCCTCTGGTGAAGTATTAAAAACGACGCGTGCGGCACGTGTGTTTGATCAAAATATAGTAACGATCGACCCTAAAGATGACAACGAAGAAGAGACTGAACAAGCATCTGTAACTGAAGTTGAAGTAAATGCTTTTGAAGCAGATACAGATACTATGGATATATATTCTGAACAACAATTTCAAACAGTTAGCAGCGCATCTTTAGTCGATCAAATAGCTCAGCGCCAAGGTGTATTTAACTATGAAGCATCAAGCTTTAATGTAAATTCGAGTGTGGGTGCTGTTACTGACTTTGCTATGACTATGGCTGTTGATTTTGATAATGGCACGGTACCTGATGGCGAAATTAGTTTTAATGACGCGGGCGGAAATTGGTATGCGGCTTACAGCGGTTTAATAAATTTAAGCGAACTTGACTTAGCCGTTACATTTGCATCCCATGGCAACAATAAAGCCGAGGGCGATGTTGATGCAATATTTTTGAATGACTTAGACAATATTACTGGCAACTTTAATCTTAACGAAATAAATAATCCTGATGTAAATGCTAGCGGTTCTTTTAAATTAGAACCATAAACACATTGGATACAAAGCTTTTATTATGGAGTATTTAAAATGACAGCAAAAAATATATTTTTGCTTGGTTCTATGGTGTTTTTGTTAAGTGCCTGTGGAGGCTCAGAAGAAAGCCCTGCTCAAGAGACAATACAATCACCTACGGCTGAAGTAGTAACGCCAACGGTGACTAGCTATATAAATTTGGCTGGTGTTATAGCGAGCAATCAAACCAAAAATACAAAAGTTTTAGGTGCTGTCACTTCAAGTAGAGGTGTTGTTGGATCAAGCATAGCTAATACACGCGCTAATATTGTTTTTTCACAAACAAACGAAACTGTGCAAGGCAACGTTTCTTTTTTACTTGAAGCTTCGGATACTGATGGCATTGCTGAAGTTAATTTAGTGCTCCCTAGTGTCAATAAAAGCATATCACTGTGTTCTTCTGATTGTGGTTTTGACTACGAAAAATCAATTATAGGCCTCAGCCCTGCGCTTTATGGCGTAACTCCAGGAGAGATACGCCTAGAAATATGGATAACTGACACTTTAAATAATCAAGTCCTTGCTGATGCAATTACTTTTAACTGGCAACCATATCAAATTGAAGGTGTTACAGCACAACGAGACGAAGATAATATTAATCTTTCGTGGCAAGCTAACTCCGAACTTAATCGTTACAACGTTTATATTGCAACTCAAGCTGGAGTCACATCTACTAATATTAATGAATTAGAGAATGGGCAACAATTTTTAAGTATTCAAGATACTGCATTAAGCATTACCGAGTCACTTACAGATAAAAGTTATCAAGTACTTATTACCGGTGTTGATGGCAGTGGTGAAAGTGGTTTTGCTAATATAATAAATATAGCGCCAGTGGGTGGAGAGCTTGCATTTGCACCAGAGGCTAATGCCGATCAGTTTCAGATAAATGAAGATCAAACTCTGCAAGGTAACGTGCTAACAAATGATACGAATCAATACAGTGGCGATTTACGTGTAAATACAGATGCATTAATTCTACCGCAGCATGGCACTCTAAATATAAATGAAAATGGGGATTTTACTTATATCCCTATTGCAAACTTTAATGGTGAAGATGCCTTTAGCTATCAAGTTGCTAACGAGCTAGGTATGACAGATACCGCAGTTGTAGAGATAACCATTTTAGCTATTAACGACGCTCCTATTGCGCTTGATAATACTTACAGCATTACAAACAATGGAACCTTAGTTGTCCTGTCGCCAGGCTTACTTATAAACGATAGCGATATAGACTTAGATGACTTAACTGTTGATACAACGCCGGTTAGCAAACCAACAAGAGGACAATTAACCCTTTTTGATAATGGTGGCTTTGAATACCAAGGCGAGCAAAATATGCAAGGCCAAGACAGCTTTCAGTACAGAGTTGTTGATGCACAAGGTGCTCAGGCTATTGCAAATGTAACTATTGTAAGCTCAAACACTAACGTAGCCCCTATTACAAAAAATGATAGCTATAGTTTAAGCGAAGATGAAACACTTGTCGTTACAGCAGCCAATGGTGTGCTTAGTAACGATACTGACCCAAATAATGACAGTTTTTCAGTTGATGAAACGTTTATGGTGGCACCAACACATGGCCAACTATTATTAGCAACTGATGGCAGCTTTAGTTATGTGCCGGATGCTAATTTTAATGGTGTTGATCAATTTCAATATCAAGCTATAGACTCATTAGGTGCAACCTCTTCAGCCACCGTAACTTTAGTAATAAACAGCGAACCCGATAACCCTGTTGCACAAAATGATGCCTATCAATTTAACAAAAACAAACTATTTGAAGTAACAGTACAAAATGGCTTGTTAATTAACGATTTTAATATTGAGGCTGGCGATTTATCAGTTAATACCACGGCAATTAATGCAACTCAAAATGGCGAACTTACATTAAATGCTGATGGCTCGTTTACCTATCAGCCAGACTTAGGTTTTATTGGTGTAGATAGCTTTACCTATTCAATTTCAAATGAGCAAGGCTTAACTGCAACAGCTCAAGTAACCTTAAGTGAAAGCGGCGTTAATACTTTTCCACAAGCCAATGACGATCAATATACGTTAGACGAAGACAGCTCTGCATCTTTATTAGATGTGCTAGCTAACGACACTGATGCAGATGGCGATACGATTAGTATTTCGAACATAGAAAATATTGCTGGAGAAGCGACTATTGTCGCCGGAAAAATACAGTTTACTCCACCAGCAAACTTTTCAGGTGAGATAGTACTAACTTACACCATTACGGATGGTTATAGCACTGGTAATGAAGGCATAAACGACAGAACAGCAAGTGTGACGATTACCGTGACACCCGTTAATGATGCCCCTACTGCAAATGCTGATTCAGCAACGATGAACGAAGATGCCCCTGCGTTATTAGTTAACGTACTAGCTAACGACTCCGACATTGATGGCGATACTCTTACAATAACAGCTGCTACTGCAGATATAGGTTCTGCATCTGTTGTTGATAATAAAATCCAATACACGCCTGCTGCTAATACAAATGGAACAGCAATTATTAGCTACACAATAAGTGATAGTAATGGTGGTACTGCAACTACAAACTTATCAATAATTATTACTCCTGTAAACGATACTCCTATTGCAAACGCAGACTCAGCGACAGTAGATGAAGATGCAGCGCCAATACTAATAAACGTATTGGCAAATGACTCTGACGTGGATGGTGATAGCCTCACTATCAGTGCTGCCTCGGCAGATACTGGTTCGGTCGCAGTGGTTGGCAATCAAATTCAATATACACCGGCACCCGACGACAACGGCGTAGCAACAGTTACTTATACTGTAAGCGATAGCAGCGGTGGTGCCAGTACAACAACGTTAACTATCACTATTACCTCCGTAAACGATGATCCAATAGCAAACGCCGATTCGGCTACCATGGCTGAAGATGCAGCGCCAATACTAATAAACGTATTAGCCAATGACTCAGATGTAGATGGCGACAGCCTCACAATCAGTGCAACCTCAGCTGATATTGGCTCGGTCTCAGTGGTTGGCAATCAAATTCAATATACACCGGCGGCCGACAGCAATGGCTTAGCAATAGTTACTTACACCGTTACTGATAATAATGGCGGAACAGATAATACCACGGTCACTATTACTATAACTGCAGTGAACGATACACCTGTTACCAATAACGATACTGCTACTATGGCTGAAGATGCAGCGCCAATACTGATAAACGTATTAGCCAATGACTCAGATGAAGACGGCGACAGCCTGGTGATAAGTGCAGCATCAGCTGATATTGGCTCAGCCTCCGTAGTTGGCAATCAAATTCAATACACACCGGCAGCTGATAGCAATGGCTTAGCAACAGTTACTTATACCGTTAGTGATAATAATGGTGGAACAAATACTGCCACGGTCGCTATTACGATAACTGCCGTGAATGATGTACCTGTTGCCAATAACGATACCGCTACTATGGCTGAAAATGCAGCGCCAATACTGGTAAACGTATTAGAAAATGACTCAGATGTAGATGGCGACAGCCTGGCGATCAGTGCAGCATCAGCTGATATTGGCTCAGTCTCAGTAGTTGGCAATCAAATTCAATACACACCGGCAGCCGATAGCAACGGCTTAGCAAGAGTTACCTATACTGTTAGTGATAATAATGGTGGAACGAATACTGCCACGCTCGCTATTACGATAACTGCCGTGAATGATGCACCTGTTGCCAATAACGATACCGCGACCATGGCTGAAGATGCAGCACCAATACTGATAAACGTATTAGCAAATGATACTGACTCTGATGGAGACAGCTTGGTGATCTCTTCAGCCTCAGCTGATATTGGCTCGGTCTCAGTAGTTGGCAATCAAATTCAATATACGCCTGAAGCCAATACCAATGGACTTGCCACGGTAACTTATACGATTAGTGATAATAATGGCGGAACCAATACAGCCACAGTGACCATTACCGTAACTGGTGTTAACGATGCACCTGTAGCATCGGTTCAAAGTTTTAGTATTAGTGAAAATGCTACAGATGGCGACATCATAGGGACTGTTGGCGCGTCAGATATTGAGAACCAGACCTTAACTTATAGTTTAACTGGCGGTGACACTGCTTCATTTGAAATTAATAGTAGCTCTGGTGTTTTATCAACCGTAGGTGAAAGCCCATTTGATTTTGAAACAACTAATCAATATATTTTAAATGTCACTATAACTGATGATGGCACGCCTAATGAAAGTTCAAACGTTAACATAACCGTTAATATTACTGATGAAATTGAGCTTCTTATTCCAACTGAAGATGTGACATTTGGCCGCCCAATTACAGGTGAGCTTGATCTTTCAAACATTTTTTCTGGTGGTGAGTTTAAAGACAGTATTGAGCTTAATGGCAACCTTTATTTTGTTGGTTTTGTTGATGGCGACGATAAAGATATTATTGTTGTGTCTTACACCAACGCTGGCATAACAAATAATGCTTTTAATAGTAATGGAATAAAAATATTAGATTTAGATGATGATGAAGAAGCCACAGCTATTATTTCTGACGGTACAGATCTCTTTATTGCTTATTCTAGTTTTGACGGCACAAATACTGAAGCCTGCTTATTGGAAATGAATACTGCTGGCGTTGTAAGTACTGACTCAGGTGAGAATGATTCAGGAGTTCGCTGTACTTCACAAGCGAGTACTCTTGTTATTAATGACCTTGAAATTGATGATGATAAAATACTGGCTGTAGGTAAACGCTTTGATGGCACTCAAAACGATAGTCTATGGATACATTATAAAAAATCAGATCTAGATTTTGAGAACTCTACTCCAGCTATTGTCGATGTTAGCGGCGCTAATCGAGATGATGAAGGCTTTGCAGTTAAGAACTTTGATGATTCCGATTACTTAGTGGTTGGGAGTGTTACCAATGCAGAGGGAACAAAAGACTCTCTACTTCGTTATTTAAAATCTGATGGCGATAATGACAATAACTTTAATGGTGGCGCAGCACTAACAATTGATATATTTGATAATGATAAAGACGACGAACTTTTTGCTGTAGGCGGAGTTGTTGATTCTGAATTTACTGCCTTTGCAGGTGGATATATAACAAGAAATAGTGGTGAAAAAGAAGCTGTAATATTAGCTATTAATAAAAATGGGGAACTAATCACCACCTTTGGTAATGCTGGTATAGCAATTTATGATATTGATGGTAATGGTGGTAATGGTAATGGCGGCGCTAAAATTACAGGTATTAAACACGAGCCTAGTAACAATGGCATTAGTTTGTCGGGGACGACTGGCGTATCAGCCTCAGAAAAATTATTTTCAGCACGGATTAATAATGAAGGTACTTTAAATAGTGCCTATGGCACATCCGGCATTAATATAATTGATGGTATAAGTGGTAAGCAATTTGCCAACACTTTAGCTATCGACTCTAATGACACTCTTTGGGTAGCTGGTGTTAATGATGATTCAAATACAAAACCGTTTATTGCAGCAATAGACAGTCAAGCCACATTATTTGGTAACTTTGAAACGAATGGTTACTTTACCCTTAATAATTTAGTAGATGCGACAAACGACGAATCAATGCACGTTTTACAACTTAGCAATGACCCTCATGCCGGTAAGTATATTCTTGCATCAACGGCTAAATCGGACTCAATTACTAAGTTAGTATTAACACGCTTTACGAGTGCGGGTGATATCGATACTAGCTTTAGCGAAAGTGGCCATAAAGAAATTGCCATAGATTTGAGTAAGTCGCGCGTCGCTTTAACCGAGCAAAGCGACGGCAATTTAGTTATTACAGGCTCTAAAAATAGTGAAAATGGTGAAGCGGGCTTTGTAGCTAAAGTTGATCAGTCTGGTAATTTAGACACTTCATTTGCAACAGATGGTGTATACACAACCTCTGTCAGTGGCGCAGAATTGGTAAACCTGACAGGTATTGCACTTGATAATAGCGGTAACATTATTACTGTTGGGTCAACCGTAATAAGCGGCACTCCTAGCCCAATCGTTATAATGTTGACGCCAGAAGGTACCCTTGAGCCTAACTTTGGCACTGGCGGAAGTATCATAGGCTCAGCTTTTGAGTACTATAACCGTGTACATACCGACAATGCAGATATTTTCATTGGCGGTAAGGCAGTATTAAGTGGCACTTCAAAGCTAATCGCATTGAAGTTAAGCTCAAACGGTACTGAAGTCTTTAAATATGTAGGTGAAGGAACCACAGATACCGACAATAAAATAGCGCAGATTTTGACTGACACAACGGGTAAGTTATATTTAATAGCAAACCTTATTGATTCGCCAAATAAAGCCAATGTTATTAGGTTGCTTGTTACGGGTACGCTTGATACTAGCTTTGCCGCAAATGGTGTCGGTGAATATACTTTGGCCTCAACCGGTAACACTGAGCTAAGTGGTGCAGCGCTAGATAGCAGCAATCAACTTATTTTAGCAGGCAAGGCTAACAATAAAGGCATGTTAGCGCGCATTTTAACTGATGGTACTTTAGATAATACGTTTGGAGCTAGTGGTGTCGGATTTTATGAAGCAAGCCAATGTACCAGTACACATGTATTTACTTCAATCATCTTACAAAATGACACCCAAGTTGTTGTAAGCAGCACCTGTAATGACACTAACTCTAACAATGTTAGTATTTCTAAATTCAATTTTGTAGAAAATGGAGCTTAGCCTTAAATTATGAAAGTTGAATTTTTTGGTGTTAGAGGCTCAATGGCTTCAGCAGGAAGTAATACGCACATTTTTGGGGGAAATACCTCATGTGTGTACATCGAACAAAATAACGGTAAAGATCTTATTTTAGACTCTGGTACCGGTATTGTAGAACTCGGTACACGTTTACTAGAAACACAAAGTCCTATCAATATTTTGCTAACGCATAACCATTGGGATCATATTCAAGGGTTTCCTTTTTTTAAACCTATCTACCAACCCAACCGCAATATAACCATTGTAGCTGGCAACGTTGATGATAAAAAAAGCCAAAATGCCATATTAAAGCAAATGAGTGGTTCGTACTTTCCGGTGTGTTATCAAGATTTACCTGCCAGCATTACGCTTAATACTGATTTATCGTCTCAAAAGCAGTTTACACTTAATGATTTTTTGGTTTCGACTGCTCCACTAAATCACCCTGGTGGTGGCACTGCTTATTGCATTAAAGCGGATGATAAAAAGGTGGCTTACGTTACCGACAATGAGCTAAATCCGCCAGAAAAAGCAAACACAAGTATTAGCGAATGGGTCAATTTTATTGAAGGCGCTGATTTACTAATTCATGATGCTCAATTTATAGATGCAGACTTGCCTCTTAAACATGGTTGGGGGCATAGCACCATAGATCAGGTGGCTGAACTTGCGATAAAAGCGAGTATTAAAAATGTGGTTATTATTAGCCACGATCCATCAAGAACCGATGAACAGTTATTAGCTATAGAAAAATATTTACACACGCAGTACGCTCAACAGGTAAAAATAGAGTGCGGCCGAGAAGGACGAGTTTTTGATTTTTAGTCTATCAAGGAGCGTTACTCATTAGCTCCTTAAAACCAATTACTTCAAAACACTTTTTCATTGGCGCTGTTATTACATTATTAATTGCATCAATAGAGCTATTTTCAACTGGGTCGCTTGCAAAGTTAGTGAACCGCGTAGAAGGTATAATATACGACTCTCGGTTGTTACTAACACTTTCAGAGACGCCTAGGCGTATTGATGAAACCGTTGTAATAATTGATATCGATGAAAAGAGCATGCAAGAACAAGGACGCTTTCCTTGGAGTCGCTCAAAAGTAGCTGACCTTGTTACAAAGCTTACTGATGCAGGTGTTATTGTTATTGCATTCGATGTATTTTTTTCTGAACAGGAAGAAAACCCTGTTACAAAAATTATGTCTGAAATTCCTGATTTATCAAAAAAGTACACCATCCCCTTCGCTGAAATTACTAAACAAGTCGATGCAGACACAAAACTAGCAAGCGCATTATCTAAAAATGATACTGTTCTTGGTTTTTTATTAATTGATGAACAACTCACTAATCAAAACTTGCCAGCTAAAAGCAGTGTTGTGTGGGCAAATGCGGATCATACTAATTCACAGATAAACCAGTTTCCTGGTGCTATTGTAAATATCCCTCAGTTACAAAATGCTACAACGGGCACCGGTTTTATCAATGCACATAGCGATGAAGATGGCTTTATACGTAAAGCAGCTCTTATAAATCGAGTTGGCAATAAGCTTTACCCTTCTTTAGCACTTGAAGTTGCTCGACTTTATACCCTTGCTGAAAACATAGAAACTCGTTCCAATATATTAGATGGTATAACCTTATTCGAAGGTATAAAGTTTCAAGATAAGTGGATTCAAACTGATGAATATGGGCAAATATTAATTCCTTACAAAGGGCGTGCACATAGCTTCCCTTATTATTCGGCTACCGATATTTTGACCAAAAAAATTGGTTTAGAGGAATTAGAAGGCACAGTAGCCTTTATTGGCACATCGGCAATTGGACTCGCTGATTTAAGATCAACACCTGTTGGTTTACAGTATCCCGGTGTTGAGGTACATGCCAATATATTTGAAGGGTTAATGCACCCAGAGCTACTTCCCTCTAAACCTAATTGGTCACTGGGAGCAAGCTTACTCATCATTGCATTAACGGGTAGCGTACTGTCGTTTTTTAGCCACGGTAAGAGCGCACGTTTTATTATTGTTTTGTCTCTTACAGTCACAAGTGTCGTTATATTTTTAAACGTTTATTTATGGTCAGTGAAAAAAATTAGTTTACCTTTATTAATGCCCCTTTTACTCATCATTATATTAGCGGGTTATTACATCATTGTTGGTTCTATCGCTGAAATGAAACATAGCCGAAAAATAAAATCTATGTTTGACCAATATATGCCTCCTGAGCGTATAAATCAGATGATACTACAGGGTAAAAGTTTATCTCAAAAAAGTGAGCGAAAAAATATGACGGTGTTGTTTGCCGACATTCGTAGTTTCACTTCAGTATCAGAAAGTATGTCGCCCCATCAGTTAAGTGAATATTTAAACGAATATCTTACGGCTATTACCAAAATCATATTTGATCATAACGGAACTATTGATAAGTACGTAGGCGATATGGTGATGGCATTTTGGAATGCACCACTAAAAGATGAAAACCACGCTCGCCATGGTGTTGAAGCCGCAATGGGTATGATTAACGGGTTAACGCAAATAAATCAGTTATTTGCAGAAAACAATCAGCCTGCAATAAAAATTGGTATCGGTTTAAGTACTGGCGATATGAATGTAGGTGATATGGGTTCGGTTTACCGTAAAGCCTATACAGTTCTTGGTGATACTGTTAATTTAGGTGCTAGAGTAGAAAGCTTGACCAAATTTTATGGCGTAGCTATTCTTGTTACAGAAGAAACGATGAACGAATGCCCTCATATTTCATTTCGTTTAATAGATAAAGTACAAGTTGTCGGAAAAACAACGGCTATACAGTTGTTTGAGCCTATAAATTTTACAGATAAGCTCGATGAAGAACAGTTAAATGAAGTTAAAAAATCACAGCAGGCCATGACGCTTTTTTATAATAAAAACTGGCCACAAGCGCTTAGCTTATTTAAAGAACTACACAGCACGACCGTATTTAGCTCTGACGTTTATACCATTTTTATCGAACGTATTAAGGGCACTGATTTGCAAACACTAGCTAAGGATTGGAATGGTGCCTTCAAACATACTAAAAAGTAGTAAACATATGCGACAGCACATTAAAGACAAAACAAACCTTCAGCATTTTATCGATATTAGTATTAGGCTAACAACAGAAAAAAACTCGTCTAAGTTACTTGATGAAATACTGCAAGTTGTGATGTCGATAGCAAATTCTGATGCTGGCAGCATTTACTCTATTACCCCAAACAAACAACTCAAGTTTGAAACGGTAATAAATAAGTCATTAAATCTTTATTTAGGTGGCACTTTAGGGAGCCCTGTAGATTTTCCTAATATAGATCTTTTTATTGATGGCAAACCAAACGAAACCGCTATTGTTGCCCACTCTGCAAATTCTGGCGAAGTGATTAACATTCCTGACGTGTATGATGCCCTGCCCTTTGATATGAGCGCAGCTCGCAAAATGGATGCACGCACGGGTTATCGCTCTGAGTCCATGCTAACAATTCCTTTAAAAGATCATGAAGATGACATTATTGGTGTAATCCAGCTTATAAATGTAAAAGATGCGCAAAATAAAAATATCCCTTTTAGTGAAGAGCTTGTCACTCTAATTCGATCTTTTGCCTCTTTAGGCGCTATTTCACTAACTAACTCAACACTAATTAAGGGAATGGAAGATCTTTTTTCGACCTTTGCTGAAACAATTGCGATGGCAATAGATGAAAAGTCTCCTCATACCGGTGGCCATTGTAAACGAGTGCCAGCACTCACGTTAATGCTAGCTGATGCCGTACATGATATAAATAAAGGCCCTTTGGCTTCATTTTCGATGAGTGAGGCCGACCGGCATGAACTTGATATAGCAGGCTGGTTACATGACTGTGGGAAAATCGCGACTCCCGATCACATTATGGAAAAGTCGACAAAACTAGAAACTATTTTTGATCGAATAAAATATGTAGATGCTAAATTTGAAATAATTAGCCGAGATTTAAAAATAGCGTATCAGCAAAAAATCATCTGTGCGATGAAGCTGCAAAAACCTATCGAGGTTCAACAATTTGAACGCCTACTTGATACCGAGCTTAAACAGTTGGCATTAGACCGTGCATTATTACAGCGTGTGAATGTAGGGGGCGAGTTTTTAGGTGATGCAGAACTTGAGCACATTGAACGCATTGCAAACAAATACCAACTCGTTATAAATGATATTAATACACCATTGCTCTCAGCTGATGAAGTTGAAAACTTAACAATACGAAGAGGCACGTTAACCGAAGCCGAACGTGAAGTAATGAAACGTCATATGGATGTAACTAAAAATATTTTAGATGCCCTGCCGTTCCCTAAACACTTAAGCAATGTGACTGAATATGCTTTAGGTCATCATGAAAAACTTGACGGCACTGGTTACCCAAGAGGTTTAACCAAAGAGCAAATGTCGGTGCCTGCAAGGTTAATGGCTATTACGGATATTTTTGAAGCGCTATCTGCGGTAGACAGGCCCTACAAAAAAGCAAAACCGGTCAGTGAGTGTTTATTTATTTTAGGCTCAATGGTTGCTAAAAACCATCTTGATGCTGACATTTTTGCTATTTTTATTGAGTCGCAAGTCTATAAAAATTATATCAATGAATATGCTAACCCAGAGCAGCTTGATGAGATAGATTTTGATAACTTACCCGGTTACACACCTATAAGTTAGCACCTATGAGCCATGCCTTTATTCAAAATGCGCTTATTACAGCCTATACCTATCCAAACAAAAAAATGCCACCTTACGGTGGCATTTACACACGGGGTTATTTCTACTTATAGAAATCCTTTTACTTTTTATTTGTTTTTTTATGTTGTTTTATTAACAAAAAATATGTTCCCAAAGGTAGCATTTAGCGCTTTGGGTAGCAACAGTAAAAGGTAAAGTTCATATATCTGCCATATTAACGTCATAAAAAAGCGCGAAGTAAATTCGCGCTCGTATACTTAACTGCCGTTATATTTTAATACACACGTATTTTTCTTCTAGGTACTCATCCAGCCCTTGATGCCCACCTTCTCGGCCCAAACCAGATTGTTTAACGCCACCGAAAGGCGCGACTGGGTTTGATATAACACCTTCGTTTACACCTACCATACCAAATTCAAGCCCTTCACTAATTCGGTAAATTTGCTTAATATTTTGGCTGTAAAAGTAGGCTGCCAGACCAAATGGTACATCGTTAGCAAGTGCAAGCACTTCACTTTCTTCATCAAAAGGAATAACCGTTAATACTGGACCAAATACTTCTTCGTGGTAAATATCCATCTCTGTCGTTACGTTGTTTACTATTAATGGGTTTTGAAAGCTGCCACCTAAGTCACTATTATCGCCAATCAACGTCGCACCTTTATCGAGTGCGTCTTGTACTAACTGCTGTACCTTCTCTTTGGCTTTAGGGTAAATAAGTGGGCCAATATCAACATCGTCTTCAAAACCATTTGCCACTTTTAACGCTGCAACCTTAGGCGTGATTTTTGACAGTACTTTGTCGAGAATATTACGCTGTATAAAGATACGGTTTGCAGCAACACATGCCTGCCCACTATTTCTAAATTTAGCCGCCATTAGCCCTTCTACAGCTTCATCTAAATCTGCATTATCAAAAATAATAAAAGGCGCATTGCCGCCAAGCTCCATCGAGGTACGTTTAATTGTGTCTGCACATTGAGATAGCAACTGCTTACCTACACCGGTAGAGCCGGTAAATGTAAACTTACGCACGACTTCTGAGTCAGTCAGCATTTTACCTACTGTTTTGGCATCTTGTGAAACCAGTACATTAAATGCACCTTTAACAAAACCAGCTTGATCGGCCAAATAAGCAAGTGCGATAGCACATAGTGGCGTATGTTCAGAAGGTTTAAGTATAAAGCTACAGCCCGCAGCGTAAGCTGGAGCTACTTTACGAGTAACCATAGCAACAGGGAAGTTCCATGGCGTAATACCAGCAACAACACCTACAGGCTGCTTAAAGCTAGTTAAACGATGCGAGTTATCTGTTGGCGGAATTACATCTCCGTAACTACGTTTGGCTTCTTCTGCAAACCATTTGATAAAACCTGCACCGTAGTTAATTTCGCCAAGGGATTCTTTGAGCGGCTTGCCTTGCTCTTTGGTCATTAACTCTGCAAGTGTTTGTTTGTGTTTTATAACTAGCTCATACCAGCGCATCAACGTTTCGCTTCGCTCGGTCGCATTTGTCGCTTTTAACTTAACAAAAGCCCCTTGAGCTGCGGTTATTGCGCTATTTACACCCTGCTCGTCAATATCGCTTACATCAACAATACTTTTTTCGGTAGCGGGATCGTTAACGCTAAAGTGCGTATCAGTCTTATAAAATTCGCCGTTAATAAATGAGTCTGAGAAAATAAGATTACTCAAAATAAACCTCCAAAATAGATTTTAGGGATTGGGTTGAACTCGTAGCAGCGGGTTTACCCCGCGTTTATATAATCTGAAAAAATACGTGATCATTTTGATGTTCAAGTTTGAGATTAGAAAAATTTAACTTAAAACGTTTGAGATTTAAAAACGCGACATAAAGTCGCTGCTACGTGTTTATAAATGCTTTCTTGAAACAAAAAAGCCGCTGTATCAAACAGCGGCTTTTAATATATACATCGTTAAAAACTAGTGCTCTTCATTAACGATATTGAGATTGTACTTAGGTATTTCAACCACTAAGTCTTCATCTCTTATAATTGCTTGGCAACCAAGGCGTGACTCAGGCTCTAAACCCCATGCTTTATCTAGCATGTCATCTTCTAGCTCATCACTCTCTTGTAGTGAATCAAATCCTTCACGAATCACTAAATGACACGTAGTACATGCACACGACTTTTCGCAAGCATGCGCAATGCTAATACCATTTTTAAGTGCAGCGTCGAGTACCGTTTGGCCTGTAGGAGCTTCAATTGCAGCGCCGTCAGGACATAATTCAGGATGTGGAAGAAAAACAATTTGTGGCATTCTAATCTCTCTTAAATGTTGTCTACTGACTGCCCTGTAAGGGCCTTTTTAATTGATGCATCCATTCTACGCGATGCAAAGTCGCTACTCGCATTATCGACTTTTTCGATAGCTGCTTTAATTTCGCCAGGCTCTTGTGCATTTTCGCGCACTTTTACCAGTTCTGCAATTTCAGCGCGTAAGTTAGCAAGTTGCATATCGTCAAGCAATGCAGCATCGGCTGCAAGTGATGCATTAAGCGCTTCTATTACGCGTAATGCTTCTACTTGTTGCTCTTTAAGCATACGTGCTTGCATGTCGCCTTTAGCGTTGCTCATTGACTCTTTTAGCATGTTAGCTACTTGGTCGTCAGATAAACCAAACGAAGGCTTAACCTGAATTTCAGCTTGTACACCTGTTGATTTTTCCATAGCTGAAACACTTAATAGGCCATCAGCATCAACTTTAAAGGTTACACGAATATGCGCAGCGCCTGCCGCCATTGGTGGAATACCTTTTAAGCTAAACTTAGCAAGCGAACGACAATCATCAACAAGCTCACGCTCGCCTTGCAGCACATGTAATGACATAGCTGTTTGGCCGTCTTTAAACGTCGTAAATTCTTGCGCGCGTGCTACCGGAATTGTTGTATTACGCGGAATGATTTTTTCAACCAAACCACCCATAGTTTCAAGACCTAGCGATAACGGTAATACATCAAGTAATAACATGTCAGAATCGGGCTTATTGCCAATTAACACGTCGGCTTGAAGCGCAGCACCTAAAGCGACAACACGATCAGGGTCGATTGAAGTTAGCGGCTCTTTATCAAAAAAGCTTTGTACTTGGCTACGTACCAGTGGCATACGGGTTGAACCGCCTACCATAATAACTTGCAGTACTTCGTCGTTTTCTATGCCAGCATCTTTTACAGCACGACGACACGAACGCAGTGTTTTTTTAACGAGAGGCATAGCCATTTCGTCAAACGTTTCGCGTGTTACTTCTACTGTGTATTTTTGATCGTCAAACTCAAGACCCACGTTTACTTTAGCGTATTGGCTTAATGCTTCTTTACAGGCTTTTGCTTTATTGATGAATAAACGTAAAACTGAGGGTGACAACGCTGACACACCAGTTTGCTGCTTAAAGTAATCAACAAGTAGTGAGTCAAAGTCATCACCACCGAGACTTGAGTCGCCGCCAGTTGCCATTACTTCAAACACACCTTGGTGTAATCTAAGTACTGATATATCAAATGTACCACCGCCTAAATCGTAAACAGCAATAATACCTTCTTGGCCAGAATCTAAACCATAAGCAACGGCTGCTGCTGTTGGCTCATTTAATAAACGTAGTACGTTAATACCAGCCAGTTCTGCGGCATCTTTAGTACTTTGGCGTTGTGCGTCATCAAAGTACGCTGGTACTGTGATTACAGCCCCTAAAATTTCTTGGTTGCCAAAACTTTGCTCAGCTCGTGCTTTTAATGCAGCTAAAATATGGCTTGATGCTTTAATTGGACTGATTTTACCTGCCGCAGTTCCTATTGCTAGCGCACCATTGTGCTCACAGAACTCATACGGTAGTTGCCCATAACTTTTCTCTATTTCAGCCTGAGTTTTACCTAAAAAACGCTTAACCGAAATAAGTGTATTAGCAGGGTCTTGCGTTGCTGCTTGTGCAGCCTCTGCGCCAACAGTAATACCGCCTGCTTGATAACGAACAACCGACGGTAACATAGCCGCGCCAAGATCATCAGTTAACGTGCGGGCTTCGCCACTTTGTACTGTTGCAACTAATGAGTTAGTTGTACCAAGATCAATACCAATAGCTAGTTTATGTTCGTGTGGTGCCGCGCTCTGCCCCGGCTCAGCAATTTGCAATAATGCCATAATGCTCTTTAAACTCGTGTTGCTCGCTTTGCAGCAAGTAATTAATCGTCAAATAAACTGTCTTCAATACGCTCTAGTTCGTCACGTAACTTATAAACAAACTTCAGTTTACGAATATTATCTGCGGCAAGTTGATATTGCTGCTCATCGTTACTTGCTAGTTGCTCGGCAAGCTGTGCACTGTACTGCGTGTTTAGTTGCTTAATTTGTTTTTCAAAATTTGCAATCGCAGTATCAGGATCGCTTACTGATGTTAGCTCTTCAAGCTCTTCGCGAAGTTCCATTTGCTGCATTAAAAACATTGGATCTTGCAAGGTTTGCTGCTCTGCACGAATATCAACGCCTAGCTCGCTCAGCATATATTCAGCACGTTTTACTGGGTGCTTTAATGTTTGTAGCGCATCGTTAATTTCGGCGGCGCTTTGCACTGCCATTAACTTATCGCGGCTGCTCGCATTCGCGTGGCGATCTGGATGTACAGTACGCTGTAATTCCAAGTAGTGCTTGTTAACCGTTGCTAAATCAATATTGTAATCAACGGGGACTGCAAATAATTCAAAGTAACGCATAACTTCAACCAATAATATTCAGAAATAACAAAGCCCTACATTAACTGGCAGGGCTTATTTATACTACAAAGATATTTTAAGCTTAAACGGTAAAGCTTTCGCCACAACCACACTCATCTGCTTGATTCGGGTTTCTAAATTTAAACCCTTCATTTAAGCCTTCTTTAGTGTAGTCGAGCTCTGTGCCATCGATGTAAACTAAGCTTTTAGCGTCAACAATTAATGTTACACCTTTAGCCGCAAAAGTTTCATCGTCTTCGTTTAAATCGTCAACAAACTCAAGTACATAAGCAAGACCTGAACAGCCCGTCGTTTTAATGCCAACGCGCAGGCCTAAACCTTTACCGCGGTTTGCTAAAAATGATTGTACGCGGTTTGCTGCCGCATCTGTCAATGTCACTGCCATGAGTTTCTCTTCTTACTTCGCTTGTTTGCTTTTGTAGTCTGCAATTGCTGCTTGAATTGCGTCTTCGGCTAAAATTGAACAGTGAATTTTCACTGGTGGTAATTCAAGCTCTGCACTGATATCAGTGTTTTTAATTGTCGCTGCTTCGTCTAGCGTTTTGCCTTTAACCCACTCTGTTACAAGTGAAGATGAAGCAATTGCGCTACCACAACCGTAGGTTTTGAATTTTGCATCTTCAATAACGCCTTCGGCAGATACTTTAATTTGCAATTTCATTACGTCACCACATGCTGGTGCGCCTACCATACCCGTTGCCACTGACGGATCATTCTTATCTAGAGTACCTACGTTACGTGGGTTTTCTACGTGGTCGATTACTTTATCACTATAAGCCATTATTCTATCCTCATTACCTGCTAGGGTATGTGCTCACACTATTAGTGGTGAGCCCATTCAACTGAATCTAAATCAATACCTTCTTGATGCATCTCCCAAAGTGGAGACATCTCACGTAGGCGACCGATAGAGTTTTTCATTAATTCGACGGTGTAATCAATCTCTTCTTCGGTAGTAAAGCGACCAATACTAAAACGAATTGAGCTATGTGCTAATTCGTCGTTACGGCCAAGTGCACGTAATACATAAGAAGGCTCTAAGCTTGCAGATGTACAGGCTGAACCTGACGATACTGCAATGTCTTTTACTGCCATAAGTAACGACTCACCTTCAACAAAGTTAAAGCTGATGTTTACAATGCCAGGTACTGATTGGTCTTGCGTGCCGTTAAAGTATACTTCGTCCATATCAGCCATAATGCCGTCGATTAAACGATTACGTAAGGCGCTGATGTGTGCGTGATCTTTTTCGAAATCTTGCTTAGCAATTTTAAACGCTGTACCCATACCCACTAATTGGTGAGTAGCTAGTGTACCAGAACGCATACCGCGTTCATGTCCGCCACCGTGCATTTGCGCTTCAAGGCGAGCACGTGGTTTACGACGAACGTAAAGTGCACCAACACCTTTAGGGCCATACACTTTATGTGCAGAGAACGACATAAAATCAACTTTAAGCTGTTGCACGTCGATTAGTACTTTACCCGCGCTTTGCGCTGCATCTACGTGGAACATAATTTTACGTTCGCGACACATTTCGCCAATAGTCGCGATATCTTGAATTACACCTAGCTCGTTATTAACGTGCATAATGCTTACAAGTACTGTGTCGTCACGCATTGTGTCGGCAAGTTTTTGTAAATCAAGTAGGCCGTTTTCTTCAACGTCCATGTAAGTTACTTCAAAACCTTGGCGCTCAAGTTCACGACATGTGTCGATTACAGCTTTGTGCTCAGTTTTAGCGGTAATAACGTGCTTACCTTTTTTCTTGTAAAACTGTGCTGCACCTTTGATAGCAAGGTTATTTGATTCTGTTGCACCCGATGTGAAAACAATTTCACGTGGGTCTGCATTAATTAAATCAGCAATATCTGTACGTGCTTGGTCAACAGCTTCTTCTGCTTGCCAACCAAAACGGTGTGAGCGTGACGCAGGATTACCAAACTTACCGTCCATTGTCAGGCATTGCATCATTTCTTTAGCAACACGTTCGTCAACAGGCGTGGTCGCTGCGTAATCTAAATAAATCGGTAACTTCATTTCTCTCTCCGCTGCAGGTCAACCTTAAAGTTGACAGCTTACTTGAATGTTTTCCAACTGCTTAATTGCATTATTAATACTGTTATCTTGGCGCGATGCTATTTCTTTCACATCTGATTTTTCCACCAATTCAGCAAGGGTAATATTATTCAAAAATTCTTCTATGCGTGCGCTTAGGTCTGACCACAAATTATGTGTTAAACAACGCATACCACTCTGACAGCCGGTATCGGCACCTTGGCAACGTGTTGCATCGACCGATTCGTCTACGGCGCTAATAATATCGCCAACAGAGATAACGCTCGCTTCACGCCCTAGTAAATAACCACCACCAGGTCCACGAACAGAACTTACTAGGCCATTTTTACGTAAACGAGCAAATAATTGTTCAAGGTAAGACAAAGAAATTTCTTGTCTTTGTGAAATATCAGCAAGGGCTACAGGACCTACACCTGTGTGTAGTGCAACATCCAGCATAGCTGTAACGGCATATCTGCCTTTTGATGTTAACTTCATAACGCCCCCTGCACAAAAGAGTGCAAATTTTAATTACCAGAGTAAATTAGTCAAGTATTATCACTTGATAAAAATTTGATTTAGAAACTCTTACTTTTAAATTGTAGAGTTAACAAATTTTCAATACTTGACCTCTTTGGTCAAGTATTACAGCCATTGTAATTACCTGAGTAATTTAGTCAAGTATTAGCGCGTTAATTAGTCTAGGTCTTTTATAACTAATAGCTATACCTAAGTTACTTAGGGATAGCCTTATTAATTGAGGTGAGAATACCGCGTAAAATATTCATTTCAGCATCTTCAGGGTGAGCTCGGTTAAACAAACGGCGCAATTTAGTCATAACTAAACCAGGGTGTTGCTTGATGATAAAGCCTGTTTTAAACAACGTGTCTTCAAGGTGATCATAAAACAGCTCTGTTTGCTTTGAGCTTGGGTAAACTGCATCGTCTTCTTCAACCTTTTTAGGTTGTTGATTTAAAAATGCCATGCGAGTTTCGTAGCTAAGTGTTTGTACGGCCATAGCTAAATTAAGCGAGCTGTACTCTGGATTAGCAGGAATACATACATGGTAATTACAAAGCTGTAATTCTTCATTAGTTAAACCACTGTTTTCACGACCAAATACTAGCGCTACAGGACCATTTACGGCTTCAGCAACGAGCTTTTCACCACATTCACGTGGTTCAACCATTGGCCACGAAAGCGTACGAGAACGCGCACTTGTGCCAATCGTTAATGTACAGTCAGCGATAGCTTCTTCAACGGTACCTACAATAACTGCATTGCCTAAAACATCAGTTGCGCCTGCAGCTAATGCACTTGCTTGGCTGTCTATTTCGCAAGCAGGATCAACTAAATAAAGTTTTGATAAACCCATGGTTTTCATGGCGCGAGCCGCCGAACCAATATTGCCCGAATGTGACGTGTTAACTAAAACAATGCGAATATCATCTAAGATCATTACTGTGCTACTTTGCTATGCCAAAAAATTGCGCAAATTCTAACATGAAAATGTAATAAGATCCTAGATTCAAAAGGCTAGATCCTATGATCAAACCCAATATAACGATTCTTACATGGGTAAATTCTAGGGATATAACGTCGATTTGTTTTGATGCTTAAACCATTGCCGCCTTTACATAGACATCAAAACGGTTCTTTTTGGTTTTGATCTGCATACTTGGGGTTTTTTCGTTTAAGAATGGAGCGTAATCGGGGCGCTTTACAACAACACGCTTACTGGCAAGTGGATAGGCAAAATTAAGTAGGTCGTCAGCGTCGTTGTCTGCACCAACAAGCTCTTGGAATACGCGCATTTCTTTTTTAACTAATGCTGATTTTTCGCGATGCGGGAACATGGGATCTAGATAAACAACATCAGGCATGCTTTCGCATTGAGAGAGCAAAGTATGGCTTGAGCCAAATATTAGGCTCATGTTTTCTTTCATCCACAAACCAATTTCAATATCGCTATAGGCTCGCTTTAAACCATCGTATAAAAGTGCAGCTACAACCGGGTGACGTTCATGTAATATAACTTTGCACCCTAGCGAGGCAAGTACAAAACCATCTCGCCCTAAACCAGCGGTAGCATCAAGTACAACAGGCGTTGCGCCTTTATTTAAACCCACCGCTTTGGCAATTGCTTGCCCTTTACCACCGCCAAACTTACGCCTATGGGCGGCAGCACCGGTTACAAAATCAACGTTAATTGCACCTAGTTTAGGCTCGTCGGTTTTAAATAGACTTAACCCTTTATCATCGTAATGTAAGCTAAAGCCACTGCAATTTTGCGCCCATTGGGCTAAACCAAAGCGTGTTTCTAATTCATTTAAATAAGGGCGTAACTCTTTAAAAGCACACTGAATAACCACAATAAACTCCGACGATAAAATACGCCTGTAGTATATCAACCGCTTTACTTTAAAGCACTAAAATAGCTCTATATCACTATGATGATTCGTATTGACCTTTGCGGCTTCCGCTTTAGTACGTAAATTGGATATAAGTTCATTGCGGCTTTCGGCAACTTGTTTAAGCTGATATTTGATAAAGGCTAAATCACTATTAGCCGATACAAATAACTGCATTGTTTGATCCAATTGAGATATATATAAAGTGAGATCCGCAGGGTTTGCTTGTGTTTGTTGTAGCTTAATAGCGCAGTCAAGTTCATGTAGCTGCTCTATAAACTCTTTAGTACTTTTGTTTTGCTCTACATTTTGAGTAGTTAACTGCTTAACAATATCTTGAAGGGCTGTACTTATTTGAGCTGCCTGCTCATAACTGCTTTCGCTTCTTTCCATGGTAACAACCTTCTCGTTGGTTACTTCTAATATATGCGGGAACAGATCTTTGTAGCGCCCATACAAAGCATCGTTATCAACTGGCATATTTTTTATCAAAAGGGACACTTTGGGGTAATTAATAATAGTGCTGCTACCAATATCAACAAATCGTTGAGCATTTCGATGTTGCTCAAGCAGCTCTTGCTCTAACGGGCAAACACCACTTTGCTGGCTGTAAAAAATACCTTTTCCTTGATACCAAAACACCACCACAACATCTAAATTTAAAGGAGCAAAAAAGGTAAAAAAGTATTCACTCAACGATTGAAAGTTATTAGCGTGATAACTTTGTCCAACGTAGCGCATTATACGCCCCATATCGCCTGACTCTGTCATTGCCATTTCAGCTGTTTTATTCGCTTTTACTATATCCAATTTTAGTTTTGCGCATTTTTGCCTATATTCGTAAAGTACCTTTATTCGCGCTATTAACTCTTCTGCATTAAAAGGTTTTGTAATGTAATCAGATGCGCCGACGCTATAACCTTTTACCCGATCGCTTAGCTCTATTTTAGATGAGAGAAACATAACGGGAATATCCTGAGTATTCTGACTTTGCTTTATTGTTTTACATACGTCATAACCTGACATACCTGGCATTTCAATATCTAGTAAAATAATATCTGGGTTGTATTTATTGGTTAGCCTTAATCCTTCATCGCCATCTTTTGCATGAATTATTTTACAAAACCCTGCTAAAGACTCTTCAATTATATGATGAACGTACTTGTCGTCATCAATTGCCAATACCAACTTTGCCATGCCTTAGTCCATTTTATTAGGTGTGCTAAAAGCATAGTACGGTAGGATGAAATTACTAAAAATTATTAGATAATAATTTTAAAATAATAAAAAAGCGCCATATAGGCGCTTTAATTTGGTTTGTGCTAAATATTAATTTTTAAACAGCAATACCGCTATGGCGTAGTAACGCGTCGACATTTGGCTCACGACCACGGAACTTTTTAAATAATTCCATTGGCTCTTCGCTACCGCCTTTTTCTAAAATATTTTGCATGAAGGCTTGCCCTGTTTCAGCGTTAAAAATACCTTCTTCTTCAAATTTAGAAAATGCATCAGCAGAAAGTACTTCAGCCCATTTATACGAGTAGTAACCTGCACTATAACCACCGGCAAAAATATGGCTAAAACCATTTTGAAAACGGTTAAACTCAGGCGGTTTAACGATTGATGTGCGGCTACGTACATCGTTTAGTACTGCTTGAATTTGGCATTGCTCACCCACTTTGTAATCGTTATGGATTTTAAAATCGAATAACGAAAACTCAATTTGACGTAGCATTTGTACGCCTGAGTTATAGTTTTTAGCCGCTAATAATTTATCAAGTAACTCTTTAGGTAACGGCTCACCCGTTTCATAATGACCTGAAATAAAGCTCAGGGCTTCTTCGTCATAACACCAATTTTCTAAAAACTGACTAGGAAGCTCTACCGCATCCCACGCTACACCATTAATGCCAGCCACTGGCGCGGCATCAACTTGTGTAAGCATGTGGTGAATACCATGACCAAACTCATGAAATAAAGTAGTTACTTCGTCATGAGTAAACAGTGCCGGTTTATCGCCAACCGCCTTATTAAAGTTACACACTAAATAAGCCACCGGAGTTTGTAGTTCGCCGTTAGCGCGTACTTTACGACCCATACAGTCATCCATCCACGCGCCGCCACGTTTGTGGTCGCGTGCGTATAAATCGAGATAAAAACGTCCGCGTAGAGTATTGCTACTATCTACAATTTCAAAAAAGCGTACATCTTTGTGATAAGTATCAAAGTCAGTAACTTCTTTTACGCTAATACCAAATAAGCGATTAACGGTTTCGAATAAGCCGCTAAGCACTTTATTTGCTGGGAAGTAAGGACGTAGTACTTCGTCTGAAATTGCATACTTTTCTTGCTTAAGCTTTTCGCTGTAGTAACCAAAATCCCACGCTTCTAATTCAGAAATACCGTGTTTTTGCTCAGCATAGGCTTTTAGCTCTGCGACTTCTTGCTCTGCTTGTGGTTTTGATTTAGCTGCTAGGTCTTCTAAAAATGAGAATACTTGTTCTGGTGTTTCGGCCATTTTAGTCGCTAGTGACTTTTCAGCGTAGCTGTTAAACCCTAGTAACTGTGCAAGTTCATGACGAAGCGCAAGCTCCTCGCTCATAATATCAGAGTTATCAAATTCACCGGCGTTAGGGCCTTGATCTGATGCGCGCGTAGAAAACGCAGTGTAGGTTTCTCTGCGTAGTTCGCGGTTATCTGCGTAAGCCATTATTGGTAAGTATGATGGAAAATCGAGTGTAAATAACCAACCCTCTAATTCTTTACTTTTTGCTGTATCAGCTGCAAGTGCTAAAGCAGATTCTGTCAAGCCTGCTAAGTCACTCTCATCAGTAATATGTTTGTGCCAAGCAAGTGTGGCATCCATTACGTTGTTACCAAATTTTGAGGCAAGCTCTGATAAACGCGCGCTAATTTCGCCGTAGCGTGTTTGCTGCTCTGCCGCCAGAGCAATACCCGACAATTTAAAATCACGTAGCGCATTAGTAATTGTTTTTTGTTGTGCTGTAGTCAGCGTTTTAAATTCGTCACTGTTATAAAGCGTATTATACGCGTTGTATAAACCTTGGTGCTGACCTACAAATGTTGAATATTCAGATATTAACGGTAAGCACTGCTCGTAAGCTTCACGTAATTCGTCGTTATTCATTACTGAATTTAAATGCGATACAGGGGAGAACATGCGCGATAATTTATCGTCAGCTTCTTCAAGGGGTAATACTAAGTCATCCCACGTATACGAGCCTTTAGCTAACACGTCATCAATGGCTTTACGACAAAGCTCGATACCGTCTTTTAGTGCTGGTACTACGTACTCAGGCTTTATTTTTGAAAATGGTGGTAAGCCTTCAAGGCCAATTAATGGGTTGCTCATAAATACTCTCTTTGCGTTAATGCATTACGTTTTAAATTGGGTCTAAAAGTAAAAAAACAACTCAGCCGCTTTTAAGTTGTTTAATTTTAATAAGGTTGCTCCAGAGCAAAACACAAATAACCCATTAATGAGTCGGCCACTTTATAACGTTCTAGTACCGTATCAACTAAATTATTGCTACATACTTGTTTTTGAGTAAGCGAGCTAATGGCTATAAAGTCTTTTCGTTTGAGCTCATCTATTAAGGGATGCTCTTTTTCAAAACCTCTTGGCGGGCGTTTTAGCGATTCTCCTGACATTTCAAATATAGATTTAAATTGCTCATCATAAATTGCTTTTTTATAGCTATTTGGGTTTTCATCTATGCAGGTTCTAATTGCGTTAAGCGCCTTTGATTCTGGTCGCCAAATACCAGCACCTACAAAACATTCGTCATTTGCTAAGTGAAAGTAAAAACCCGGGACATGTACGTCTTTTCCCATAAAATGGCGAAATTGAATCCCTACATTAATTTTATACGGGGTTTTATCTTTACTAAAACGCGCGTCTTTATGGATTCTCATTAAACTACCGCCCACTTTTTTATCTGATGCGACAAAATGGCTAGAAACCTCAGCAAGTGGTGCTTGCATTTGCCTAATGAAATCTAAAGCGGGCTCTCTTACGTATTCCTCATACTGTGATTTATGGTCGTTAAACCAGTCTCTATTATTGTTTTTATCAAGCTGAGCAAGAAATTCGAATGTTTTTTTACTAAACATAGGTCACCTAAACACTCTTTATTTTTAAAACTTAATGTTATGCTAATGCGCATAAAACTCAACGCCTAAGGACATAAAATGACACAACACTTTGATTATATTGCAATCGGTGGTGGCAGTGGTGGTATTGCCTCTGCAAATAGAGCGGCAATGCGTGGCGCTAAAGTAGCACTTATAGAAGCAAAACACATGGGCGGCACGTGTGTAAACGTGGGCTGTGTACCTAAAAAAGTAATGTGGCACGGTGCTCAGGTTGCCGAAGCAATTAATTTATATGCCCCAGATTACGGCTTTAATGTTGAAGTTAAAGGCTTTGATTGGAGCAAACTAGTAGAAAGCCGTGAAGCCTACATTGGCCGAATTCATAAAGGTTATGACAGTGGCCTTGCTAGCAATGGCGTTACTGTAATTAAAGGCTTTGCTAAATTTGTAGATAATAAAACAGTTGAAGTAAACGGCGAGCACTACACAGCCGATCATATATTAATTGCAGTAGGCGGCCGCCCAAGCATTCCGCATATTGAAGGTGCTGAACACGGTATCGATTCAAATGGCTTCTTTGAGCTAAAAGAGCAACCTAAGCGCGTTGCAGTTATTGGCGCAGGCTACATAGCCGTTGAGCTTGCTGGTGTATTACATGGTTTAGGTACTGAAACACATTTATTTGTACGTAAGCATGCCCCACTTCGTAGTTTTGACCCATATATTGTAGATACGCTTGTTGAAGTAATGGCTGCCGAAGGCCCTACTCTTCATACAGAATCTGTACCAAATAAATTGGTAAAAGAAGATGATGGCTCTGTAACACTGCATTTAGATAACGGCAAAACTCATAACGTTGATCAAGTTATTTGGGCCATTGGCCGCGAGCCAACAACCAATGCTATTAACGTTGCAGCAGCCGGCGTAGAAGTAAACAGCAGTGGTTTTGTAAAAGTTGATGAGTATCAAAATACCACAGCTAAAAATGTATACGCGGTTGGCGATATCATCGAAAATGGTATTGAACTTACACCGGTAGCAGTAAAAGCAGGCCGTACTTTATCTGAGCGTTTATTTAATAAAGAACTACCAGATGATTTAAAAATGGATTACAGCTTAGTCCCTACTGTTGTATTTAGTCATCCACCTATTGGTACTATTGGTTTGACTGAGCAAGAAGCTATTTCTCAGTACGGCGAAGAAAACGTTAAAATTTACCAATCTGGTTTTACGGCTATGTACACAGCGGTAACTAAACATCGCCAGCCTTGTAAAATGAAACTTGTATGTGCCGGCCCAGACGAAAAAGTAGTTGGCCTACATGGGATTGGTTTTGCAGTTGATGAAATGATTCAAGGTTTTGCAGTTGCCATGAAAATGGGCGCAACTAAAGCTGATTTTGATGCCGTTGTTGCAATTCACCCGACTGGCTCGGAAGAATTTGTAACGATGCGCTAGGCGCTAAACTCTAAGTTATTAATTATAAAAAGCCCTTGCTAAGTAAACAGTAAGGGCTTTTTAATGCTTGTTATATTTTGCACAACAAACCACTTAAAACGTCACATTAAAAACATCCATTCAACATTAAATAAATATCTAAGCCATTATTTTAACAGCAAAAATTTTAGACCAATAAAAATATTAAAAGTTTAAATTTTGTTTTGGCTTTAAGGCATTTTTACAATTAGAATCTCGCGCATTTATAGTTTCTCTTGGTTATTTATGTTTTTACTGCGATCTTTTATTTATCTATTATGCCTAGCGGGCGTTGCTCATTTAATTCAACTTGAAGGCTTTGAATTAAAACAGTATGCGCTTTACAGCGAAGAAACTCTTACTGAACATATGCAAGATGTTTTAACTTTTTTAAGCTGTATTTTGTTTTTTTACGCTTCGCGAATTAACTTTCAACTCAAAATACCGGCTGTATTACTTGCTGCGTTATCGGCAATGATGTTTGTAAGAGAGTTTGATACCTACCTCGACTTATACTTTTTTGATGGCGCTTGGCAAAGTATCGTCTATTCAATTTTAGCTGGCGTGTTTGTTTATTTAATAACAAAGAGAGGAAGTATTTTTGACTCTTTAAAAGCCTATAGCCTCACTCCTAGTTATGGAATTTGCTTATCAGGCATGGTTACTTTACTCGCATTTTCGCGAATGATGGGCAAAGGTGCATTTTGGCATTCAGTAATGGGCGATGACTACGTACGTGCGGTAAAAAACATTGTTGAAGAGGGTATAGAAACGCTTGGCTATACTCTAATCTTTATTTCAGCCATTGAGCTTGTACTCATATGCCGAAAAAAAATGGCTAAAAATCACAAACATTGCACTGATGAAGTAACTCAATAGCGTCGCTCGATTTTTATTGGTTACTCTTTTTGCACTAAATTTGCTAATTGGTTTAATAAATCAATATACTTAGCCTGTTTTTATCAACTTGCGTTTAATTGGATATTATGACTAAAGATATATTGCTGCATCCGTTTCTTCTTTCAATTGTAATGATCACAATTGCATTTGTACTAAAAGTACTTGTTGATAAGCTCGCTAAAAATCGCGCAGAAAAAAAAGAAAAAGATATTCGCTACATCGCACACAATATTAAGCACTTTATTAATTTTGTAATGATGATATCGCTGCTATTTGTGTGGTCTACTGAAATTCAAAACTTTGCACTTTCTATTGCTGCTTTTGCTGTGGCGATTGTGCTTGCTACGCGCGAGTTTATTCAGTGTGTAATAGGCTTTTTTTACCTCGTAACAACTCGCCCGTTTAGAGTCGGTGATTGGATACAAGTAGGTGATTACTTTGGTGAAGTAGCTGAAACTGATTGGATAAAAACAACCATGCATGAAATTGATATACATACTTATCAATTTTCAAGAAAAACCATATACATACCTAATAATAAGCTGATTACCAGCTCTATTAAAAACTTAAACTTTGTAAAACGCTTTGTTACACATCATTTTATTATTGTTCGTCGAGAGAGCTTTAACCCGTACCCTATTCACGACACACTCACTGAGCAAGCTAAACTGTACTGTGAAGAATTTCAAGAAGTAGCAAGTCGTTATAATTCAATGATTGAGCGTAAACTCGATGCAAAAATATCTGGTCCAGAGCCGGTAATTCACTTTGGTACAACCGATTTAGGTGAATTTAAAGCAAGCTTCACCTTGTTTTGTCCGACAGAAAAAGCGCTTGAGATAGAGCATAAATTAACAGAGTGCTTTTTTGCGTTATGGTATAAAGAAGCTGAAAAAAATAAAGAGGATGAAGGAGAAGTATAAACCCCGCCTTCATTAAAACAAAAAGCGCGAATTTACTTCGCGCTTGAGTAATATTTAAGCTGTACCACCGACCGTTAACTGATCAATTTTAAGGCTTGGTTGGCCTACGCCTACCGGTACGCTTTGACCATCTTTACCACAAACACCCACACCTTTATCAAGTGCTAAGTCGTTACCAACCATCGATATTTGCTGCATTACTTCTGGGCCATTACCAATAAGCGTTGCGCCTTTAATTGGTTGGGTAATTTTACCATTTTCGATTAAATACGCTTCTGATGCGCTAAATACAAACTTACCTGACGTTATATCAACTTGCCCGCCGCCAAAGTTAGGCGCGAATACCCCTTTTTTAACTGAGCTGATAATATCGGCTTGGCTGTGCTCACCACCTAACATGTAAGTATTAGTCATGCGAGGCATTGGTAAATGTGCATACGACTCACGGCGTGCGTTACCTGTAGGATTTACACCCATTAAACGCGCGTTTAGCTTATCTTGCATATAGCCTTTTAAAATACCGTTTTCGATGAGTACGTTGTAAGCGGCTGGTGTGCCTTCATCATCCACATTAAGTGAGCCACGGCGATCAGCCATTGTGCCATCATCAACCACAGTACACAGCTCAGATGCTACTTTTTGGCCCACTTTACCACTAAACGCAGACGCGCCTTTACGGTTAAAGTCGCCTTCAAGGCCATGCCCTACCGCTTCGTGTAAAAGCACGCCAGGCCATCCATTACCAAGTACAACTTCCATCGTGCCTGCAGGTGCATCAATAGCCTCAAGATTTACTTTAGCTTGGCGTACCGCTTCTTCTGCAAATTCCATCCAACGCGGTTTACCATCAACAAGCTCTTTAAAGTAACCATAATCTAAACGTGCTCCACCGCCTGCGCCACCGCGTTCACGGCGACCATTTTTTTCAAGCAGTACTGAGCAGTTTAAACGAATAAGCGGGCGAATATCGGTGGCAAACGTACCATCACTTGCTGCGATTAATACTTCTTCGTATACCGCCGACATTGAACTAATTACTTGCTCTGCATCGGGTGCTAGCTCACGAATATAGTTTTCAAGTTCGCGTAATAAACTCACCTTGTCGGTATCGCTCATACTCGAGATTGGCTGATGCGGTGCAAACTGCTCTTTAGCTTTAACATCACTAAATACTTTAATCGCTCTATCTTCACCAGCATCTGCAATGCTACGAGCCGCTGTAGCCGCTTTATTAAGCGCTTCAAGATTTATTGCATCAGAGTAAGAAAAACCTGTTTTTTCGCCGCTTACAGCACGTACACCAACGCCGCGCTCAACGTTATAAGAGCCTTCTTTAACTAAGCCGTCTTCAAGCACCCATGATTCGTGGTGGCTTGATTGAAAATATAAATCGGCGTAATCCACTTTACGCTGATGTATGTAAGCGAGCGTTTTTTCGAGCTCTTCTCTATTTAGCTGGCTGTCGTGTAGTAAATGCTGTTCAACCGAATTCATAATAAATGCTCTCTAAATCGTTGATGAGACTGCACGGGCATATCTCGTCTAATTTTTTGTAACTGGTCTAAATCTGCGTTGCAGCTTATAAAACCGGTGCCTGTTGGCAATTCACTCAGGATACTTCCCCAAGGTGAAATAATAATACTGTGGCCATATGTTTGTCGGCCATTTTCATGTGTACCGTACTGAGCTGCTGCAACTACATAACATTGTGTTTCTATTGCGCGAGCTGCTAATAATGGCTGCCAATGCGCTTGTCCTGTGACGACTGTAAATGCACTTGGTACTAAAATAATATCGGCGCCTTGGCGTACTAGTTCGTTGAATAAGCCACTAAAGCGCAGATCATAACATACTGTTAAGCCTATTTTACCAAAGGGAGAATCAACAACAACCACATCGCTACCTGCTTGGGTAAAATCTGACTCTCGATAGCTACCTGTTTGATCATCTACGTTTACATCAAATAAATGTATTTTGTTATACGTAGCAACCAGCTCGCCTTGATTATTATATAAGTGCGATGCTGCATAATATTTATGTTCGTTAAATGGCTCAGGCATTGTCCCTGCATTTAACCAAATATTATGGTGTTGGCACAATTCACTAAGTTGTAGTTTGTATCGCTCAACTTGCTTAGCAACACGTAACGTATCGTTACCACTTTTACTAAACACTAAAAAAGCCTCAGGCAAACAAACAAGTAATGGTCTTGTTGCGGGGAGTGTTTTAAGTGCACGCTTTAAGCTTGCTATGTTGTCATCAGGGCTTAGCCCTGAACACATTTGCAGGGCAACTATTGTGGGAGTGCTTAGTATTTCAGTTTTGTTCATTGCGTTACTGTTACTTGTGCATCTTTAAGTTTTAAATCGACTGATGCTTGTGGCTGATTTTGCGCAGCTTGAGGAAGCGTAACTTCACGACTTTTTCTGTCGAGTTCTTGAACAATGGGATCGTTCATTTTACCCGTTACTTTAAAGTTGATCTCTGAGATGACGCGCGCAGAATGAATAACTTTATCAATTGCTAAGGCAGCAAGCCCTGTTACTGGGTTTACCATCCATGCAACTATAACCGGAATACTCGAGGTTACCTGCGGCGCTACAGCAAGGTCATAATCTATATCAAGCGTGTTTAAATTTGCATAACCTTTAATGGTTAAATCGGCGGGTACGCCGTCCATTTTGGTATCTTTAGTGTAAGCAATACCGTTTTCTAACTGCATAGTGCCTTGCATGCTGTTATAAAAAAAGCCCTTTGAAAACACATCTCTAAAATCAAGTTTCAGCTTGCGTACTAATGAATCAAGGCTCAGTAACGAAAATACGCGTGCCCCGCCATCGCTAACTTCAGTTAAGTGACCTTCTCCTAAATCCCAAGCTATCTCGCCACTTAAACTTTTCACATCAAAATCATAAGGTGCTGCTTGCCAAGTAAGATCATAATTTAGATCGGCTTTTGAGTCTTTAATCGCGGAGGTTATATCAAACTCACCAAACAGTGCGCCTATGTCATCACTTTTAAGCTCGCCACTTAGCGTTGTTAATCCATTTTGCCACTGCCCTTTAGTGCGCAGTAAATGATCGCCTTTATCGACTACAAGTTCTGATATTGATAAACGCTCTCCATCACCTAATAATGACGCACTCACTTTATCAAGTTGGTAGCGGTCAATTTTGCAATCACTACATTCAAACTCAATGGCAGGTATTTTAGTAAGCCAGCTCAAGTCTTTCTCAGGAAGTACATCTGTTATTTCAAGTACTTGCTCATTGTGCGGTGCAAAATTAAGCCTTAAGTAATCGGCATTAATTCGTATGGGCTGGCTAGGCTGTGATGTAGGGATAAAAACCCCAGCTCTAAGTTCTTTAGCATTTAGCTTTAGGTATAAATCGTCTTTTGATGGTGCTAAACGCATTTCAAAATCATTAAAGATGATGTTACTCGCATCAAGCATACCTATATTTGCGACCACCTCATTAAGCGGTGGCATAATCCCTTTTGATTTTTTATCTGGGTTTGCTTTACCAGCTTTAATTATTTGATCAATCAGATCAAACCAAGGCACTAGTTCACTCTGTTCAAGATTTATATTTACGCTTAAGTCTTTTTGGTTTAATCCTAAATCTTGTTTTCCGAGCACAAAATGGACATTACTAAACTGTGATTTTCCATTTTCTAAAATAGCATTAAAGTAAAACTGTTGATTAGCGTTTGCTGTAATGAGATTAGAAATATCATCACCTTGAACTACTGCATCAAGTGCCCACGCTTGTTCGCTATTTTTATTATAAGGTGCGGGTAAGTTACTCGTTAAGCCAAGTAGTTCTGAGTTTACCTGTGCACGGTAATTAAAGCCTTGTTCGGTAAAATTAAGTACTAAACCAATATCAACATCGCTTTGCCCACTTAAATAATTTTTTAATATACCTTGTCCACTATCTATTAGTGTATCAGCGTCAATTTTGGCGTTTATATCTATGTTTGCTTGGTAATTTTTAGCATCACTTTTACTGCTGTAATTAATATTTAGCGGCATACCCAACCACTTCGCAGTCGCATTTTTAAGTGTGATGTTGTCGTTTTTAAAATTAAGCTCGCCAGTTAAGTTTTTAAGCTCAATACCTGGCGTTGCTATAAATACTGGCAAATCATTTAAATTAACTTTGCCGCTAACACTGGCTCCACCTTTAAACTTAGAGCCTACTAAAAGCTCAATACTGGCATCGGCTTCGCCTTTGCCCTGCACAACTTTAAAAATTTCAGCAAGAGGTTTGGCAATAGGTGTCGCTGCAAAAAAGTCATGTAACTTTTCCATCTGTGCTTTTTTATCAATTTGCACAATAAGTTCATCTGCATGCATTAAATCTGCAATGCTTACCTGCACACTATTACCAATATCTAGATTAACCAACTTACCTTGCTGGCTATATATGTCCATACGCTCATTATTAAAATGTAGCTGTACGTCGGCATTGGTGACCAAAGGCCAATCAGGATCAAACTCATAGGTTGCGTTGTCTATTTGCGCTAATACACCAAACTGGCCACTGCCATCGGTGAATGGAAAACCAGATAAAGGTCCTGCAAATAAGACTTGTGCTTTAGATATTTCTCCGCCTTTAATTGCGCCATTTAAATAGCTAACGAGCTCAGGGCTCATAGCTTTTAATGGGAAATAATGACCTGCAATTTTGGCATCTGGGGCGAATGCTTCAGCATAGAGATCTAATCGAGGATCATCTGTTAGACTAATTTGTAATTCTGCAGCAAGAGTAACTTCATCATTATCAAACCATATATTGTCACTACTTATATGCCAGCCATCATCTCGCTTAGCTAAATCTAGCTCTACATTTAGCTGATTATAATTTATGTCGTTACTAAAGCTTTCGCCTGTAACTAATGTGCCATTTTCGCCAAATAAATTTATTCGACCACTACTTTGATTAAGTAAACCATTTACTCTAAGTCCTTGTGCTGCAGGTACCGATCTTAATTCTTGCCAACCAATATTGTCAGCCTCAAACCATAATTGCCATTGCTGTGCATTAGAAAAATTTAAATAAGCTTGATCTATTTGCCCGCTAGGTTGGCGCTCTAAAAATGGTTCAAGTGCATTAAAATTACTTAGCCCTGCTAGGTTACTCAGTAATTCAAAATCAACCTGATGGAGCCACACTTCATTTTTTGGCCCTAGTTGAGCTTCAAACTCTAAACTTGGCCATGCTTTATCGTTACTATTAAATGTTAAACCGGTGCTTTTTAAGTGCCAGCTATTTTGCTCGGGATATAGATGGAATCCACCTTCACTCAAGCTAACTTGTTGGCTTTGATCTTCTCGCTGCCAACGCACAAAGCTTGGTAGCCATTGCATTTTTATATCGGTTACAAAACCTTTATCTAGTTTTAGCCACGCTTGTAAATTAATATCGCTATGCAGTTGTTGCTTTTGCGTATTTATATATTGCGCTAACCAGTTAGATACATCGACTTTGTTAGCCTGCACATAAATGTCGCCCGCAACTTGCTCTAGGGTATCGCCAGTGAGTGCTATGCGCGCATCAAAATCACCGACCGAAATACCCGGCAGTGCTAAGCTCCCACTACCAAGATGCTGCTCATCTTCATTTTGCCAAACAATATTTTTGAGGAGTAACTTACGCTCTTTACCGTCTTCTAGAACAAAGTTAATACTGGAATTTTCTATTGCAAAATGACCCGTTTTACCCAAAAACAGTTCTTCAATTAGCTCTTTTTGCTCAAAAGAGACTTCGTCGTTGTCACCGGTTTTAAATAAGTTGGTGATATTTACACTGGTATGAAAACCATTAATAACAAAATAATTAGATCTAAGTTGCAGTGCTTTTAAGCTTTCCCATAAGTTTAGCTCTAAGCTGGTTTTAGCAATGGTGAGTGATATTGGTGCAGTTTCGTTATCTTTAAACGATAAATTCTCTAGTACTAATGCAGGACCACTGCCCTGCCAACTTGCTGATATTTCGCCAATAGATAAGCTTATTTCAAACTTTTCGTGTAAATAGCTTTCTATATTACCTTTGTATTCGTTTGCATACGGGAGGGTATATTTTAAAATTGAAACAATAACGGCCAGTAATACCAAAATTATGGCGCAAGTCTGCCATAACTTCCTAAAACAAAAAAAACAGACCGCTTTTGCTTTCATTACATCATTACCACATCAAACTGTTCTTGGCTGTATAAGCTCTCTGTTTGAATATTGACTTGCTTACCAATAAATAGTTCAAGCTCGGCAAGGTTATGGTACTCGTCGTTTAGTAAAGCTTCGCTCACAGCAGGTGCTGCATATACCATAAACTTATCGGCAGCGTATGCTCGGTTAACACGCACTATTTCACGTAGTATTTCGTAGCAAACCGTTTCAACTGTTTTTTGTGAACCACGACCAGAACACGCAGGACATACATCACATAAAATATGCTCTAAGCTTTCGCGTGTACGTTTACGCGTCATTTCAACAAGCCCAAGTGCTGAAAGCCCATTGATATTCGTTTTAGTGCGATCTTTTGCAAGTGCTGATTCAAGTGAATGTAATACTCGGCGCTTATGATCCTCACTTACCATATCGATAAAGTCGATAATGATAATACCGCCTAAATTACGCAGCCTAAGCTGGCGAGCAATTGCAGAGGTTGCTTCTACGTTGGTATTAAAAATCGTTTCTTCTAAATTACGATGTCCTACAAATGCACCAGTATTAACATCAACAGTCGTCATCGCTTCTGTTTGGTCAATAATTATATAACCACCTGATTTTAGTGTAACTTTACGATGTAGTGCTTTTTGAATTTCGTTTTCAACGTCAAACAAATCAAATATAGGTCGCTCACCTGGATAGTATTCGAGTACTTGAGACAGTTGTGGAACAAACTCTTCAGTAAATAACTTTAGCTCTTCATGAGTAAGTTTAGAGTCAACGCGAATGCGCTCCATATCTTCGCCTACATAGTCACGTAGGGTTCTAAAGGCAAGCGTTAAATCTTCGTGTAGAATACTGGCTTTACTGGTTTTTTTGCGACGAGCTGTAATTTTTTCCCACAGTTTTCTTAAAAAACCGGCATCGTGTCGTAATTCTGCTTCGCTAGCGCCTTCGGCTGCTGTACGTACAATAAAGCTGCCATTTTCGTCGCCATATTCTGCGACTATTTTTTTAAGGCGTGAGCGCTCTTCTTCAGTTTCAATACGCTGACTAACCCCTACATGGGTCGCATCTGGCATAAACACTAAATAGCGAGAAGGAATAGTTATATCAGTGGTGAGTCTTGCGCCTTTAGTGCCTAGCGGATCTTTTACCACTTGCACCATAATGTATTGGCCTTGACGAACTAACTCTCTAATATCTTGTACTTTTTTTATTGGTACGTCGTCTACACCTTCAACAATAGAGGCACTATTTACAATATCGGATGCATGTAAAAATGCCGCTTTTTCAAGGCCGATATCAACAAAAGCAGCCTGCATACCCGGAAGTACACGGCTTATTTTTCCTAGGTAAATATTGCCTACAATACCTAGATTACCAATTCGCTCTAGCTGTATTTCTTGCAGTACACCGTTTTCTATTAGGGCAACACGGCTTTCGCTCGGTGTGACATTGATCAGTAATTCTGTACTCATGTTACCTTCTTAAGAATGTTTTTAATAATTGTTCGGTTTCATATAAAGGTAAGCCTACAACAGAAAAATAGCTACCCGCAATGTGAGTTACAAAGCGACCACCTAAACCTTGGATACCGTAGCCACCGGCTTTATCTTGTGGCTCATTAGAATCCCAGTAGGTATTTATTTCTTCATCAGTTAAAGTTTTAAAGGTGACATCTGTGCTTACAACACAGCTAAGCACATCATTTTGCGTCGCAAATGCTACTGCGGTAAGTACTTGATGTGTGTTACCTGATAAACGTTTTAATGTGTGTATAAAATCGTTTTTATCACGAGGTTTACCCAGTGATTCGTTATCGATAACAACTACGGTATCACTACCAAGTACAGGGCGATCGGTATATCCAAGCTCTACACCGCTTTGGGCTTTCAAGCGAGCTAAACGCTCAACAAGTGCTCTAGGTTGCTCGTTTGGAAGTGGGCTTTCATCTGCATCAACACTAAATTGTGTAAATTCGACACCTAATTGGCTTAATAACTCTTTACGACGGGGAGAGGCTGATGCCAAATATACTGCGGTAGTCATTACCTGATCCTAAAATGTCTGCGATATTTACGAAGTAGTAAAAACACCCAAAACCAACTAACCATTCCGGTTGCTACTGGCCATAAATACTGTGGATTAAAGTAAACCCCTAACAAAAAGTGATTTAGCCAAAACTGCATTAAATGATACAGCGTTAAAAACAAACCAATTAATAAGCTTTGTTGCCAAAGCGAAAAGTTACGAATTTTTTGAAAGTTGCTCGCGGTTACAAATATACATATTGAAAATGTAAGCGAGTTCACACCTAGCGGTGAGCCAGATGCTAAATCTATTAATAAACCAACAACCCAAGCAGTACCAATATTTAAACGATGCGGTACTGCCAACGACCAATACATAAGTACAAGTAAAACCCAGTCAGGTCTAAATGGTTCAAACGAAAAAGGGAGCGGCATTAATGCCATTATTAACGCAAAAAAGATGCTTAGCGCAATTAACAATGAATAACGGTTAATCATCGCTGATTTGCTCCTGTTGATTACGCCATAAAATAACCAGCAAACGAATGCGATCTAATTGCGCAATAGGTTCTGCAAAAACTTGTGCAAACGGGCGGCCTTCATCACGATTTATTTCGGTTACTACAGCCACCGGGTATCCCTCTGGGAATGTGCCACCTAATCCTGATGTAACAAGTACATCGCCAATTCGCACATCTAAGCTGTGCGGAACGTGAGAGAGCTTAACGACGTTAATTTTACCTATGCCCTCAACAACTGTTCGTACATCGTTACGCAGTATACGCACAGGTGTGGCATGCGTAGTGTCGGTCATGAGTAATACGCGTGACGTAGTTGACCCTACTTTAGTTAATTGCCCTACTACACCCATCTCATCAATGACGGCTTGGCTTTCACTAAGTCCATCGGTGGTACCACGATTTATAACAACTTGATGGCTATACGGGTTTGAATGCACAGAAAGTACTTGAGCAATAATTTTACGATTTGATTGCTTTGCAGATGAGCCTAATAAGGCGCGTAGTTTTTGGTTTTCTCTGGCTAGAAATTGATACTGCTGAAGTTGCTCGCTTTGTAGCATTTGCTTTTTTTTCAGCGCTTCGTTTTCAGTAAGAAGTTGCTCCCGCGTATGCAGGCTTTTAGCACTTAAGCTAAATAATTCGTAGGGTAAATTAGCAACATAAATTAGTGGGCTAACTAAGGTATTGAGGCTGGTACGAACAACGGTACCACCTTGCGTATATCTGTCTCCAACAATGAGTACGATACTCAAAAGCACTGCGACAAAAAGTCGCAGTTGCAAAGAGACTGTGCGTCCAAACATTAATTTCATTAGTCGTAACTAAAAACGTCACCACCATGAACATCGATCATTTCAAGTGCTTTACCACCACCACGTGCAACACATGTAAGTGGATCATCAGCAACAACAACCGGAATACCCGTTTCTTCCATTAATAAACGGTCTAAATCTTTTAACAATGCGCCACCGCCAGTAAGCACCATACCGTGTGCAGAAATATCTGATGCCAGCTCTGGTGGTGATTGCTCAAGCGCAACCATTACTGCACTCACAATACCCATTAATGGCTCTTGTAGAGCTTCTAGGATTTCGTGTGAGTTAAGTGTGAATGAACGCGGAACACCTTCAGCAAGGTTACGACCGCGCACTTCAATTTCGATTGGCTCATCAGTTTTAAACGCAGAGCCAATTTGATGCTTAATATTTTCAGCTGTCGCTTCACCAATTAAGCTACCAAAGTTACGGCGTACATAATTAATGATAGCTTCGTCAAACTTATCACCACCAATACGAACAGATGATGAGTAGACAACGCCGTTAAGTGAAATAATAGCAACTTCAGTTGTACCACCACCAATATCAACAACCATAGAACCTGTTGCTTCTGATACTGGTAAGCCTGCGCCAATAGCTGCTGCCATTGGTTCTTCAATTAAGTAAACTTCACGAGCACCTGCACCCATTGCAGATTCACGTATTGCACGTTTTTCTACTTGAGTAGCACCACACGGTACACAAATTAGTACACGCGGACTTGGACGCATAAAGTTATTGTTATGCACTTGTTTAATGAAGTGTTGTAACATTTTTTCTGTTACAAAAAAGTCAGCAATAACACCGTCTTTCATTGGACGAATCGCTTTTATATTACCCGGTGTACGACCTAACATAAGCTTTGCTTCTGTACCTACAGATGCAACACTTTTAGGTCCACCAGCACGCTCTTGGCGGATAGCAACAACAGAAGGTTCATTTAATACAATGCCTTCGTCTTTTACATAAATTAGGGTATTGGCTGTACCCAAGTCGATCGATAGATCGTTAGAAAAAATACCACGGAGTTTTTTAAACATGAGGCTGGATGACCTTTGAAATACGTTCTTATATTAGCTGCCTCACTTTAACATGCTCAACTATATGAGCAATATAAAGCGCAGCGCCTTTGTGAATTTGTGAAAAAAGGAAGCAAAGCTTCCTTAATTGAGTTTTATCGTTCGCGAACTAAGCGAAAACCAATGTAGTTAGATCTAAAATCAGGCGCTAAAATTAAACGCGTAGATGCACGAGCAAGGCTTGGTGCAAAGTTCCACGCTCCGCCTCTTACTGCTACATCAGACTCACCTGATTCTTTATCGGTCCATTCCCATACATTGCCTACGGTATCGTATAATCCAAATGCATTTGGAGAAAAAGAACCTACTGGTGATGCACGTCTGTTTGACCATTCACTACCACACCAACCACAGTTAGCTAGGTTTTTACCAATTTCGTTACCCCAAGGGTATTCTGTTTCAGTTCCTGCGCGTGCTGCGTATTCCCACTCAACTTCGTTAGGTAAACGAAATTGCTGTCCTGTTTGACCAGATAACCACTCAGCGTAAGCTTTTGCATCGTTATAAGTTAAACATACAGCAGGAAAGTCACTGCCTTGCTCAAAACCAGGATTACGCCAATTTAAATTTGCTTCCCATACTGGTTCGCCATTTAAATAATACGCACACCCTTTATTTTTTTCCGCTTGAGTTTTATAACCTGTATTTGCTACAAACTTTTCGTAGGCACCCACGGTTACTTCTTTACTTTGCATAGCAAAAGAATTTGCTATTACTTTTTCAATTACTGGACGTTCATTAGCTAAGCCATTGCCGTTAATATCGCCCATTTTAAATTTGCCTGCAGGAATAACGACAACCGGCGTTTCAACGTTTGCATTTAATACATTAACGTTTTCACTAACCTGGCGTGTTGTTACTTCTGGTTGCTCTCGAGTATAGGTCGGTGCAGCAATCGACTTAGGCTTTTTTACTAAATTTGCATTAATTGTTTGCGCTTTATTCAAATCAACACGTGCTTGATAAGGTTTATAACCAAGTTTACGTATTTCAATGTTATGAATGCCCGGCGGTAAACGTGTAATCAAGCGTGTTGAGCCAAAGCTTACACCATCGATAAACACTTCATCGTCGTATACGTTTGATCGTAATGTTAGCTCTACTGATTGATCCTTCTTCTTATTAAGGATAGAAGGGTAATCTTTTTTCACCGATGCAGGTTTAACTGAATAATCACGTACTGGCTGCTCATTTAAACGAGAAACCGACACTGTGTTGCTATTATCCGCGCTATTACTGAATGTTAACTGACTATCAGTAAATGTATTGTTATACGCTGGTTGATAAGCAGCCGTAAGTGGCGTGCCGTACTCAGAACAATAGCGGTTATCTATGCTTAATAAGCTACATAAACGGCTGCTATTAACTTCGCCGCGCATAGTTACGCTTAAGTTAACGTTGTAATTACCTTGGCCGCTAAATGCACTGTTAACTACATGGCTACTTAATATTTGTACTTGAGCGCCCGCCAAATTACGTTTTGGCTCAACAATGCGCTCTTCTGTTAGATTTGCAAAAATTTGATCAACAAAACGTTTAGTTGCTTTTTGTAGACCCATTTGCTGACCGCGTTGCTCACATGCTGCTAGCGTTTCTGTTCGCTTACAGTTAATAGTGTGGTTAACCTCAAGCGTACCTTCACGTGTAAATTCGTTACGTAAACGCTCTACGCGGGCTGTAGTTAACTGTTCTTTTAAACTTTCTAATGTATTTAAAAGCG
This sequence comes from Pseudoalteromonas sp. APC 3358, assembly GCF_030408075.1. NCBI lineage: Bacteria > Pseudomonadati > Pseudomonadota > Gammaproteobacteria > Alteromonadales > Pseudoalteromonadaceae > Pseudoalteromonas > Pseudoalteromonas sp. APC 3358. The sequence goes on from NZ_JASDCE010000011.1 coordinate 55,826, forward strand.
TATGCTTAGCAACACGAATTTGTTCTATATCTTTACGGTGGGATGCAATTGCCGCCAACTGCATAGAAATATCATCTTTATTTTGCTTATGATCAATCACCGCTTTTTGATAGCGTGATTGAGCCGCACTAATATTAATAGTGGGATCGTCAATTAAACGACGGTACATTTCGTTCATCGCATCGAGCGCTTGGTTTTTTTCTTTATCTAGCTCTGTAGAACGAGAACGAAGTAGCTCTAATTGATTTTGTAACTGACTTTCTTCTTTAAGATGTTTTTCAAGTATTCTTGTCGAGTTATCGTATTCTGTCTGTTTAACACTAATCTCTGAGTCAATTCCAGTCACTGTAGCTGTGTCTTGTGCAAATGCACTACTAGCTAACAAACTAGCTGAAATTAACAGAGATAAAGGAGTAATTCGCATATATTCCAGTCCCAAAAAGCGGCAATTATTTGGTCGTTATTATTTTTTATAATTAAAGCCTTATGCTATGTACTTGCAGCACAAAACACAAGCTTTGTTCAATTATTATATTAGTTTACAACTATTCGCGTGTTTCACGCCAGTAAATAACCCGATCATTTCCTCTAAAGCGTCCAAATTGTAAAATAGTACGAGGATCAAGCTGTATTCCATCGCCCTGCCAATCCCACTTTAACCAATCATAAGTATTATATTCTAAGGTAAATTCACCCAAACCATTTGGCAGTGCATAAATACCATTGTTTGCAGGATACACTCCCGCTTCTAGCTGGCCAGATACACCAGTCCCATATTTATAGGTTAATTGTGGGCTGCTAGGTGATATCTGAGTGATTTGGGTATGATCAAATATACTACAGTTATCTTCAGCGTTATTTACAAATCCACTGCCGTTGTAATACTGAGCCTGCATAGGAATAAGTAAAGGGTCGAGATCGGAGCCTGCGTTATTGCCAAGGACTAAACGTCCAAACCTAAACTCTATTGGTAATGCATTTAGTCGTACGCTATTACAACCACCCGAGCATGCTGTTTGTGTATTAGGTTTATCATTTGCATCAATGAGTGTTGCCCCTTCTATGTCAGAAAGCGTTGCCATTAAGCTCACCATAGCGAACGGTCCGTCTGCTTGCCCTACACCTAATCTTTTAAGTGTCGTGTTGAGTTGGCTCATTTGCCATTGGCCGTCGCTTATATCTCCCCAGTTGTTATTTCCTAGGTTTACTAAGCGGCTAGTAAAATTAGTTGCAGGTACATAGTTACCTACTTCATTATTTTCGGCATTAACGTCTACACTCGATTTATTAAAGCCCGCTTTATAATTAGCCATTAGCTCACCATTTTGATTTTGTGCTTGTACTGTAAAGCCAAGTTCAAAAGGTTGATCAAGATAAGTTAAATTACTGCCGTATTGCGTGCATTGCGCAGCAGCTTGAACCCCCACGACCTGAAACTGCGAAGGTGCAAAACGACCAACGTTATATAGCTCACCTTTTACATCTCCCGCACCAAAATAATCGGCATCTTGAAGGCCTGCAGTTAAATCAATGATGCCAACTTGATCGTAATTATATTGCGATATAGATTCACTCAAATTACCTGTATCACTAAACGCAACAGTACTCATAGCTTCAAGCGTACCTTGAATGCCTGGCGTAGGCGCTTTAAGCGATGCCTCTACAAGCGGTTGCTCTGTAATAAAATGCTTGGCAATGGTGTTATTTGTAATATTGCTGTAGTTGTCTGGGAAACCATCGTTGTTAGTGTCTTGCCCTGTTTGCCACTGCACCGCATTCATTTTTAAATCAAATGCTTCGCCCGTTAGTCTAAATAAGCTCCCATTGGCATCTGCTGCATAACCATCACTTGCTACCTCCATGGCTAATCCAAATGGTTTTACGACATATTCATTTGAACTACCCGTTAAATTTACTGATAAATTAGTTAGTGGGTCTAAAATTAAATTGGTATTTACATTTAAACTCAACTTTCCTGCATCGGGGTAATTTATAACAATCGGGGCTTTAGACTCACTATCAAAGTTAAGTATGAATGATTTAGAGGCTTGCTCGACCGCAAAGGTATTATTGTTGTTACTAAGTGAAACCGTATCAGAGCAACTTGCACCAGCACTGCATGTATACGATAAATCTAAGCTTACATCGCCACCAGCGGGAAATGCAGCTTCGCATACGCCCGTAGTGGTATTTGTTTTTACCGCTTGAATAGATAGCACTTTTGCATTAAATCCAGTATTTGAAGGCTTTGCTGATAACTGAGTAGGAATTGTAGTATTTCCATCTGTATCATTATTAAAAACAAATCCAGCATCAGAAAACGTAACTTTACAGCCACTCAAACCAACATTATTACCACCGATATAACAACGAAGAGGTGCAGAAGGATCAGCAGTGTTATATCCAAATGTAACACTGCCTGTGGTGCGTTTAGCAAATTCGACAACCGCTGATCCTGTAAAATTAATATTCTCCCCCGTAACCCAACTTTGCTGACCACTATTATCTGGAGAAAGGTTTAAACTAGAGGGTTCCGCAAATAATAAGTCGCAGGCATCATTAGCGCAGGCTGTTAGTGTCATTTCTTTAGCTTCACACGTCAGACCTTTGTTATCGCTTATTGTTAAACGATAATGATCCAGTGTTTCTGGTGTATAAATACCACAAAAACCAGGGATACTTTCGGGTACTGGTAGAGCGTCAAACGTTGAGCTCCCTTCGGTAATAATTTGAGTAGCCGATGTAATTGATCCCTGATACGTTACATTTTGAGCGATTCTTACCTCTCCAGTTGCAACAATATAGCCCGCAATATTTGCATCGGCTGCAATAGCAACCGCACCATCCACATAAATAGCCAAGTACGCGCCAGTTTCTACTACTATATTGGTTTTACCTATATTCAAAAATGAAGTTGATAGAAGTGAGGTTGTATCTTTTAAAAAAATACGTGTAGGCGCTGTTACTCTGTACTCTGTTTCCAGCATACTTAACTGCAACTCATCGTAATAATAGTCGCCAGCTAAAGAAGTAGGTACGGGTCCTGTTGAGCTACCATCATTTGTAACCGTTGGCACCTGCGCCGCTTGATTCGGTTCTAAAGAGTTATAACCACCAGCAACACACGCCTGACCATTACACAAAGGAGGGCTCGTCAGCGCTGTAGAAATTAAACTTGTGGTGGTGACAAACTGCGCATTACCATCGGTTATTTCTACTCCCTGCACCAGCTGCACTTCACCATTGTTATAAGTAGAAATAGCGCCCGGGAATAACGTATCACAATCTAAAATATCACCATTAAATACAAAGGTACTGGTCATGGCGAGTATTGATGCTTCCTCGTTTACGTGACGACGCTCGTTATCGCCATCACGATCTTCGTCAACAACTAGCCCTAACCTGTCGGTCCTTAGGTTACAGCTGCGTAGCCACCCGCCATCATCTTCTTGGCGTGAGTTTTTACTTGCTACAACTAACGGAGCCACACTAAAATTATTAGTAAAACTAAAGTAATTACAGCCATTGCTCCAACCGTCAACTTCAAAGCCTGTGAAAAAAGTTTCCCACGATACCTCAACGCCATTATCGTCAGAAAATGTGCGGTTACTTCCTGGCTCTACGGCCATATAAGCAACAGTTTCGGTTTTTATAAGCCCAAGTGCTGTTTCAGATGCTTCTAAAGCAATATTAACGCCGCTGGCAGATAGAGAATTACTTTCAACTGCAACTGTTAAAAATGGTATTAATGCTTGCGTTGGTGGATTGCTGTCTATGCTATTGAGTGTTTGTAACGAATGAAAAAAGTTTGGCCTTTGAGTAAACGGTTCAGCAAATGTTAAAGGCTTATAGCCTTTAGGTGTTAGTGGAGCAAAACCAGACTTAGAGCCATACTGTAATTCGAGCAATAGATCAGTATTACCTACTTCCATAATTGTGCCGTCTGGAAATTGATGCACACCATACTCAACAGCTAAATAGTGCGCCCCCATACTAATATGTCCACCATCCTCTCCTGAAGGTTCAAGCGGTAAGGCCTCAAAGCTAGTTGTGGTTATATTACGTATTCTTATTATTGCAGGGTTTCCGCCTTGGTTTGTTGAGAGCATAAAAACAGCAGGAGGCGTTATATATTGCTGTTGAAAATTAACTTTTGTCCAAACAGGCGATGTATATGTATCTTGCAGTTCTATATAACGGCCCTCGATTTTTGGAGGCACTGCATTTGCGTAATTACAAAGTAACACGCAGCTAAAAAATATAATGACCAACGCATTTTTCATCATGGTAAAGTTTTAGCCTCCACACTGAGCGTTCTTTGTGTTTGCCAATAATCTTTTCTGCAGCTACTCCCTGCAGGGCAATCAATTGCGGCGCACGTTGCACTGCTTTGTAAGTAATATATATTCACAAGCCCGTTGGTTGTACTGCTATCAGGTAAGCCTATATATTCGCTACAATTCACTTCGACCTTACAGTTGGCTAAATATGTAGTTTGGTAGGTTAAATCAGTAGTAACTGATGCACAACTTTGAACTGAGCTATTTATTGGAAATAGTTGCGTTAAACCACTTTCTAGGCCGCTTTGTGCTGCCATAAAAGCGCGAGCCCCATAATACTCAATCGTATTTTGTTGAGATGCACCAGAAAGCACTTTAACTAATGCTAATCCTAGTGCTAATAAAGCAACAATAATTACCAAAGAAACAATTATTAAGTTCCCTTTTTGTTTACTGGGTAAGGCTTTTCCGTGAGGATTTTTTTTAAGGTACATTAGGAATATGTACCTCATGGTTAAAGTTCATTACTTCAGTATCGTTAAATTGCATTTGCGCATTCACATTAAGCACAGCGTTTCTTTGTAGGGAGAGCGCATCAAGAGTAAAAAATAAATCGCTCGCTAAATTATTGGCAATGTAAATACCTAATAAATCACGTTTAACACCACTGCTTATTTGTAAGCTCACGGCATCTAATTGATTAACAGTAAAACCGTAATTGGTATATCTATATAAATACTGCCCTTCAACGCAAAAACTTACAGGTTCTGAAAGTAAATAAAGGCGTTTACTCGGCGACTCTTGGGTAAATGCTTTGCTAAATTGCCACTCATCAATTTCGCTCGCTGAACTATTAAATGCTGATACTTGCAAACGCTTATTATTATTCTCATCGTATATATCAGCACTGCTTAATGGGTATATCGTTGCCCAATTTCCAGCTTGCGGCTGCGTTAAGTTATTAAGTTCAAAATCAACAGCGCTAACATTAAAAGGCGCTACGGTAGGTAGGTAATTTGTATAGTGAGTGGCCGATAAAAACGGCGTAAATTCTAAACACTGCTGAGCACTACAGGCCCCGCTAGTATTATTATCACAAGAAAGCCTTAATGAATTTGGCGTAGCGTGGCGCAATTCTTTACTAAGTCGCGTTATTAAAAAACGGGCCTGGGCTACTGCTTCTTGGCGTTCAACCCCTTGTGAGTAAATACTGACCCCAGCACCAATAAATGAAAATGCACTTACGGCTAAAATACCAATAATAACCATGACAAGTAATAGTTCTATAAGGGTAAATGCATTTTGGTATTTAGCTGCTTGCATTAGTAATTCCCTTTATATGCACTAAATCCGTAAACTTCGTCTAAGGGTGATGTTACTTCAATAGTAATACGCTTAAAGGTTGTGCCATCGTTAATGGTCAATTCGTTAAAGTCGCTATCGTACTCAACTTTAATAACTAAATTAAAGTCGCTGTACTCACTTAACACCTCACCTAAGCTATTAGTAATAGGCTGGTTAGACAGTGCAATATAGTCATCTACATCGTTATAACTGGTTCGGGTTTCTAGGCCTGCCCCTAAGCTATCGACGCCTAAATCGCCCTCTGCGGTACAAGGCTCAGCACCCAAGGTTGTTTCGCCACAACGCCTAAAAGGTGCACTTCTATCGCTGTGCTCATCAAACGATTTACTTTGAATTTCGTTCATTAGTGATTGACCAAATTCAGAGGCTCTTAAAGCAATAATTGGCTCTGCACTTTTTTTTGCTTGCGGGGCAATTAAAGCGGTAATAATGCTTAATGCAATAGCAAACATGACTATGCCAATAATAAGCTCTATTAGAGTAAAACCTTTTACTTTAAGGGCACGCATATATAAGCCCTTCACCACTTATGCATACGCCAGCTAATCCAACATCTATTCGACACTGCGAAGTGCAGGTTTGATTTGATTTACCTAAAGGATCAAAACTAATTTGGGTAAATATATTCGCGTTACTATCTAAAGCACTAAATGCTATATCACTTCTTTGCGTGTTTATTTGTACCACTAAATGATCGGTGTTATTAGCATCGGCTCCACCGGTACATGTATCGGGTGTGGGGGGAGCAATAAGTGTGGAGGTAATATAAAGAGTATGGCAACTTGTTGTCGCTGTATTTTGCATTGCACGTAGCTGCACTGTTCTAAGTGCATTTAATGTACGGTCTCGATATGAGTATGCATCTTCTGTTGAGCTGCCCAGAAATTTGGGAACTGCCGTTACCGACAGTATTCCCAATATCACTAGAGTAATAATTAACTCAATGAGTGTGAAGCCACGCAATCGTTGCCTACTACTGCTTATCATTTCTATAATTAACAGCCGTCTGTAACTAAAGTGACTTCAGGCGCTGTTACAACTGTTTTAATTGGCGCTGTTGTTGTAACTGCTGCTGTAGCTTGTGTGTATTCAATGCGACAGTCATCAGCCTGCTCATAGCTATTTGGGAAAATAATCACTTTTGTACCAACTACAACTAAATTAAAATCAGCAGAATTATCTGCTGCAAATTTTACATCTAGGAAAGCTTCAAAATCATCTTGAGTTGCCTTTGGGTAACCATACACAGTATTAACAGTCCCAGTATCCACTGTAACTGTAGCCGTTTCTTCCTTGTGATCACTAGCAATAATAGACTTGCCGTTTACGATATTCATACCGCTGCGAATAGAGCCTTGTAAGCCTTCGAGTGTTGAAGCATTTGCATCACCTTGCAAGTTTAAAAAACGAGGTGCTGCAGTAACAGCTAAAATGCCCAAAATAACAATTACGATGATCAATTCAACAAGTGTAAAACCTGCTTGTTTATTCATTGGTAAACTTTTTAACGATTGCGTTTTCATAAATAAGCCTCTTTTTAATTACTTAGTTTTTAAATATTTTTACTTTGCCTGTTTTAGCAAAGTATGAAAAACCTGTTAAACCTGATATTTCACTCGTATTGGTAGGTATACTTTTAATATCAATGGTATGAGTTAAATAATAGACGCATTGCGTACTTTCTGCATTGTACCTAACTAAAAAACTTACACTTTTTATTATCGATATTTCACTACTTAAGGTACTGCTTGGTGCATCTTGTAAAATTATATTTAATACTTGGCGGCATTTATAAGCATTTATAGACTCTGCGCGAGTATCTTTTTTTTCTGTTCCATCACCCGTTGGTGTACCTAACGATCCATCAACAGCAACTATCACTCCTCCATAATTAACGAATGTTATATTTGACTTACTATTTGGTCTCCCTTCTAACTCCCATTGACCTCTAACCATGCCAACAGCCGATGAAAAACTACCCGCAATAGCATCTACGCTTGCATTATGCGCTTGATTTTTAATACCTATATATTGAGGTATAGCAAAACTCAAAATTACTGCCAGTAAAATAACAACAATAACTAACTCAAATAATGAGAAACCTTTTGAGTAAGCTATTGTTGTGTTCACCTTAATTCCCTTTAATTGCCGACATCATGTTCCACATAGGCATAAAAATACCCAATGCTAAAATCAGCACCATAATGGCAACAAACACAGTTAAAATAGGTTCTATTTTTGCAGTTAAGCTTCGTAAGTCATAATCAACTTCACGCTCATAATAATCAGCTGCTTCTTGAAGTAACTCATCAACCCGACCGGTTTCTTCACCTACGGCGACCATCTGTAATACAAGCTGAGAAAACAGCTCAGAACTTTTTGAGGCTCTAAGTAAGCTATCGCCTTTTTCTATATCTTGGCGCATAGTAATAATCGCTTTTTCCATATAGCTATTATCTACAGCATGCGCTGTTAGCGATAATCCCGTGGTCATAGGTACACCAGACCGTAATACCATAGCTAAACTTTGACTATAACGTGCAAGCAACGTACGTTTTAAAATATCGCCAATAAAGGGGATTTTTAATTTATATTGATCCCACTTGAAGCGTCCTGGTTCTGTATTTAAATAACGCTTCCACGCAAATACCGCTCCAATCCCCACAACTAATAGCAACCACCAATAGTTAACAAAAAAGCTACTGGTGCCAATTAATATTCGTGTCATTAACGGCAATTCGGCATCAAATTTGGCAAACATGCTCGCAAAGGTAGGAATTACAAAAATATTTAAAATGACCATAGCTGCTACAAGAGCCAAAATAACAAAAGTAGGGTAGCGCATAGCTGCTTTGATACGCTTACGAGTTTCCTGTTCTTTTTCAAAGTAAATAGCGAGTTGATAAAATGCATCTTCTAATCGGCCAGAACCTTCACCAACCATTACCATTGACACAGTTAAGCGGCTAAATACCTCGTTATGAATTGCCATTGCATTGGATAAGTCGCGGCCTTGCTCAAGTTGCCTGGTAACTTCCATCAATACATTTTTAAATTCTTTATTTTGTGTTGTATCTGCCAATCCAATCATTGCTCGTATAATTGGAATACCCGCTTTTAGTAGCGAATACATTTGTCTAGAAAACATAATCATGTCGTCTAGCGTTATTTTTTCGACAAATAAATTATCAAAAATTTTAATATTATTTTTTGTTTCAACTAAAGAAATTGATATTGGTATAAATTGACGCTTCATTAAACTATCAGCTACGCCAGCTTGGTTACTCGCTTCTAATTGGCCTTTTACCAAAACACCTTTGCTGTCTTTCGCTTTATAGCTATATAGTTGCATCAATATCCCCTACTATTTCTGGGATATATTCAGCCACTTTAAATACTTCATCTAAAGAGGTAATACCTTTCTTAGCGTAATTTAATGCCATTGCTGAGAGTGGCGAAAAGTTTGCGCTATTTTTAGCGGCTTTCGCAAAACCTTGTGTGTCGTTAGCGCGCAATGCATCCATCATTGCATCATCCATTTCGAGCAACTCAAAAATACCTACACGTCCTTTATAACCAGTGTGATTACATGCTGTGCAACCTTGCCCTTTAGAAAATTGAGCATCTGTAATCTCTTCGCCTAAATATTTTAACCAACTTATTTCTTGGCGATCTGGCAAGTACGGTACTCTACAGTCATTACATACTCGCCTTACTAATCGCTGAGCAATAATCGCTCGCAGTGAACTTGCCACTAAGTAAGCCGGTGCGCCCATATCAATTAAGCGCATAGCGCTGGTAATTGCATCATTGGTATGTAACGTTGATAGTACTAGGTGGCCTGTTAAAGCGGCCCTTAATCCAATATCTACGGTTTCTTGGTCACGCATTTCGCCAACCATTATGATGTCAGGATCTTGCCTTAGAGCGGTCCGTAAAATACTGGCAAAACTTAGCCCTATTTTATTATTTATTTGTACCTGGTTAATACGTCCAATACGATACTCAACCGGATCCTCTACGGTAATAATTTTACTTTCTTGTTGGTTTAACTCACTTAATGCACCATAAAGTGTGGTTGTTTTACCCGAGCCTGTTGGCCCAGTAACTAAAACCATGCCATGTGGACGTTTTATAATGCTGCGCACACGTTTTAATATGTGTGCCGGCATGCCTGTTTCATCTAACGATAATAATCCTGCAGATTGATCAAGCAAACGCATTACAACTGATTCACCATGCTGAACCGGCATGGTAGATAGGCGCACATCAATACTATGGCTGCGCACTTTTATATTAAACCGGCCATCTTGAGGGAGGCGTTTTTCAGATATATCTAATCCCGACATAAGCTTTAAACGTAGCACTAGTGCCGATGCTATTTTTACTTGGTTAAGAGTGTGCTCTTGTAATATTCCATCTACACGTTGACGAATGCGAAGCAAACCTTCATCTGGCTCAATGTGAATATCAGATGCGCGAACTTGCACAGCATCCTCAAATATTGATTGCAGTAACTTTACAACGGTTGCATCGGATGTCTCATCACCTAAAGAGTTTAAATCAAACTCTTCTACGTCTTGATATTCTTCATGGAGTTGTGCTGCAAAGTTGGTAATTTCATCTGTACGACGATATACGTTGTCAAATGCAGCCATGATTTGGCTTTCTTGTACAACAGCTAAATCTATTCGTTTAGGAGCAAGCATAGTCGCAAGTTGATCAAGGCCCCTTAAATCAGCAGGATCGCTCATCCCAACCAAAACAGAGTCACCATTGTCTTCGATTACTAGTGCTCTGTAACGACGCGCATATACCTCAGATAAAAGCTTAGACACATCGTGTGATATTTTTCGCTGTGATATATCTAAAAAAGGTACCTGTAATTGCTGCGCTAAAAAGCGTAATAACTGTGGCTCACTAATAAACTCAAGTGTAATAAGTGTCGAACCTAATTTACGGCCCGTTGCAGCTTGAACGTTTAATGCTTCACTTAGTTGCGCTTCGGTGATCATGTGTTCGTGGACAAGTAAGTCGCCTAAGCGCATTTTTAAACTAGGTCTCATACGGCCTCCTTTAGTGCAACTAAACGCTGTAATGCATGCTGGGTCATAGCGGTATTTAACCCACCTAAATCTAGAGCCACCTTATAAAGCTGTTTAGCATCGAGGTACTCTCCTAGTGCATCTTTTGAGGTTGCAAGTGCAAGCCACCACTTGGCTTGACTCGGCTGGAGCTGTGTAAGATGTTTAAAGCTTTCAAGTGCTTTATGGTGCTTACTCGCACTTTGCGCAGCAGTACCTTGCAGCACCCAAAAATCAAGATTCGCCTGGGATTCAAATTCATCACTTAAAAGCAGTAATACTCCCTCATACTGTTGTTGCATAATGAGTATTTTGCTTAGCATTACACGCCATTCAAGTACGTTAGGGTTTTGGCGAATACCTGATTGCAAAACCTGTTGCGCAGAATTTATATCTTGTTGTTTAAAGTAAGTTGCAGCCAGTAAGTTTCGGGCCTCAACATGTAAAGGCGATTGCGCTAAAATAATGTTTAAATCACTAATAGCTTCGTTGTATAAGCCAAACTGTATTGCCTGTTTAGCTGCTGCTAATTGCTCGACCAATAAAGCCTGTGGTGACTTAGTTTCTGCTGCGCTTTTGATCATAGTATTTTGTGGCTTAGTTTTAGTCACTGAAGTAGTTTTTGGCTTGCTGACAATAACTTTGCTAGCCACTAACATATTATCTTTAGCTAGTGCAGGGCTTTGTTTAACCTCGGCAATTACAACCGGCTCAGCCGTTGGTTGAGAAACCAGTAATGTTGCTTCACTCAACTTGGATTCAGCTAAATCATTCACTTCTGGTTTTATTTGCTCAACTTGCACAGCCTTCTTCACAACTTCTTGCTCAACTAAAGGCTCTACAGTGCTTTTTTCATCTTGAGAATCAGATAAATTAGAGCTCAAAACCGCGACCATTTTTTGCTGTGGTAGCACAGACTCACGTTGAGTTTCTTTTTTGTCGGCGGTCGGTAAATACAGGTATGCTAAAAAAATGACACTTAGCATAATAAGTAAAATTGCGGCTTTAAATACAATGTTTTTTACATCATATATTGGCTTTACGCTTATACCTTCTTGAATATTCACTTGTTTAGCTTCACGTTGCTCAATATTTTTAAGCATATTATTTATAACGCTCATAACCACTGCCTCCATACCCATATGGCAGCAATAGCTAAAACACTAAACATTAACGCGCTGTAGCTCCAATATTGACCGGTTCGATATTTTGCGCAGTCTTCGGTATCTTTTATGGCAAGCTGAATATGGCGATTTGTTATTGTATTTAACCCTTCACCGTAAGCTTGTAATAGTGCTTTGTGGCATAAAATATTAACTAACCTAGGAATTCCACGGCTTGCTCTGGCAATCTTAAGCCCCATACTATTATTAAATAAAGGAGGCCTATTAAATCCTGCAACTTGTAAGCGATGATTAATATAATAAACAACCTCAGCGCCAGTCATCGCCCGTAATTTATACGAAAAACTAATACGTTGGCGTAACTGCCTTACTTTATTGTTTGCCAGTTTTTCATCAAGTTCAGGTTGCCCAAATAACACAACTTGAATCAACTTTTCGCTTTCTGTTTCTAAGTTTGTAAATAACCTCAGCGCCTCTAGAGTCTCCCAACTCAAGCATTGCGCCTCATCTATCAAAAGCACTACGCGCTCATTATCTTCTTGTAAGTCGAGTAAGTGATGATTTATAAGCTGCCCTAGTGCTTGTTGATCCAATGCTTTATCTACATCCATACCCAGCTCAATTGCAATCGCCCATCTAAGCTCTTCAGGGCTTAAATAAGAGTTAGGCAAATAAGCCACAATGTAATCTGGCTCAAGTTGGTTTAATAGCTTTCTACAAAGCAACGTTTTACCAGTCCCAACTTCACCGGTGACTTTAATAAACCCCTCACCCATTTCAATGGCTGTTGTTAGCACTTGCATCGCTTCGTGGTGCGGTTCAAGTGCACAAAAAAATTGCGTGTTAGGGGTTAACGTGAAAGGCATTTCACTTAAATTAAAAAAGCTTAAATACATAGTTAGTTTTCATACCATGTTTTTAAAAGCTGACGGCTTTCACCCTGTTGTTTTTTCCAAGTGTCGGGCATAACAACAGTTGGTTTGATTAAGATAATCAGTTCTTTTTTCTCTTGGCGTTTACGAATACTTTTGAATAAATTGCCAAATAGCGGGATATCACCCAGCACCGGTGTTTTAGATTCTTCATCCTGAGTTGACGTTTGCATCAAGCCACCAATAACCACTATTTCGCCACTTTGAGCGCGAATAACGGTATCTGACTCTCGAATATTGCTTTGCGCTAGAGGTAGCTCAAAACGTTGATCGTCTAAAGTAATTACCTTTAGTTGCTCCTCTGTCTCAGTTACTGAAGGGTGAACATGCAAAATGACTGAGCCATACTTATCAATCTGCGGCGTTACATCAAGGGCAATACCAGAAAAGAACGGCGTTAAATCTATCTCAGGCGAGGTAGTTGTAGCAGTACCAGTTACCGTCGTACTTGATACATTAGTAACAAAGTATTCGTCTTGCCCTACTTTTATAACTGCTTTTTGGTTGTTTGTAGCCGTAACGCGAGGGTTAGATAACATTTGCACATCACCTTGGGTTTCTAGTAAATTAATAACCCCGTTAAAGTCACCTTTTTGAATTGTCAGCGATGACGCTCCGCCAATGGCAGCCGAAATGCTATTACTAATTGTAGAACCCGCTGTTGTAGCAAACGAAATACCGCCTTCTAAACCACTGGCTATGCGCTCCCAGTTAACCCCTTGTTGGTACTCATCTTTTAAGGTTACTTCTATTATTTTTGCTTCTAGAATAACTTGGCGTTGCAAGTTTTCTTGGCTTTGACGTAAAAACTCTTTTAGCTGACTAATTTCGCTTGGTAATGCATTTACGGTTACCAAACTAGCTTGTGGGCTTGCAACAACATAGCGCCCATCGCTTGCGCCAATTAAAGACTTAAGGGCAACTTCTAATTCCTTCCAAAAATCGTTTTTATTAATTGTTTGGATTCGAGAACCATTTAAATCTAAGCTTTGATTATCGCCGCCAAATTCACTATTTTGCTGGTTACTATTACCTGAACTCGAACCACTGCCACTTTGTGCAAATTGACTAACCCCACCAGCAACAACACTCACTGTAGACTGACCATGGCGTTGCATCATTAAATAATTTACAGGTATTGTTTCTGTGCGCATTTTGGCTGGTAGTACTTGTACAATTCGTCCTTCATTAACAATATCTAAAGGATACATACGCTTAATAACATTAATGACTTCATTAAACGTAACGCTTTTAAGATTTAAATTAATTGTGCCATTTACCTCAGGATGCACAGCAACACTAAAAGGGGTATCGTCTGTTAAGCCTGCAAAAAAAGCGCCTATTTCGACATCATTTGCTGCGACATCAAAACGCTTTATAGATAAATCATCACTTATAGTTTGCTCATTATTTATAGATGACAATAAGCTTTGTGTAAGTTCGCTTGGCATTTGTAGAGGCGCAATTACTTTAGCCTCTGTAGGTCTTTCAGATAACTCTTGCTCTATATGATTTTTAACCTCTTTACCTGGTTTAAAGCTATGGCACGCAGTTAAAAATGTAGGTAACAATAGAAGAACAAGCCACGGATGAGATAAATTATTTTTTAATTTCATAGTCATATAATTCTAATTTTATTTGTTTATCATCATTTGCTAACACAACCTGTTTTGAGTTAATGCTTAGCACCCGAAAATCATCTACAGCATCACCAACTCGATAAATATGGCCTGAAATAATGGCCTTAAATGCTGTACTGTTTTTAATAATAGATTGCAATTTAAGTTCTGTACTTTGCTTAACTGGGCTATTGTTACTCACAAACATATTTGGCTGAGTCGGATCGCGAAGTTGCGCAAGCGCACTCGGCGCAATAATGTAAAAAGCCAAAGTACAAATACTATAACGCGATAAATTTTTCATTAGCGCTCACTGTAGCAATTTGTAAAGTTAATTCAGCCTGAGGGTACTCTAGTACCTGATAACTAAACTCTTGTATTAATAACTTATCTTGATTATTTTTTAATGCGGCTAAATATTTTTGTAAGCTAAAGTAGCTACCTTGCAAAGTAACTACCATCTGATGCTCAAAAAATAATGTTTGCGTATCATGTTCACCTAGTTTTTCTACATCGATAGCCCGTGCTGGTTTTACATTAAAGCTACTCACTTTTACGTCGCTACTATCTACGAGCAAATCTTTTAAAACGGCAGGTACATTTTTAGCAGCTACAAAGCCTTGGCTAAAACTATTAAGTTGATTATTTATTTCGGCTAATTCATCTCTGGTTTGTGCAATTTGACCGCGTAAAACCTTAGTGTAGTCGTAGTTTAGTGCTTGGTTTAACATGGAGAGTTGCGCATTTATCTGCTGTAACTCTTGCAGCGTTGTATTGTGCTTTGAACGTATGTTGGCAACTTCATCTTGCTGTGGAAAAATAACGAACCAGAGACCGAGGTAAATCACTATAAACAAACCAACAAATAAGGTGGAATACTTCTCACGTTTTTGCAGCGATGCAAACTGAGCTTGGTATTTGACCCATAATGGCCAACCTTTATTTTTATTATTCTGGCTACTTGTTGTTTGGCTCATGGTTTATCGCCCTCATCACTAAGGTCTGTCGCTACATTAAATTCACTCACACCTGCTTGCGTAGATAACTCTAAAACTGAAAACTCTTTATCAATAAAAAATGGCGACTGTTTTAAATTATCAAACCAAATTGGTAAGAATTTTGATTGCGATGTTTGACCCTGAAGCGTCACACTTTGCCCTACAAACTTAATGTGGGTCAGCCAAATATTAGGTTCATGATACTTAGCTAAATCGTGCATTACCTGTGCGTAATCGGTTGCAGACTGATCTGAACTTTGCTCTAAATAGCTAAATATTTGCTGCTTGTGCAAAACCTCTTGCTGAAGTGTTTTTAGCTCATTAATAAAGAGTGTTTTATTTTGCTTCTCTGCTAACTGCTGTTTTACAACTTCTAACTGAGCTTTTCCTTGTTTGAGGTATTGCCTATTTTGTTCTAAATCAAGCTCACTAGAATATGTTTTATAACTGTAAAAAGCCCACGTGATTGCAATAATTAATAGCGCACCTAACCACAACGTAATCATTCCAGACAAAGGGACTGGGTCTCGCCGTACGCGTAAGGTTTTTTGATAAAAGTTAATCCGGGTTTTCATAGCACAGACTCAGGATCTGTTAATTGATAGGCTGCCCCAAGCGCATAATAAAAATTTGGCTCTAATTGCTGCGCTAATTCTAAGTTAGGCTCAAAATCTACAACTTTTACTTGTAAAAACTCTGCAAGCCCGGCTCTAAGAGTTAATGAAGATAAATCATCGCACTGTAACTGAATACTGCGAATTGGTGGTTGCTTGAGCTGGCTTTCAAAAAAGTCCATAGAACGCTGAATTTCTAATCCTAACGCTTCTACCAATTCTTGATTTTGATCTTTATCTGAAATACCTAAAAAACCATTTAATCGTCTAGCTAATACTAATTGCCCATCACGAATAATTAAGATTCGAGGTTCATGATTAGCATGTTGCACAATCAGCATATGCGCCTCTTTGTATGAGCCAAACAAGGTAACTAAAACCATTTCTTCAGAGGTCATTGCACGCAAAACAGGTTTAGTTTGTTCAAAACTGTCTATAAACGGAAGTAGTTGCAGCTTATTCGTGATAAACACATTCATTTTGCTGCTTTGCATCGGTAATGTTATTGGATAATCGATAAAATCAGCCACAATATTTTCAGAAGCTATATCAACTAAGTCTTTTGTAGTCCAAGGGAGTGACTGAATAATTTCTTCATCACTAAGGTTTGGTTTATCCATTTGCACTATTTGATAAAAGTAGTGCGGTATGACTAAATTAACGGCACAAATATCAGTAGAAACCTCATTTGTACAAGCAACAATTGCAGCGGTATAATCGGTTTGCTCAGACACATTTACACTGTGAGAACTGTGAACCATCCATTGGTCGCGTTGTTTTTTTAAACATACTGCGTTAACAGTATCTGCGTAAGTTGCAACACCAATAGCTGTATTTGGATCTAAACTACGATTTAACCATGAAAACAGCTTTTCTTTCATATAGCTACTATTGTTAATTATGTATGAAATAAGTGTCGTACATTTTAACTACTTTGCCAAATTGAAAACCAAAAAAATGCATGAAACATTCAAAATAGATGAAAATAACTATATTCAACAAATAGATAGCTCGTTTCTAAAAAAGAGAAACATTTATTTAGGTATAAAACGTGATGATTTGCTCCATCCGCTAATAAGTGGCAATAAATGGCGTAAATTAAAATATAATTTAGCGTACATGCAAAAGATAAATAAAACAGAACTCCTGACTTTTGGTGGTGCGTTTTCAAACCATATTCACGCCTGTGCAGCTGCGGGAAAAGAATTTAATATAAAAACTCGCGCGATTATTCGCGGACCTGAACTGGATAACAACAACCCAACAATCCAATTTGCAAAACATTGTGGTATGAACCTACATGTAGTTAATCGTATAGAGTATCGAAAACGCCACGACACCGATTACCTTAATGCTCTGCAAGAGCGCTTTCCAAATGCCTATATCATTCCTGAAGGTGGTACAAACGAGCACGCCTTATTAGGGTGTAAAGAGTTAGTGCAAAGCTTACCTGAGCATAACTACTTAGTGTGCCCTACCGGTAGTGGTGGCACGCTTGCTGGATTAATAGAAGGCAGTGCTTCAACAACACAAGTGATTGGTGTAGCAGTATTAAAACAAGCTAATTATTTAAATGAAGAAATAAAAAAGCTGAGCGCTAAAGCTAATAATCAAACTAACTGGCAGTTACTCAGCGAGTTTCATGGTGGTGGCTATGGTAAGTTTTCTCCTGAGTTATGGCAGTTCTGCCAAGATATGAGCCGCACCTATAATCTGCCACTTGAACCTATTTATAGCGGAAAAATGATGTATGCATTGTGGCAACTTATTGAACAAGATTATTTCCCATCTGGGAGTAAAATTATTGCGGTTCACACTGGCGGGCTTCAGGGGCTAAATGGACTTAAATATAGAGGGTTAATTTAATTAAATACCGCTTGCGTAAACTCTTGGAGTGGCTCTGAAAAGTAAAACCCTTGAGCTCCTACCACTCCCAATTTGGCAAGCGTAAACAACTCTTTTTGAGTCTCTACACCAACGGCATACACAGGTAAATTTAAGAGGTTAGCGGCTTCGACTATCTTTTTTATTTGCCTTTGATTTTGAGTTTTTTCATTTAATAAATGAATTAGTTCGTATGATAATTTAAGCCCGCATACTTGGTTATAATCAGCTAATACCGCTATTTTCTCACTACTTTTTACATTATCAATCACAACTTGTGAACGGCTTTTTTTAATTATATTTAGTGCATTAGTTATCGATTCTCTATGAGTAAAAAACTCAGCCTCACTTATTTCAAATTGTAATTTAGCACTTAATTTAAGCTCTGCTATTTGACTAGGTAACCATTCCCAAAATACATTATTAAACCAATTTTTAGGGTGTAGATTTACACTAACTGTTAAGGCCGAAGATTCACTCAGCATTAGCTTTTTAACTTGTGTTATTACTGCTTTATCTAATATTAAAGCGTCTTGATTACTATAAACCTGATTAATAAAATAACGAGCAGCTAGTAAACCAAGTTGGCTATGCCTAACCCTGATAAGAGCTTCATGTTCTAAAATTTCCCCGCTAGAGAGCTCAAATAAAGGCTGGAAGAATAATATAAATTTGTTCTTTTTAATATTTTCGATAACTTGCTTACTAGAAAGTGGTTTTTCTTGGCAGTAATTTAACGCTAAGCGGTGAAAGTGCTGTACTGAGCTGTTTTGCGATAGCATAAGTGCTGATTTTGCTAACTGATAAACCGCAATTTTATCTGCGCCTAATCGATAGTCGCACGCACCTATTTTAATGTTTTTATGAGTCATACTTTTTTGATAATTTTGGCATAGTAAAAACACGCTCTGATGGAGCTTTTCAACGTAGCTGTCTAACTCGGGAGTAGGTATATGTGGCAAGGTGACGGCTAAGTAACTGGAATTTAGTATTTTTACCGACACATCTTTAAATTCAGTCAATTTTCTAGTGATTAACACTTTAAAAATAGCTTCTTTATCGGTTTTCTTATCAAAGTCACATTCAATGAGTAAAAATAAGCTATGTGATGCTCTATTAACCCCATACAAAGAACTTAATTCGCATTTTTTTACTTGTTTAATTAATCGTATTTTATTTTGTTTTTGTTTAATAATTTTAGTAGGTTGTATCATTGTATTTTTGGGCGTAATTTTACGGCTTACATTCAATAACCCCCACCAGCGATAAGACCAGCCAGCGGCGCCTAATATGATCAAGTTTAGCAATATAAATAAGTAACTTTGTGTTACCCAAGCAGGATAGTGATAGAGGCTCAAACTTAATGTTTTGTAAGAAAAAACTTCGCGCTCTATATTCACTAAATGCCTAAAATGCTCTGCAGGCTTTTGCACCTCCAACACAAAACCTTCACTTTTAGCTAATGCGGCTAACACTTCATTGTTTATAGAAGGAGATAAATTCAGCTCGTAAACGTGTTTAACGAACTGCTGCCCAGAAGCATGAACTTTTTGATGTAATGCATCATTTAAAACGAAATTAAAACTAATAAGCATCATTAAAAATAAGACAAAAGAGATACCTTTGAAGTACTTGAAAAGCCAGAGTTTACTCTGTTGCATAGCCTGCCACCCGTTAAATTATTAACTAAAGTGTTGTTCAATATCTATAGAAGTACAAGGCTGTAAACTAAGTTTAAACGTTTATTAATAGCGCTAAACAAAAAACACTCAGATAAACGAGAACTTACAAAAACAAACAACTATGCCCTTTATTTTATAAATAGATTAAATTGAATCCTCAAGCTTAAGCGCGTTTTGTTTGTAGTGTGTACAGCGAAGCGATGTGCTTTGTTTATGGTGCCTAACTCACTAACTTCTGACATTGATAATTCAACCTTTGCTGAAATAAACATATGGGGAAAAGAATGTATGAGACTTCATATAGCAACCGGTGGCCAGATTCTATTTTATGAATTGTCTTTTTAAGTTATCCAAAATAGGCTCAAGCAACGGGAGACATTACGATAGGTACTTAATATGGATAATTATTAAATCACTTTAATGGCTCAGCTATTTATTTAAACAGCGGATTATAGTTTCGCGTAGATTTTGCGCTTTAATAGGCTTTGCAACATGGGCGTTCATGCCAATGGATAAGTATCGTGTAATATCATCTTTCATAACATTAGCTGTTAAAGCAATTATTGGAATATTTGCGATTGCTTTGTCACTATCGCTACGAATAATTTTACTCGCCTCAACCCCGTCCATAATAGGCATATGAATATCCATCAAAATAATATCGTACGATTGTGATTTCACGGCTTGAATACATTCTAATCCATTGTCAACCAAGTAAATTTGAGCATTAGCCTTCTCTAGTATGTTTGTAACGATAAGCCTGTTGATCGAGTTATCTTCCACAACCAATATTTTTATACCTGTCAGCGACGCTTCACTTACGGTGTTTACTATAGGCACTTCATTAAGAGGGCCTACTACTTTACTTTCAATCGCCTCATACAAAACACTCGTGTATACAGGTTTCTGCAAAATAGTTTTTATACTTACTTTTTTGGCTGCATTATTAAGTAAACTTTCGTCACTCATTATAAGCACAATCGTGTTGTTATAAAGTTGAGGATTAATATTGAAAATGCGTATTAAAAAAGTTTCGCTACTCATTGATGGCATAGCCCAGTCGACAATAATAACTTTAAATTTCTCTTTATTGTGTTCAATAATATCAACAGCTTGTTTAGCAGATTGACAGGCCGTACATACCAGCCCCATAGCCGTTAGCTGATTTTCAATTACCTTAAGATCATCTTCATTATCATCTATAATTAATACCTCAAACGAATCAGTAAATGTTAGGTCGGGAGTGTTATCAATCAACGCTTGGTTATTCAATTTCACCTTAATCGAAGCTATAAATTCACTACCTACACCTTGAGTACTTTTTACCGTTATATCCCCACCCATCGATTGGCATAAACGCTTACTTATAGTTAAACCTAAACCTGTGCCGCCAAATTTCCTGGTTGTAGAGCTGTCAGCTTGAGTAAAAGATTCAAATAAATCGGTAAGGCTTTGCTCGGCAATCCCAATACCGGAATCCTTAACAATGAAATACAAACAAACGCTCTTAGGATCAGCTAACGATCTTTTTGATTCTATTAATACCGATACAAAGCCCTGTGTAGTAAATTTAATTGCGTTAGAGCATAAATTTAGCAGTACTTGGTTTATTCGAACTACATCACCTATTAAATCGAGCTTAACCTCTTTACCAATGACAATATCAAATGTGATCCCTTTGCTTTGAGCTAGCTCATCAAAAGTTGCTTTGATGTAGTCAACAACCGAATTTACAGAAAAAGGAAATTCCTCAAGGTTAATATTTCCAGACTCAATTTTTGAAAAGTCTAAAATATCGTTAATAACTACAAGGAGTTGATCTGAAGAATATTTAATTTTATTTAAATAATGCTCATATTCCCCGGGCAAACCTTTTTCGAGCAAAATGTTGGTTAAGCCAATAATCCCACTCATAGGGGTTCTAATTTCATGACTCATATTTGCTAAAAATTCAGACTTAGCGGATGTCAGCTTTTCGGCCTCTTCTTTGGCTTGCAACAGTTCTTCAGTACGCTGATCAACGCGAGACTCTAATCTTTGCTTTTCTTCATCAAGCTCTTTTAAAAGTTGAATGCGGCGTTGATTTAAAAACAATACGAAAACTAAAAAGCTGCTAAGAATAGAAATAATCGCAGTAGCGCTGTAAATTAATGTTTTATTTTGCTCAAAATAGGTTGGCTCGTAATAAGATATGATCGACTTTTCTGGCAAGCTTTGTGGAGCTATATCGAACTTGTTTAATTGACGCCAGTCATAAGCGTAAACACTTAGCCCTTCACCACTGATCTCACTTAAGCTTTTGTTTTCATTGTATAAAATTATCGAATCAGCAATGCGTTCGCCTATTTTTTCACCCGACAACACATACCCACCAACAACACCTGAGCCTAATAGTACCTCCCAATAACTAAAAACGGGCGCAGAACTTGCTTTAGCTAATTGCTCTACGAGCTGATAAGGGCTAAGGGATTTATTATCGTAATGCCTGAAAATGGGAGTAAACAATATAATTGAATCATCTGGCGCATTTTTTACTTTAGTTAGCAGCTCTGGCATTGAAAGATCAAACCACTTCTCTACGCCTAAATACGAAAAGTCACGGTTAATAACCGAAAAGAGCCCTCGATAAAAGCTCATCCCAATATCGTTTTTTGTATCTAATATAACGATTAATTTTTTAGGCTTCATTAAATTAACAGCGCTTGCTGTTGCTTGCGCGTAATCTAATTTAGCTTGGATTACTGCTCCGTTAGTATTTTTAGGCAAACTAAATTGAGCGCCTGGTTCCAAATATATTCTTGGAGCATTTATAAAAAAGTCATCTAATTGCGATAAAAGTACTTCAGCAGAAGGAGACTGAGTAACAATGATATCGATGTGCTTATTTTTATATTTTTGTTTGAGGTAGTCCTTCATTAACTGTTTTTGATTTGCTTCATCGAATCGGTTTACATCCATATTTTCAACGAAGAGTTCATAACTAAAAGAACGTTCTATAAGTTTTTTACGCAGTCCAGAATCAACACTTTTGTGCCAAGGCATATCTTGGTTTGTTGAATTTATAAATAAAACATGAGTAACATTTGAAGAAGGTTGAGCGTTTGAAATTGGACTCACAAATTGAAAAACAAGAAATAAAAATAAGATATTAGTTTTCATGTTTCTCATTGTGTAATCAAGGTAAAAGTCTTTTAATGGTAAGTGTTAACGATATATATATCAATTAAATAAAATGTAAATACCACCATAATTTAACATGTTTACTAATACTATTTCATTTTATTGCTTAATGACGATATTCATTGATAGTTCTGGGTTGCCCTCACTACACAACTCGTATAAAAAAGCCGCTATTAAGCGGCTTTAAAATACTTTTTCAACATTTTGTATTTTGTCTTAGGTCAGAACGGGATATCGTCGTCAAAATCAATGGTTGGTTCCATTGGGTTTGATGCGCCACCTTGCGGAGCACTTTGTGGTTTAGGAGCGAAACCACCTTGCTGTTGTGGTGCACTTTTTTGCTGTGGTGCATAACCACCTTGCGGCTGATATTGATTACTTTGCTGCTGTGGTGCTGGAGCCGGTTTTGGTTGTGCTGCTGGTGCGGCTTGTTGCTGCGGATTATAGCCACTTTGCTGTGCGGCTTGGCCTTGGTTATTTTGACCGTAACCACCGCTTTGTTGACCACCTTGCGGCTGATTACCTTGGTAACCACCACCTTGTTGTCCACCTTGCGGCTGATTACCTTGGTAACCACCACTTTGCTGATCGCCACCACGTGCGCCTAACATTTGCATTTGACCAGTAAAGCCATCTACAACTATTTCTGTAGTGTATTTTTCTTGGCCTTGTTGATCGGTCCACTTACGTGTTTGAAGTTTACCTTCAACATAAATTTGTGAACCTTTACGACAATATTCACCAACAATTTCAGCTAATTTGCCAAAGAACACAACACGATGCCACTCAGTTTTATCAACCATTTGGCCAGTGTTTTTATCTTTATAGCTATCCGAAGTTGCTAAGGTAATATTTGCTACACCATTGCCGTTAGGCATATAACGAACTTCAGGATCTTGCCCTAAATTACCAACCAAAATTACTTTGTTCACACCGCGTGCCATGGAACCATCTCCTATAAATGTTAGATTAAACCAGCTACTTTACGCGCTTGGTCTAGGTCAAATTCTTTATCATTAATCTTTAAATAGCTGCGACTTTCATCGCGAACCACAGTTGCTTCTATTACGCCTGGTAAAGCAACTAACTGAGAAGCAAGTGTTTGAGCATGCTCTTCAGAATCTAATTTGGTCATTAAACTAATAACTTTACTTTTGGGTGGGACTTGCATTTTCCACGCAATAATAAGCCATATTAACCCAACAAGTGCCGCTGCCGCAAACACAGCTTGCGTCGTTGTAGTTTGTGCTACATAACCACCTAACATACCGCCTAAAAAGGCGCCTAAAAACTGACTAGATGAGTAGCCACCCATTGCTGAACCTTTTTGGCTTGCAGGTGCTATTCGCGATACAAGCGCAGGCATAGTGGCTTCTAAAAAGTTAAACGCCACAAAATAAAGCAGCATACACACAGCAATGCCTACTACACTATTAACCCATACCGACATTGCTAGCATACTAATAGTTAACAAGGCTACTGAGCCAATAAATGCTTGTTTTTCTTTCTCTTTTTTAATGGCCACAATCATTATTGGTACCATTAATAAAAATGCTAAAAATAGCACTGGAATATATAAATACCAGTGATGGTCGGCAACTAAGCCATCTTTAATTAATTGACTCGGCAGTACGACAAATATTGTGGTTAGCGTTAAGTGTAATAGCAATACACCTGCATTTAATCGTGCTAACTGAGGGTGCTTAATTAGTTTTTTAATGTCGCTAAAGCTTGCTAATGTATCGCCTTTGGGCGCTTTATTTACCGTATTTGGCACTAGCATAGTCACTATAAATATACCAAAAACAGCTAAAATAGCAGTCAACCAAAATACACCCGCAATACCCCACGAAGCTGCAACAATTGGCCCAAGTAGCATAGCAAAGGCAAAGCTCATTCCTATGCTCATACCAATAACGGCCATTACCTTTGGTCGTTGCTCATCTCGGCTTAAATCTGAAGCAAACGCGAGTAGTGCACTGGCTATTGCGCCCATACCTTGTAGAGCGCGGCCTACGGTAACCATTTGAATAGAGTCAGCTAATGCAGCAACTACAGAGCCAATAGCAAATACGACTAAACCACCAACAATAACCTTTTTACGACCAATTTTATCGGATAATCGACCCATAGGTATTTGCAATACGGCTTGCGTTAAACCATACGCACCAATGGCAAAACCAATCCAAATAGGCGAAAAACCTTCAAGCGATTGTCCATAAATAGCCAATACAGGCATCAGCATAAACAAGCCGAGCATTCTAAATGCAAACACACTCGCCAGCGATACTGCGGCGCGTTTTTCTCGTGAATTAAGTGAAGATGCGGTCATTATCTGCGTGATCTTACTCTATGAAAAATTGAGGTTGGGATTCTACCATAAGCTTGGCAATAATTAATCGCCTATAAGTAAGGATTTTTCATTGATCAAGGATTAATATTGCTTCGTATTATGCGATACTGAGTAAATAATTTTGGTAATAAACGAGATAGCATGGAAAACATTGAAGTCCGAGGCGCCCGTACGCATAATTTAAAAGACATCAGCCTAACCATCCCACGTGATAAATTAATAGTTATTACTGGTCTATCTGGTTCGGGGAAGTCATCACTTGCATTTGATACACTTTATGCAGAAGGACAACGCCGGTATGTTGAATCACTCTCTGCGTATGCAAGACAATTTTTATCGCTTATGGAAAAGCCAGATGTAGATCACATCGAAGGCCTCTCTCCTGCAATTTCTATTGAGCAAAAATCAACGTCTCATAACCCACGATCAACTGTGGGTACTATTACCGAAATTTACGATTACTTACGACTTATGTTTGCCCGCGTTGGCGAACCACGATGCCCTACACATGATTTACCACTTGCTGCGCAAACCGTTAGTCAAATGGTAGATACTGTTTTGGCACTGCCTGAGGGCAGTAAGTTAATGCTGCTTGCGCCAATAGTAAAAGAGCGTAAAGGTGAGCATGTTAAGTTATTAGAACAGCTATCTAGCCAAGGTTATATTCGCGCCCGTATAGACGGTGAAGTATGTGACTTGTCTGATCCACCAACACTTGAGCTTCATAAAAAACATACAATAGAAGTTGTTGTAGACAGATTTAAAGTAAAAGATGGCTTACAACAACGCTTAGCAGAGTCATTTGAAACCGCACTTGAAATGTCTAATGGCGTTGCACATGTAGCATACATGGATGATAGCAGCGCTGAAGAAATTCTATTCTCAGCAAACTTTGCCTGCCCGACTTGTGGCTATGCAATGACTGAGCTAGAACCGCGTTTGTTTTCGTTTAATAACCCTGCTGGTGCATGCCAAACCTGTGATGGTTTAGGTATACGTCAATATTTTGATCCTAATCGCGTAGTGCATAACCCAGAGTTAAGCCTTGCTGGCGGTGCAATTAAAGGCTGGGATAAACGCAGCTTTTATTACTATCAAATGCTACAAGCCGTTGCTGAGCATTATAGTTTTGATTTAGATGTGCCTTATCAAGATTTAGACAGCGACTCGAAAAAAATTATTTTAGATGGCTCTGGTAGCACTAAAATTGCGTTTAATTACCGTAACGACCGTGGCGATTTAATTACGCGCAATCATGAGTTTGAAGGCGTGTTAAACAACATGAATCGCCGCTACCGCGAAACTGAGTCAAACTCAGTACGCGAAGAGCTTGCTAAATACCAAACAAGCCAAGCATGTCCTAGCTGTAATGGCTCGCGTTTACGCGAAGAATCTCGAAATGTATTTATTGGAAAAACCAACTTACCTGCAATCACGTGCATGAGTATTGGTGAAGCTATGGAGTTTTTTGAAGGGTTAACGCTAACCGGACAAAAAGGCCAAATAGCTGAAAAAATACTAAAAGAAATTCGCGACCGTTTATCGTTTTTAATTAACGTTGGCCTAAATTACTTATCACTTGAGCGCAGCGCCGACACACTCTCAGGTGGTGAAGCTCAGCGTATTCGCTTAGCGAGCCAAATTGGTGCAGGCCTTGTAGGTGTAATGTACGTACTAGATGAGCCATCTATTGGGCTGCATCAACGCGATAACGACCGTTTATTACAAACATTGGTACATTTACGCGACTTAGGTAACACCGTTATTGTGGTAGAGCACGATGAAGATGCTATTCGTGCCGCTGACCATATTATTGATATTGGCCCAGGCGCGGGTGTTCATGGTGGGCATATTATTGCTCAAGGAACACGCGACGATATTTTAGCAAGCAAAGAGTCTGTTACGGGCCAGTTTTTATCAGGCGTACGTAGAATAGAAATACCAAAAGAACGTCACCCAACAAACGACAAATGGCTAGAGCTATTTGGCGCAACAGGTAATAATCTTAAAAATGTGGATTTAAAAATCCCATTTGGTTTAATGACCTGTGTGACAGGTGTATCGGGCTCGGGTAAATCAACGTTAATAAACGACACTTTGTTTAAACTTGCTCATACAGAGCTAAATGGCGCAACAACTGCCGAAGCGGCACCATATAAATCAATTAGTGGTTTAGATCATTTTGATAAAGTGATCGATATTGATCAAAGTCCGATTGGTCGTACTCCGCGTTCAAACCCGGCAACCTACACAGGTATATTTACCGGCATTCGTGAGTTATTTGCAGGTACACAAGAAGCGCGCTCACGTGGCTACAAAGTAGGTCGCTTTAGCTTTAACGTTAAAGGCGGACGCTGTGAAGCTTGCCAAGGTGACGGCTTAATTAAAGTTGAAATGCACTTTTTACCTGATGTGTATGTACCGTGTGATGTATGTAAGAGTAAACGCTATAACCGCGAAACCCTCGAAGTACAATACAAAGGTAAAAACATACACCAAGTGCTTGAGATGACTGTTGAAGACGCTCATGATTACTTTGATAAAATACCGGCTATTGCGCGTAAGCTTAAAACGCTGATGGACGTTGGTTTGTCGTACGTGCGTTTAGGTCAAGCCGCTACCACTCTCTCTGGTGGTGAGGCGCAACGTGTAAAATTAGCACGCGAGCTATCAAAGCGTGATACTGGTAAAACGCTCTACATATTAGATGAGCCAACAACAGGCTTACACTTTGCTGACATTGAACAGCTGCTTGTTGTACTTCATCGTCTGCGCGATCACGGCAATACAATTGTTGTTATTGAGCACAACCTCGATGTAATTAAAACAGCAGATTGGGTTATCGATTTAGGACCTGAAGGCGGAGCTGGCGGTGGTGAAATACTCATTGCCGGTACACCAGAAGAAGTAGCCGAATGTGAGCGTTCACATACTGGGCATTACTTAAAACCTCTATTAAATAAATAGAGGTTCGGTTGTTACAAATCAATCGGTATTAAGGTTATTTAACTGTCGAGATTACACTTGATTAAAAATGGCGAGAAGATTCACTTCTCGCTATTTTTTTGCTCTAACTTTTCTTTTATCAACATAATACCAATCCGCAATAATACTTAATCATTTTGCGGGGCTAAACGTGTCGCTACCTGTGTTAAAAAATTCTCATTTACGACTGCATGGATGCAGAAGGTAGAAGGTAGAAGGTAGAAGGTAGAAGGTAGAGCAATGCAGGAGCAATTGCCGAGAACAACTAAATAGCGAATTTTTTGCCTAGCTACCAACACGTTTTTCCATCCTCAAAATAGATCACTTAATTAAGCGAATTGGTATAACAATCGAAAATGCTATTAAAGAAAAACAA
This sequence comes from Pseudoalteromonas sp. APC 3358, assembly GCF_030408075.1. Taxonomy (NCBI): domain Bacteria; kingdom Pseudomonadati; phylum Pseudomonadota; class Gammaproteobacteria; order Alteromonadales; family Pseudoalteromonadaceae; genus Pseudoalteromonas; species Pseudoalteromonas sp. APC 3358. The sequence continues at coordinate 84,302 of NZ_JASDCE010000011.1, forward strand.
CACACTGCTACAAGCTTAATCTAGAAAGATAGACACGCCCTAGTCATTCCAACTTATCTGTATTATTTGCATGTCTTTATATTTAGCACCCGTGAATAAAATTTCGTTATCTGAACTCACTTCAAAACCAATAGGTCGAAAGTCCACGTGTATATCTTGTATAGTTTGATCGTGTAAATTTAGTCTAGCGACTCTAGAAATAGAATCTGAATAATAGAAATAGTCTTTGCTAACTCCATACGCAACTGACTTTTTGGCGTTTTTAGGTAATTCCCAGCTTTGCCTATCTGAAAGGCGAATTAACTGATTATCATTGGTTACGTACCCGTTACCTTTACTATCTGAAATGAGTTTATTAGCTTTTATACCTTCTATTACACGTGTATCACGTGTTACTAAATTAAATTCTGCCAATATATTTTTTGAACCAAGTCGCTTAACATAAATAATGCTGTCGTTATTTTTTGACCAAATATAGCTTACTATTTTATGCTTATTAAATTCTTCAAATGGATAAAATTTTTGAGCGTTTACGTCATAAAGTGAAAAACCTTTATTTTTCATGAATATCATGCGTTGCTTATTAGGAGAAGCTCTTAGTCCTCCTAATACAAAAGTTGATGAGCCATCATCGTAATTAAAAAAGCTAAGTTGCTTTGTAAGACCATTTTGAGAGAGCCACAATTGACTGCTGCCAGAACGCTCTGATACAAAAACATGTGCTGTCCCTTCCTTATTAATTATTTCAGCAATGTTGTACTCGTCTTTATCACTTTTATAAAGTGCTTCATACTCAGGATTATCACCAAAAGGGTCTGTAGCTTTAATAAGCGAGTATGCCTGTGTCATATTTTCCGAGTAAAATAGGCTGTTATCAGAGTGAACTGCAATATAATAAGGTGAAATTGCTGGGGTAACCGTTAATGTGCGTTTAATAATATTATTTTCCTCAACCACAATGGTTGAAAGTTCAGAGCCTTCAAAAACAATCACGCCTTTATCGTCTGCAAGCCAGTCAAACGCGAAGCTAATTATGCTTTTCTTTGCTTTAAATAACCGCTTGGTTTCATGGGTCTCAAAGTTGTAGCTAAATACAGAAAAAGGCTTACCCTTTTGACTAAGTACATATGCTATTTTACTACCAGAATGAGATAAACGAGGCATGATTACGCCATACATGACGCCTGGTGGTGGGATCACTATGAATTCTTTTTTAAGTTCTAAATCATATTTATATAAACCTGAACCCTCATGCTCATTTTTATATTCGGTGTAATAAATATGCTCACCACTTTCGTCTACTTGCGCATAACCTGTGTATCTAAGGTCACACTTTTTAATTAATGTAGCCTTTCCTATAACAGGAAACTGGCTTAAATCAACGAGAACCATTTCACACTTTTGCTGCTTTAAGTTAGTCGCTTGTAACAACACAGAGTGCTGATTTAACTGCCACGATAAAATGGATACTTGAAAGCCAGGATAGGTAATTTCAACTTCCCTTTGATCAGATAGTCGTTTTACAAATGCATGCATTACGTCATTTTCAGGTTCAACATTTGTATAAGCTAAATATTGTTTATCTGAGGACATCTCAGGATGAACCTCACTGCCTATATTCCACGTGCTTGCTACCTTATTAACCGTGATCTGTTTAATCTTTTCGCTAGAAGGTGCATTAATAAAAAACAACCCAAACCATACTAAAAAGCACAGGCAAATAATGGCGAATAAAGAATAAATCAAAAACTTTTTACTATTCGTTCTTTGAACTGGTTGAGAAGTAGTTGCAGTAGCTATCTCTTCATTTTTGGCAGAAATACCCGGTGAGTCAGACAAAATGTTTGCAGGCTCTTTCAAAACGTTTGCTTGCGTTAAACGCTCAGGTATTACTGTTAGGCTATATCCTTTACGGTAATGCGTTTTTAAAAGCGGCGCTTTTTCAATTGGGTGGGCAAGCTGCTTTCTTAACTCTGAGATTGCACGGTTAATCGCATTATCGTCAACAAAGCTTTGTTGCCACACACTCTCAATAAGCTCTTGGCGGGAAACGATTTGTTGAGGCTTATCTATAAAGTGGAGTAATAACTTTACTAAAAGTGGATCTAATTCCCTTTCTAAATGGTTTGAAGTAATCACACAGCGATTACTAATAAATTGCCAAGGTCCGATTTGATAATTCATAGTCTTTACGTATTTTTATTTTTATAAACCGTATCACATCTACACTTTATTTTATAGAAAAAGCATTTTAAACCTTATATTAGCATTATAAGGTTTAAAGCTAACACACTAAATTTAAACAATTATTTAGCTTTAAAACCTTATCTATTAATTGCTCATAACTAGATAAGCGACTCTTAATAAATTCAGCGATATTCTTTAAACCGTCATCAACAAGCAGCTTAGTAAAAATCATTTGTGATTCTAAATTGGCTGCAGCAAAAAATACAAAAGGTTTAATTATGAACAGCACAATGAAAAAAGTACTACCGGCTTTACTACTAGCAACTGCTTTTAATACTACTTCAGTTATTGCAGCTGACACTAAACAAAACACCGTTCAAAATAATTTTGAGAAATGCATGATTGGTGAAAGCATAAAGGCAATTAGCCCTGTTAATCAAAAACTACAAAAAACAAACAAAATAGACGCTTCTGAGTCTTTAAAAAGTAATGTTGATAAGCAAACGTTACTTTCTTCAATAGATGAAAAAATATCAGCTGAGCTTGACTCTTCAATGAGCAAAATAAACTCGCAAATTGATAAAAATCTTTCAAAGGTAACATCGTCAATCACTACATATTTCAGCAATGTGTTATCGAACTAAAAACAATAAAATTAAAAGTTATATTAAGGAATTATCATGAAAAAATTCACAAAAAAATTAGTATCTGCCAGCGTATTACTTAGTTGCAGCCTTTTAGCAAATACAGCACAGGCTCAAAGCTCTGTATGGCAAGTAAGTAATGGCAATGACTCACTATTTATTGGCGGTACAGTTCACATACTACCTAAAGCTGAAATGCCACTACCCGCTGAGTTTAACCATGCTTATGAACAAGCAGATACAATTATTTTAGAAGCACCGTTACCTGACCCAGCCGACACCAATGCACAAATGCAAATGTTAGGTGCGCTATCGTATACAAATAACGAAACGTTAAGTCAAAAGCTAGAACCCGAGATTAAGGCTTTACTTGAAAATAAGCTTAGCGAGTTTGGCGCTAACCTAGCTAAGTTAGATGGTTTTCGCCCTGCTATGGTTAGTATTGTTTTAATGTCGATGGAGCTTCAAAAGCAAAATTTAATGGGTGAAGGGGTTGATGCTTACTTTACTAAAAAAGCGACTGAAGATAACAAAACAAAAGATTACTTAGAAACAATGGAATTTCAGTTAGAGTTTTTTAAAACAATGGGTCAAGGCAACGAGAACGATTTCATTAAACGTAACTTAGCCGAGCTTCACAACTATGGCGATATGTTTAAAGGACTTTTAGCTGCCTGGCGCAAAGGTGATACAGACACACTGAATAAAGTGGCACTTGAAGATATGCAGCAAAATGATCCGAATAGCTATAAACAAATCATTACAGATAGAAATAATGATTGGTTACCAAAAGTAGAAGCCATGTTTAACAACGACAAAAATGAGTTTGTACTTGTTGGAGTTGCCCACCTCGCAGGACAAGATAGTTTACTTACCTTACTTGAAAACAAGGGCTATAAAGTTTCTCTAGTTGATATTGATAGCACGGCAGATATAACAGTAAGAGGGGCTGAATAATGGATAAAACAGATAAACTAGCGATATCGCTACTGTTTCTATTTGGGTCTATCATGTTGATATGTGCTATATAAAAAATGCCGCTAACAAGCGGCATTTTTTTATTTTAATAAACTTACCCGCGAGGAATAAAACCAAGCGCATCGTATACCGATTTCAATGTTTTCTCAGCACGTACACTTGCTTTTTCAGCACCTGATTTCATTATGCTATTAAGTAGGTTTTGATCTTCTCTGATCTCTTTAAAGCGAGCTTGAATTGGCTCAATCATGTTTACAACTGCATCTGCTGTATCTTTCTTTAAATGGCCATACATTTTATCTTCATACTCAGGAACTAGGTCTTCTATTGAGCGCTTAGTTGCAACACTCAATAAAGTAAGCAAGTTTGATACGCCAGGCTTTTCTGTGCGATCAAAATAAATACGTGCTTGTTCATCTGAATCTGTTACTGCTTTTTTAAGCTTTTTCACAATTTGTTTAGGCTCATCTAATAACATGATGTAACCATTTGGGTTTTCGTCAGACTTAGACATCTTTTTAAGTGGGTCTTGCAAGCTCATTACGCGTGCACCAAACTCAGGAATGTACGGCTCTGGTAATTTAAATACGTCGCCGTATAAATTATTAAAGCGTGTTGCTATATCGCGAGTCAGCTCTAAGTGTTGCTTTTGATCTTCACCAACGGGTACTTGATCAGCTTGGTATAATAAAATATCCGCAGCTTGCAATACCGGATATGAAAATAAGCCCACGTTTACGTTATTTGCATGCTTAGATGACTTGTCTTTAAACTGAGTCATTCGATTAAGCTCACCCATTTGCGCGTAACAATTTAATACCCACGCTAACTGTGCGTGTTCAGGTACTTGTGATTGTACAAATAACGCAGATTTTTCAGGATCAATGCCACATGCCGCGTAAAGAGCAATACCATCCAACACTCGAGAGCGCAGTAATTCAGGCTCTTGGCGAACCGTAATAGCGTGTAAGTCTACTAACATAAAGAAACTTTCGTGGTCTTCCTGTAACTTTAGCCACTGGTTAATAGCGCCAACATAGTTGCCTATTGTCATACCACCGGTTGGCTGAATGCCGCTTAAAACTACTGGTTTACTCATGATTTTCCTTTATTTTGCTTAATTAATAATATTTAACGCTGCGTTAGAACAGGTATTATATCTAAGAAGTGATCGCATAGGTACTGTGGATTATAATCCTTGAGATTTTCACCTTGGTTATAGCCGTAACTAAGTGCGATTACGTCTATATTAGCGGCTTTAGCTGCAAGTATATCGCTTTTAGAATCACCTATCATTATCGCTTTACTAGGTTCAACCTTTAGTTTTTTACAGGCAAATAACAATGGATCTGGCGATGGTTTTTTTGCCATATCGTCACCGCATACAATCACATCAAAATGACTCGTTAGTGCCAGTTTATCAAGTAGTTTTTCTGTAAATATTCGAGACTTATTAGTGATTAGTGCTTTAGACATACCACGAAGTGCTGCAAGCCCGGTTTCTACATGTTGGTACAAAACACTATACTCACCAACTTGTTGTTCATAGTGCTTATAAAACTGTAATATTGCTTTACTACTAAGTGACTCATCTAGATGCTCACTCACTTGCATATCACCACTCAAAGCGCGTTTAACGAGGACTTCAACCCCATTACCGACCCAGCTTTCGACCAAGCGTTGGCTAACAATAGGAAAAGCGAGGTCACTCAAGGTTAGGTTAATAGCAATATACAAGTCGTAAACGCTATCAACTAAGGTACCATCTAAATCAAATAAGGCTATATCGTATTTCATTACTTAACACTTCCAAGCTGCTCACGCATTTGATCAATCACAACTTTGTAATCTGGTTGGTTAAAAATAGCTGAGCCTGCAACAAACATATCAGCGCCTGCTTGTGCTGCTGCTGCAATGTTATCGACTTTAATGCCACCATCAACCTCTAAGCGAATATCTCGACCCGATTCAATAATGCGTTGCTTAGCTTGGCGTAATTTTTCAAGCGTATGAGGGATAAAGCTTTGCCCGCCAAAACCTGGGTTAACCGACATAAGTAAAATGGTATCTAGCTTATCAATAACATGATCTAAATAACTTAAGCTTGTAGCAGGGTTAAACACTAAGCCTGCTTTACAGCCGTGATCTTTTATTAACTGTATTGTACGATCGACGTGCTCACTGGCTTCTGGATGAAAAGTAATAATTGATGCGCCAGCCTCTGCAAACAATGGAATAAGACTATCTACAGGCTTAACCATTAAATGTACGTCGATAGGTGCTGTAATGCCGTAATCTCTGAGTGCTTTACACACCATAGGACCAATTGTGAGATTAGGTACATAGTGATTATCCATTACATCAAAGTGAACCACGTCAGCGCCCGCTTCGAGTACTTTATCAACATCTTCGCCTAGTTTTGCAAAATCAGCAGACAAAATAGAAGGGGCTATTAAATATTTTTGCTCTGGGTTAAACATGATTAACTCCATCAATAAATAGTGTATTGCGTTAATGTAACTTAATTGAAGATGTTACCCAAGTAATATGGCGTAATAGCCCCTATTTCAGGTAACTTTAAGTTTGATATTTAATCAATATTTGCTATGATTAAAAAAGTAACAAATTATTGGATTTCATCATGCGTGCTTTTAAAACTGGGATATTAATTGCGTCGGCATTACTGCTTATCGGGGCGTTTAGCTTTGATTCAAGCTCTGAGCAAGAATTAAGCTCAGTGGGTAATTGTCATAATACACAAGTGGTAAGTGCTCAAAACACATTAACTACAATCACGTGTATTAAAGCTGAAGAAGAGTCATCGTGGTTTTCGTGGTTAACTGGCGATAGCCGTAGTGCTCAGTTTCATTACCTCGATTTACTAGAGCTACTTACTAGCTCTGATGATTCTAAAAACACTCCATCTTTAAAACCTTTATTTTAAATAATGCTGCAATTTTTTAGTGCGTTGCAAAGTGTGCTAGCAGCATTTTTTGGTGTTCAATCTGAAAATAAACGCCAAGTCGATTTTAAACAACACTCTCCTGTCTCTATCATCCTAATTGCGGTTGTACTATTTATTGCTTTTGTTATCGCAATTTACGCTGTGGTTGCTTGGGTGCTAAATACATAGCCATCAACTCGTCAACTTTATTTCTAGAGCCACCTTTGGGGCTAATAGTGCGCTTTACTTGAATTTGGTCAAGTGATGCTTGGCTATAAATTTTTCGAGTCCATACGGTATCGTGATTAGAGATAAGCACTGGTGTATCATTTTCAAAGGCAGCCTTCTCAGCCAGATTAGCCAAATTAGCCTGATCATCTAAATTAAACCCCCCTTTAGCGTAAGACGTAAAAGAAGCGGTTTTACTTAATGGTACATAAGGTGGGTCGCAATAAATAACTGCATTGTTAGGCACTAACTTAAAAACATCATCGTAATCTAAACAGGTAAAGGTTGCTTTTTGTGCTTTTTCAGCAAAAAAATACATTTCTTTTTCAGGAAAGTAAGGCTTTTTATATTTACCAAAAGGCACATTAAAAATACCTTTTAAATTATACCTACAGAGTCCGTTGTAACCATGGCGGTTCATGTATAAAAACAATATTGAACGTTCATATACATCACGACTTTGATTAAACTGCACACGATATTCGTAATAAGCATCTGCGTGATTATTCAAATCTACAAATAACTTTTTAGCGTCACTAATCAGCTCATCTGGAGAGCTTTTTAGCTCTTTGTATAAGTTAATTAAGTCTGCATTTATATCGTTGAGAATATAGTGTTTAAAGTCACTATTTAAAAACACAGAGCCTGCACCAACAAAAGGTTCAACCAACGTATCAGCATGCTTGCTAGCTTGGTTTAATCGCGCATTAATATTTTCAACTAGGCTGTATTTTCCGCCGGCCCATTTAAGGAAGGCTCTACTCTTTTGCTGCATTGGCTCTTTACTTCAATCTGGTGTTGCGCGATTTTACACTAAAGCAGTGTGTTTTACTGATCAACGAGTGCTATTTCTTGCTTTATTTTACTAATTTTTTTATAGAAAGGTTTATTTTTTCTAACCTCAGCAGATAAAGTATCCATTGCTGATTTTGCTTCGTTTATACTTTCAAAACTGCCAAATGTAACAACCCACCATATTTTATTATTTCGCTTTGTTTGGTAAGTATGAGTTTGCTGCTGTAGATTGAATTGAGCAATAAAATTATCGCTAACTTCCTGCTGAGTTACGGCTAATAATTGAATAACACTATTTGTATCTATTTGCTGCATGTACCATATATTATCTTGGCTGATCTGAGTTTGCTCTGCTGTATTTACTTTTAGAGCTTCAGATTTAACGTCACTTGATACACTGCTTTTATTATTAGTACTATCATCAACATCATTGTCTGATACGTTAACTGTGTTGCCAGGTTCGGTAAGGCTTTGCATTATGGCAGGCACATCATTAATGTGTACACGCTCTGCCTTAATATCTGGCTCAACTACTTCAAGTTCATTTAAGTTAATTATTGAGTCATTTTTCTTTATAGCCGGCTCACTTACTTGCTCTATAGATATTGCTGTATTTACTACTTGTGTTTCTTCTTGCTGATAATACTGTTGCCACCACTGCGTCATATCCGACTTATAAAGCAGACCAATAATTAAAAGCATAATCAGCAACATCAAAATCAATAAGTGTAATCGCCAAGACACTTTGTCTTTAACAATAATATCGGCTATGTGCTCACTAGGTTGCCAAGCAAGCAATAAGCTGGGATTACCGTGAGCCTCAGCTAAAAAAGTACTAAATACAGGGTCTTCATCATAGGGTAAGTCTGTAAAGTACCACTGCAATAACATCTTGCTTTCTCGAAGCGTTAGCGGCTCCAGATAAATTTCAACAGCGTTATTTAAAGCCAGTTTAGACTGTGAAGCTATTATAATATATAGCGTATTTGGGCTGTTTTTAGAAAGTAACTCAAGCTCAATTAACATCTCATCAGATAATTGCCTACCGCCATCAAGTACCCATAAACATGGCCCGCATGGTTGCTGCTGCAGTAATTGGTAATAGTTTTCAGGTAAACTTAAGTTATGATCAATCAGGGGAGAGTTAAAGCTTTGCTCTAATAACTCACTCATTAGCTGAGCATCAGTCATTTGCGCACTTACTTGCACGAAGGCTTTATTAAAGTCGTTGTATTTATCTGTAATGAAGGTTTCGAGCATATAACTTTTACCTAGCCCAGAAGTGCCAAGTAAAACAATTAAATTTTGCCCGTACTCAAATTGCAGTGCGATTCTATCCACCAAAGCCGCACGGCTTGGTAAAATTTGTGACTGCATTTACTGCTCGATTAAGTCTCTAACTTGATCATCAGATACATTATCAACTAATGCACACTGGCCAAATTGGGTAGGTAGAATAAAGCGGATAGTGCCTTTTTTATTCTTTTTGTCTTTACGCATATGCGTTAAAAACTGCTCGCTAGTCATTTGCTTTGGAATTTCTGTTGGTAAATTATATAGCTCAAGCAGCTTAATAATTCGATCAACTTCATCTGCGCTTAAATCTTGGCGTGTCTTGGCAAGTTTAGCTGCTAATACCATTCCTGTTGCAACAGCTTCGCCGTGTAACCAAACGCCATAACCCATCTGTGCCTCAATTGCATGGGCAAATGTATGGCCTAAGTTTAACAAAGCCCGTAAGCCATGTTCTTTTTCATCTTGAGCAACTATAAGCGCTTTTATTTCACAACATCTAAAAATGATATGCTGTAAGCATGCTTCATCTAGTTGCTGTAAATTAGTCACATTTCGCTCTAAATAGGCAAATAATTCGGTATCGTAAATCAGACCATACTTAATTACCTCAGCCATACCTGCTGCAAACTCTCGTGCAGGTAGAGTGTGTAATGTTTGCGTATCAATAAAAACCGCTTGAGGCTGATAAAATGCCCCTATCATATTTTTACCTAACGGATGATTTACTGCCGTTTTTCCACCTACCGATGCATCAACCTGTGAAAGCACTGTCGTTGGTATTTGAATAAACGGTACGCCGCGCTGATAACAAGCCGCTACAAAACCAGTTAGGTCACCTACAACACCGCCACCTAACGCAATTAAACACGTATCTCGGCCACAGTTATTTTGTAGTAAAAATGCTGATATTTTTTCAAACCATTCCAGTGATTTATATTGCTCACCGTCAGGAATAATAAAAGATAGCGGATTTAGATCAGCTAATGAATCAAGTAACCTTTGCAAATATAAAGGCGCTATTGTGTCATTAGTAATGATGATAGGCCGACAATCACCAATGTGGTGAACCAGGCGGCCATTATCTTGAAGTGCAGATTGCCCAATATAAATAGGATAACTTCGCTCGTCCAAATTAACAGTTAATTTAAGCATGCTTGGCTATTCCTTTATTATTGGTTTTTAAAAATCTAATTTCTCGATGATTTGGTTAGCAACAACTTTAGCGCTTTGCTCATCGGTACGTACAACAAAATCAGCAACTTCTTTGTATAGTGGCTCGCGTTCTTCTGCTAAGCGCTCTAGTACGTTACGAGGTGCTTCTTCAGTTTGCAGTAATGGGCGACGCTTGTCGCGTTGCGTGCGTGCAACTTGCTTCTCTATAGGTGTCTCTAGGTATACAACGATACCTCGAGCCGAAAGCTTGTTTCGAACTTCTTTGCTCATTACTGAACCACCACCGGTAGCAAGTACAATACCTTGCATCTCGGTTAAATCGCCAATAACAGACTCTTCTCGAAGTCTAAAGCCTTCTTCACCTTCAAGATCGAATACCCATGCAATATCTGCACCTGTGCGGCGTTCGATTTCTTGATCAGAATCAACAAATTCAAGGTGTAATTGGTCAGCGATGTGACGACCAATCGTGCTTTTGCCAGCCCCCATGGGGCCAACTAGAAATATATTACGTTTCTCAGCCATATCTTTTAGTACAAACAAACTCTAAAATTTGAAATAAAACCCCGCCTAACGACCTGGCCCCAAAATTAAGGAGGGGATTATCTCAGTAATTGCGGGGGTATTTCAAGTCAATTAGCATAAAAAGCCATATAACGAGCAATTAATCTAAATAATCACCCATTGGTTAACATAAAACCACTGTATTTTAATCAATTTGTATTTTTGGTGTCACAAAAATAAGTAATTCACGCTTTTCATTAAACTCACTTGTGGTTTTAAATAGTCTTCCTACGTAAGGAATGTCACCTAAAATTGGCACTTTACTCGTAGTATTAATGATCTGCTGCTGGAAAATACCACCGAGTACTACGGTTTGTCCATTCTCAACTAACACTTGAGTTTGAATCTCTTGGGTATCAATAGACACTGCTTCACCTGTTCCCGTTTGTACAGTATCACCACGAGTATCTTGAGTAATAATTAAGTCTAGAATTACTTTATTATCAGGTGTGATATGAGGTGTCACTTCTAAGCTTAGTACCGCTTTTTTAAAGCTTACAGTAGTAGCACCACTTGAAGCTGACTCAGTGTAAGGGATTTCAGTACCTTGCTCTATTCGCGCTTTTTGCTGATTAGCCGCTATGATACGCGGGCTAGCAATAATTTCGCCTTTATTCTCTTCTTCAAGAGCACTTAGCTCTAAATCAATTAATGTACCGTTAGCCAATTTTGCTATGTGCAAACCAATACTGGCCGCAGGATTAGAAATTGGTAAATTTACATTTAATCGATCTGAAATACTTGGCGCATTTGAAGTTGATGTCGCATTATAAATACCTTCAGCGCCTTCAAGGGAGCCAGAAATACCAACACTACTGCCTTGATCACTAAAGCCCCAGCGTACGCCTAAGTCTTCAGTAACGTTATCGCGCACAGTTACCATTCGAGATTCGATTACAACCTGCTGTACCGGAATATCGAGTGTTTCTATCATCCGGCGAATGTTTTCTATACTCTTTACAGTATCTTTTACCAATAAAGTATTTGTACGCTGATCAACCGATACACTACCGCGGGCAGTTATAATACTGTTCCTATCTGTTTTTAATAAGTCAGCAAAATTTTCGGCTTTAGCATAGTTTAATCGAATGTATTCACTATAGAGTGGTTCTAAGTCTTCAACTTGCTGTTTAGCTTTTAAATCTTTAGCTTCACGTGCCGCAAGCTCCTCTGCAGGCGCTACCATTAAAATAGAACCATCCATGCGTTTGTCTAGCCCTTTAATACGCAATACTACGTCAAGCGCTTGATCCCACGGTACGCCATCTAAGCGCAGTGTTATATTACCTGTCACTGAATCACTGGTTACTAAGTTAAAATCGTTATAACCCGCAATAATCTGTAGTGCTGCTCGCACAGAGATATCTTGAAAATTTAAGGTCATAGGGCGACCTTGATACTCAACGCCACCATCTAAATAGGCGTTTTGCGTTTCATCTTTTTCTACCGTCAGCGTTAAAATATTATCTATTTGCTGGTACGTAAATGTAAACTGAGCGTTTGGCTCAATAACGACACGACTTAATCCGTCTTCTTTAAAAGTCTCGATATTACTTACAACAGTACCAAAATCTAATACATCTAATTCATAAAGTAGGTCATCTAGAATATCGGTGTGATGAAAGTCAGCGTAAATTTTACCGCCACTTTCATGGACTTCAATTGCAGCTTGAGTGTCTTGTAAAAATACGAGTACTTTCGCTTCGCCCTTTTCACCACGTCTAAAGTCAATTGATTGGATACGGTTGATGTAATTTCCACTTACATCACCTGAGTCCATCGCTACATCTTCATTTTCAGATTCTGTAAGAGGATTATCAGACACGCGTATTGATACTAAGTTGTTATGAACTTCAGTTTCATAAATTTTTAATCTATCTAAGTTTACCGTTACCTTTAAACCACTGTTAGTTAAAACATTAGTAACACTGCTAATTCCAGCTTGATTAACTTCAACATCATTTAAACCAACCTCTAACTCTGCGGTATCAAAAAACATTTCGATTCGGGCTGGGCTATTAAACACCTGAACTTTTGGCTCAAGCGTTAACTCTTCATCAAAAACAAGCTGTAACTCAGTTTCGCCTTTAAGTAATGGATTATAACGAACATCATAAAGTAACGGCCCTGCAACGGCTGAATTTACAGTGACTAAAGCAACAGCAGCCAGTAATGTTTGTGAAATACGATGAAGCCAAAGTACATCCTTATGCATGCTATTTTTACCTTTTTTATTATTAATTTGCGCCATCTGTTGCCGCCTCTAACATTTCTAATTTAGTCAAGCGCTCTTTCCAACAGCCAGACCCATCAGGGATTAATTCCACTAACTCTATATAGTCGTTACTTACTGTTTTTACTTTGCCATCATAACTACCAAGGTAATTCCCTACCGTTACACGATGCAAAGTAGCGTCAGCTGCTGTTATTAATGCCCATATTTGTCCACTAGAACCAATTGTGCCTTTCATTGCTAAGTTATCTAGCGGGTATTTTTCTAACGGTTCGCGGCGACGCTCTTGATCTGGGTGCAAACAGTTTTTTACTTGCGTTAATTTATTTTGGATTATCTCAGGCTGAGGCGCTACAAACGGGCTACGTAGCTGACCAGCACTGTACTCAAATATTTCAAACTTTGTCAGCTCAGGAATTGATTCAACCTTTGGTGTTGTGCTTGCTTTTACTTGATCAATAAATTCTTTTTGCTCAGACGTATCATCATTACAACCACTCAAAACAAACACCATTACTACAGGTACTACGCGAAGGAGCTTCATTTTTTAACCCCTTCTTCATAGCGATATGTTTTTGCAACAACACTAAATGTTAACTGTTTATCGCCCGATGATAAAATAGAAAAGTCATGTAAGCTTACAATTCGTGGTAACTGAGCTACTTTACCCACAAACTCACCAAATTCATGGTAGGTCCCTATCACTTCTATTTTAATCGGTAATTCAGTATAAAATTCTTTCTCGACTTCTGGTAACCAACCTATTTTTAAAAAAGTCAGACCACTTGTTGTGCCAACATACGACAAATCATCAAGTAAACCAGGGGTTTCGTTAGAGGTAGGTAAACGTTTTAATAATTGTGAAAACTTATCTTCCATTTCAATCATTTGTTGACGGTAGATCTCAAGCTTACTCGCGACTGCGTATTTAGTGCGATAAGTTGTGCGTAACTCGACCTCTTTCGCAACTGCACTGTGGTAACTATCAATTTCATCAGAAACTAATAGGCTATAACTAAAAAACAATACAAGTCCGGCAACAAACGTACAGCAAATTGCTTTAACTGCAATAGGCCAATCGCCAATGTTATCGAGCTCTATTTCATTCCAATCAATTTCACTCAGTGCTTTAAAATCAAGGCTCATCGCTAACCTCACCAATTTTATCAAATGGTTTTACATAAAATTCCATATTAAAATCACTAAGTAAACGCGAAGATTGATCGCCTGCAACAATGCCTTGCATTGAAGGATTCTCTAGTAAATATGAGCTTTGTACTTGGCGCAGCATTGTTGATAAACGGTTATTAGATTCACTACGTCCCAATACATGTATTTGGCTGCCTCTGCGCTCGAGTTTTGTTAAATAAACCCCACCCGGTACTATTTTGGCAACTTCATCCATTATTTGCGTACCCAAATTACGGCTGCTTTGTAATTCTTCAATGAGCCTCATACGCTGTTGTAAGTTTTCTTTTCTTTTATCTAAACTTCTAATTTCACTTATTTTTTTATCTAGCATGCTAATTTCTGAGCTTAAATAGTTATTCTTTAAGTTTTGACCGTCTTTTAATGCACTATAAAAAGAGCTTAATAAGTACATACTCGCAAAACAAAGTATAACGACACCAATAAGTATAGTTACAAATTTCTTTTTCGATTCTTCGCGCTGCGATTCACGCCAAGGAAGTAGATTTATATGTGGCATGTTGAAAAGCTCCTTAATGCCAACCCTGTCGCAATTGCAAACTGCGTTTTGTGACGCTGCATTACATTACGATCTACTTTTGGAGAAATTTCCATATTTTCAAAAGGCTCAGCAACGACAGAGTGAATACCTAGTTCTTCAATGAGTAATCGGTCAATACCTTTAATCATCGATGTACCACCTGTTAATACAATATAGTCGATTTGCTCTTTGCCACTGGTTGTTAAAAACATTTGCACCGCGCGTCGCACTTGTTGAAGTAACGAAGTTTGAAAGGGGGCTAATACTTCAAATGTGTAGTTTGGCGGTAAATCACCTGATGTTTTACCAATTTCAGCTTCATCAAATCCTTTATTATAATAAGCAACAATACTATTTGTATATTGGTCGCCACCAAAAACTTGGTCACGTGTATAAATTGTTTCCCCAGCTTGAACAACGCTCACGAGCATTAAAACCGCACCAATATCAACCACAGCCACACATTTATTAAATGCGTCGCTAGGTAATTGTTGGTAATACACATCCATTGCACGACTTAATGCATAGCTTTCTACATCAACTATTTTAGCTTCTAAATTTGCAGCTTCTAAAGCGCCAACTCGCGCTTCTACACTCTCAGTACGAGCAGCTGAAAGCAAAACATTCATTTTACTAGGATCGGCCTCATTCGTCGAAAGCTTCTCAAAGTCGAGGCTCACTTCATCAAGAGGATATGGAATTAAACTATCGGCTTCAATTTCAATTTGCGACTCAAGTTCAGCATCAGTTAACGATACATCCATGAAGATCACTTTTGTAATGACTGTTTGGCCAGAAACAGCCACTGCTGCAGATTTTAACGACTTTGGTAATTTTTTTCTTAATTTTGTAATTACGTTACCAATCGCTTCAATATCTTGAATTGTGCGCTCACTCATTGCGCCTTTTGGCATCGGCTCAATTGCAAGTGCTTCGAGTCGAAATCCAGTTTCAATTTCACGTAAAAGCACAGCCTTAATAGAGTGTGATCCAATATCAATTCCTACCATCATTTGGGACGGTTTTTGAAATAGTTGACTTAGCATGTTTCAACTTGGCCTTTGTTTTAATAATAAACAAGTTATAATTTTTATATGAAAAAATATTATTCATTTTTTAATCAATATATACTAGCAGTCAAAACTCGCAATTGGGAGTCCATTTAGGGAAATATAAGTGATTTTATTAAAACGAACTTTACAATTTTTTATCATTTGTGTGTTAATTGGTCTGATTACTTTGATCAGTCTTTATTACTACGTTAAACCTGATATCCCCAGTGTGCAAGTTTTAAAAGACGTGCAATTACAAACTCCTATGCAAGTATTCACTAAAGATGGGCTTTTAATCAATCAATTTGGTGAAAAACGTCGTATTCCAGTGACTATTGATGAAATTCCTCAAACACTCATTAATGCATTTTTAGCGACAGAAGATAATCGATTTTACGATCATATAGGCATAGACCCTATTGGTATAGTACGTTCGGCTGTTGTTCTTATATCTACTGGCGAGAAAAAGCAAGGCGCAAGTACTATTACTATGCAGCTTGCTCGTAATTTCTTTTTAACACGCGAAAAAGCGTATATCCGTAAAGTTAAAGAAATATTTATAGCGCTGCATATTGAAGGAGTGTTAACAAAAGACGAAATTTTAGAGCTTTACCTTAATAAAATAGAATTAGGTAATCGTGCTTTCGGTATTGGTGCAGCAGCGCAAGTTTATTACGGTAAAGAGCTAAAAGATTTAACACTTGCGCAAATGGCGATGATTGCAGGTTTACCTAAAGCACCTTCAGCTTTAAACCCAATTCGTAACCCAACGCGTGCAAAAGCGCGCCGAAATGTAGTTTTAGGCCGTTTACTGACCGAAGACTATATAACACAAGAGCAATATAACGAAGCAACTAGCCAACCTATTACAGCTTATTTTCACGGTGCAGAAATAAACTTATACGCACCGTATATCTCTGAAATGGTGCGCGCTGAAATGGTTTCGCGCTATGGGGTAGATAAAGCCTACAACTCTGGTTTTAAAATTTTTACCTCAGTAGAGTCAAAGGTTCAAAAAGCAGCGCAAAACGCACTTGTAAATAACTTACACAGTTACGATATGCGTCATGGTTTTAGAGGTCCAACTGATGTTTTATGGAATCCTGAAACACAACCAGCTTTAACTGAGCAACAAATACTCAATAAATTACAGAGCGTAAATGAGTTAGGCACTTTAAAAGTTGCAGCAGTACTCAGTGTTAATAATAAAACAGCTACAGTACTACTTAAAAACGGTGAGCAAACAACTCTCAGTTGGGATAGTTTAAAATGGGCGCGTAAGTATATTACTCGCTACCGCCAAAGCTTTGCTCCAAAAGCAGCTACTGATATTTTAACGCCAGGTATGCAAATATGGGTACGTCAAAACGAAGATAACAGCTACTTATTAAGCCAAATACCAGAAGCATCAAGCGCTATTGTATCCCTCGATCCACAAGACGGTAGAATAAAAGCTATTGTAGGGGGTTACAGCTTTGAGCAAAGTCAATACAACCGAGCGATACAAGCTAAGCGTCAAGTGGGTTCTAATATAAAACCTTTTATATATTCGGCAGCACTTGAAAAAGGTTACACGCTTGCGTCTATATTAAATGATGCACCTATAAACCAATGGGATAAGAGCCAAGGCGTAGCATGGCGTCCTAAAAACAGCCCTGCTGTTTACAACGGTCCTATTCGAATTCGCCGTGCTTTAGCACAGTCTAAAAACGTTATTTCGGTGCGCTTACTACGTGGTGTTGGATTGCAACGTACAGCTGATCACTTACTAAAATTTGGTTTTAAAGACGCTGACATTAATCGCAGTGAATCATTAGCCCTTGGTAGTGCTTCCATTACTCCTCTTGAACTTGCAAGAGGCATGAGTACATTTGCCAATGGCGGTCATTTAATTGAACCTTACTTTATCTCAGAAATTCAAGACGCTTACGGCAATGTATTGTTTAAAGCAAACCCTGCTCTTGCCTGTGACGAAGAGCCTTTGCCAACACATAATGCACTCTCAATGCATAATAGTGATGATGAAATGGAGCAAATGAAAAAATGTGCGCCGAGAATTATTTCTAAGCAAAATGCATTTTTAATTGCTGATGCTATGAATAGTGCAATTTGGGGGGGTGGTAGCTGGGCTCATAAAACAGGTTGGAGTGGAACCGGTTGGCGAGCACAAGCGCTAGATCGTCGCGATATTTCGGGTAAAACAGGCACAACTAATGACTCAGTAGATACTTGGTTTAGCGGTTTTAATAGTAATGTGATGACCTCAGTTTGGGTTGGCTTTGATAACCCGGGCAATGCTCTTGGTCGCTCTACGTACAATAACAACCTAGATAGCAGCCAAATATCAGGTGCGGAATCTGGCGCTAAAACCGCGCAGCCAGCATGGGTTGAATTTATGAAAGCGGCACTTGAAGGCAAGCCTGAAGCCCCAATTGAGCCGCCTGAGGGACTTGTTTCTATTCGTATTGATTTAGCTACAGGCTTACTTAGCCATAAAAATGACTACACAAGTCGATTTGAATATTTTGAAAAAGGCACCGCACCTACAAAGTATGTGCTATCTCAGCCTAACGATATATTTGAAGAAGACACTAAAACAGAAGAAGAGCTATTTTAATAATATGTATGTAATACAAAAACGGCAGCTTATTTAAGCTGCCGTTTTTGTTTAAACCAAATGTTTATTTTAAGTTTTGAACAAGCCAATATAAATCAGAGTGTACACCCGCAGCGGTCACTTCCCTACCCGCTCCTGGCCCCTGAATCACTAATGCGTTATCGCTATACCATTTGCTATTAATTACAAAAATATTATCGCCTGGTGTAAGGTTTGCTAACGCATCGCCATTAGGCACATACGCGATTCCCACTTTAGCAATTACTTCACCTTGTGTGATTTCTAACAAGCCCGTATATCTAAGTACTAAATTTTTAGACTTTGCTGTCACTGCATGCTCTTCGATGAACGCGTCTAGCTGTGCTTTTTTATTTAAAAAGTCATCCCAACTTCCCAGCGCAAGTTCATCTGGCATCAATGCCGATAAGCTAATATCGTCAAGTTCAAGCTCAACACCTAGCTCTCGAGCTAAAATAAGTAGCTTACGCTGCATATCTCGCCCAGATAAATCTTCGCGAGGGTCTGGCTCTGTGAATCCCATTTTCTGAGCTTCCAGTAGCAACTCAGAAAATGGCCTTGTTCCATCATATTTACTGCATAACCACGAAAGCGTGCCTGAGAAAACACCTTCTATACGTGTTATTTTATCGCCACTATTTTGCAAATCAGCCAAAGCAAAGTTAATAGGTAAGCCAGCGCCTACACTGGTGTTATATCGCCAATGTAAATTACGTTCTGTAATATTACTACGAAGTGCTTTATACCAAGTAGTCGGTGCTGTTCCAGCGTATTTATTAGCACTAATTAAATGACAGTTTCTATCTACAAAGTCTGGATATAACAAGCTAAATTGTTCACTTGCGGTAATATCAATTACAATTTTATGCTCGTAATCGAGCTCATTTATAGCATTCAGTAAATCTGCAGATTGATAGCTATTTGCCTCATGCTGCCATTGAGTTTTCCATTGCTGTGTATTAATACCACTTGCATTAAACAGCATTTTTTTAGAGCGAATTAGACCGACTAATTTAATACTAAAGTCATCCGATAAACGCTCAAATTGTGCCGATAACTGTTTAATGAAAACGTCGCCAACGTTACCAAGCCCCGCAACTATAATTGCGATTTCTTGGCCTTTATTAATTAGCTTATCGTGTAAGTCACTTTGTATATCACTATCTATAAATTGATCGGTAAGCAATAAAGCATAGCCAGTATCTTGATGGACAAAACGAGGTTTTATGCTGTGGAGTTTTAATAAATCTAATGCTTGTAAGCTTAATGTATTAACGTCTTGCTCAGGCGCTACAATTGCACAACCGTTTAAATTTGACTCGCTAATATTTGCCCTACCCGCAAAATAATTAATAACCAGATAAGTTTGTGCTGCAGGTACTACTAAATACACTTCACCATTATGGTTAAAGTGATGAAGGCTATGCTGAATAAGCTGACTAACACTTGCAACTTCACCTTCACTTAATCCTTCAACCATTAATAGGTCAACATTTTGCAACGTGGTTATAAAACGCTTTTTCTTCGCTGAACCTTCTTTGACTATATCTGTTGGACTTGCTTGTACGTCAAAACTACTGCGAACAGCTAGCTTAATATCTGTGTTTTTAAGTGGCGATAGTGTTTTTGCATGTAATACAGGGTTACCCAAACGAGCTAATAAATTAGCTTGCCCACGGCAAATTTTGCCGTATTTAATCGCTTTTTTTACCTTGCGAGGATCAGTGCTATACACTCCCTGTGTATCAGTCCAAATACATACTTGCTTAGCATTGCAATAATTTGCAAGTAGTGTTGCACTGTAGTCACTGCCATTTCGGCCAAGCGTTACTGTCTCGCCTTTGATATCTGCGGCAATAAACCCAGTAACAACATTTATTTTATTAGGCAAAATTAACTGCCCACATTGCTGCGCATTTTGCGCATGCATTAATTCGCCATCATTTAAGGTAAAAAGAGTACGTGCATCTTGAGCGCATGCCTCAATATTTAGCTGCTGTAAATAAGTAGCGAGTAAACGTGCTGACCACAGTTCGCCATGTGCAAGCAATGCAGCCTCTTTTAGCTGCTCAGCTTGAGCAAGTTCTGCAATATAGCTAAGTTCGATACTTAGTGTTTTAAGTGCACTTCGTTTTAAATCGGCTTCTAATAGCTGCTCTATTAAATCACTTTGATGGTTATTTAACTGCAGTAAAATATCAGCGACTGCTTGAGTATCTTGTTTTTGATAGCTTTGCCAAAGTAATACTAGCGTATCGGTTGTCTTACCCGCAGCCGATACCACAACACAGTCGCCCGTCTGAGTATGCCCAATAATTATTTTAGCTACGCTTTGATAGCGCTCACTTGAGCTTAAGCTTGAACCACCAAATTTATGTACACAATTGACCATATTAATCACCAAAGCGCCGGACGGGCTGCACTTAATTTAACGTTACCACCAGGAGTGCCTGCTCCTTTGCCTACACGGCCAACATTTTTATTTTGCCCTGGTTTTACAAGTTCAAACACTCGTTCAAAATCAGCGACTAAATCGTGTATATCTTCAATACCTACCGAAATACGAATAAGCGTATCGCCCACACCCGCTTCTAAACGTGCTGTTGCCTCCATACCTGCGTGCGTCATAGTTGCAGGGTGACAAATTAAGCTCTCTACGCCACCTAGTGACTCAGCTAAACTAAACGTTTTAAGGCTAGTTAAAAATGCCGCAGCGTCGTTTATATCGCCTTTAATATCAAAACTCACCATGCCACCAAAACCAAGTTGCTGTGCTTTAGCCAGCTCATGTTGAGGATGTGACTCAAGACCTGGGTAGTAAACTTGGCTTACATATTCAGAGCTTTCAAGATACTTAGCTATTGCCAGTGCATTTTCTTGATGCTGCCTTAGGCGCACATTTAAAGTACGTAAACCACGAAGCGTTAAATAGCTATCAAAAGGCGCACCCGTAATACCAATGTTATTAGCCCACCAAGCAAGCTCATCGCCTAACTCTTGTGTTGCGGCAATAACAGCGCCGCCTACTACATCTGAGTGTCCGTTAATGTATTTAGTGGTTGAATGCACCACAATATCTACACCAAACTTAAGAGGATTTTGTAAAGCAGGTGACAAAAACGTGTTATCTGCAGCCACCAATGCACCGCATTGCTTAGCCACATCGGTAACCGCTTTAATATCTGTTAAACGAAGTACTGGGTTACTTGGGGTTTCTATCCAAATAAGCTTAGGTTTAATTACTAAAATTTGTTGAAGACTTTCTTCTTTTGTTAAATCTAATATTTCGAGCTTTAGTAGTCCGCGTTTTTGTAAAGATGTAAATAAACGATAGCTGCCACCATAACAATCATGTGGAATTACTAACGTATCGTCACTATTAAGTAGCTGAGTAGCTAAATGCACGGCAGCCATGCCTGTAGCTGTAATTATGCCACGAGCGCCACCTTCAAGCTTAGCAAGCGTCTCAGCTAAAATATCACGATTAGGATTACCGCTACGACCATAATCATACTCACGCTTAGTATCAAAGTCGGCAAACGAATAAGTAGTCGATAAATAAATTGGCGGTACCACCGCACCATGATGTTTATCAGCATCAACGCCGTTACGTACAGCAATGGTCGCTTTGTTTTTTTCGCTCATATTCGTCACCTGATTAATTTGGATGTTTAGACGTCTAAAAGAGTAAGTTATCCGTTTTGATAAGTCAAAGTATTTTAAAGCTCTAGATGGCTAAAAGTAGAAGGGGCCTCTGCGAATAACACATTTTAGCTCACAAAAGTGTGCTTATCTTTACACCTACAATAGGCTTATTAAGATAGATCGGTATCTATTATTTGACTATCTTTTTTAAATCGATAGAATTTCACGCATATTTACACGCTTTTTATACCGTGTGAGAAATTAATAATCTGAGGCAACGATACATCTTATGGCTAAATGGAATGGTGAGTATATTCACCCATACGCAGAACACGGTAAAAAATCAGAGCAAGTTAAAAAGATCACCGTTTCGATCCCGCTAAATGTATTAAAGGTATTAACTGACGAACGTACACGTCGTCAAATCAATAACCTTCGCCATGCTACAAATAGTGAATTGCTATGTGAGGCATTTTTGCATGCTTTTACTGGCCAACCTTTACCAAATGACGATGACTTACGTAAAGATAACGCCGAAAAAGTACCAGAAGAAGTTAAAAAAATAATGCAAGAAATGGGTCTAGAAGTACCCGTTTTAAACGAAGAATAAATATTACAAAGACAAAAAAACCTCAGTAATTACTGAGGTTTTTTTATGTCTAAATTTTATTGCATAGCTCTACTGTATAGATTTACTGCATATAGTTTTCAGGTAGCTCAATTTGTGCAACACCTGACTCAATAGCAGCAAGTGCAACAGCTCTTGCTATACGCGGCAGTAAACGTGGATCCATTGGTTTTGGAATAATATACTGCGCACCAAATTCTAGTTTATCTACTCCAGCGGCTTTTAAAACTTCTGCAGGTACTGGCTCTTTGGCAATACTTCGAATAGCATCTACTGCAGCAATTTTCATTTCATCGTTAATAGCGCTTGCACGTACATCAAGCGCACCACGGAAAATAAACGGGAAACATAAAACATTATTAACTTGGTTAGGGTAATCAGAGCGCCCTGTTGCCATGA
Source organism: Pseudoalteromonas sp. APC 3358 (assembly GCF_030408075.1). NCBI lineage: Bacteria > Pseudomonadati > Pseudomonadota > Gammaproteobacteria > Alteromonadales > Pseudoalteromonadaceae > Pseudoalteromonas > Pseudoalteromonas sp. APC 3358. Next base: position 107,432 of record NZ_JASDCE010000011.1, read on the forward strand.
TTAAATCGTTGCGTGCGCCGTGCGCAAGTGCAGGATCAATCTCAGGATCTGGGTTTGAACATGCAAACACAACTGGTTTTGCAGCCATTAGCTTTAAATCTTCAGCCGCTAATAAGTTAGGGCCAGAAACACCCACAAATACATCCGCATCTGCAATTACATCTTGCAATGTACGCTTATCGGTATTGTTAGCAAAAAGCTGTTTATATTCATTTAAGTCATCGCGGCGGGTATGAATAACACCTTTGCGGTCAAGCATATAAATGTGTTCACGCAGTGCACCACACTTAATTAACAGCTCCATACACGCAACAGCGGCAGCGCCTGCACCTAAACATACAATAATTGCATCTTCAATTGACTTACCTTGTACTTCTAGCGCATTTAACATACCAGCAGCCGTTACAATGGCAGTACCGTGTTGATCGTCATGAAAAACAGGAATACTACAACGCTCTATTAATGCTTTTTCTATTTCAAAACACTCTGGTGCTTTAATATCTTCAAGGTTAATACCACCGAATGTGTCGGCAATGTTGGCAACCGTATTAATAAAGTCTTCTGTTGTTTTGTGCTTAACTTCAATATCGATAGAATCAAGCCCTGCAAAACGTTTAAACAATAACGCTTTACCTTCCATTACAGGCTTAGACGCTAAAGGACCTAAATTACCAAGGCCTAGAATTGCAGTACCATTAGTAATAACCGCAACCATGTTACCTTTACCAGTATATTTATAAGCATTTGCAGGATCTGCAGCTATTTCACGTACAGGTTCGGCAACACCTGGGCTATACGCAAGTGCAAGATCATGAGCCGTTTCAGCTGGTTTTGTAAGCTCAATGCTAATTTTACCTGGTACGGGATGTGAGTGGTAATGTAGTGCTTGTTCACGAAAGTCAGACATAACGCGATGGTATCCTGCAATTTAAGTTAAAGTGAGAGATGGAGTCTTGGGGTACGATACCCTTATTATTTTTAAATTCCAAGCAATATCAGGTCTATCCTGTTATATGCTATATCCTATAATTTTAAGAGGTTTTTCAGTAACTTTGCAGGATTATATCAACATTTAATAAATAAAAATTCACCTAAAAAGTAAGTTTTAAGGTGCTTTTATGCCTATCAAAATCTTATAAAATGTATACTTAAAGTATCAGCATAAACTTAGAATAACAGCCTACTACCCTACTTTAAAAACAGATAAGCCCACGTTAGATGCTTTTATCAACCTAGTTAAAAATTGTACTATTTAAAATATAGAGAATATCTATCGATTTGTCTGTAAAGGATTATGCATACTCAGAATAAGAATAGGAAATAGTTATGCAAAAGGAGGGGATAGTTAAAATCAACGAAATAATACCAATCTGCTTATATATGGGGTCTATTTAACGTTAAGAAAATTACGCTAGAACTAGGCAAAAATTTTTGTATCTAGTTGTTCTAAATAAAAAATTTTTAACGATGTTATAGTGCAATTTAATTCGTTAAATTGCTCAAAGATTTATGTAGGTTAGTTTAAGATAATAAATAACAAATTTTAGGCACAAAAAAAGCACCCTAAGGTGCTTTTTTTAACTAAACAGCAATAATTACTTCTTGCTGGCAAGTGCACCGAAGCGCTTGTTGAAGCGATCAACACGTCCGCCAGTGTCTAAAACTTTTTGCTTACCAGTGTAAAACGGGTGACACGCAGAACATACGTCTAAGTGAATGTCTTTACAAAGAGTTGAGCTAGTTTCGAATTTATTTCCACATGAACATGTTGCAGAAATTACTTCGTACTTAGGGTGAATACCTTCTTTCATAGGAACCTCTAGTTAAGGCCGCATCGCTCTCCAAACCCGGAGTTTGGCACCATACGTCGTTAAAACAAATTTGTTGGTGGCGGATTTTATCCAACAACCTCCCCCCACACAAGTATTTATTTATATTTTTGCCAAAAAAGTGAACAATCTCTGTCTCAAGCGCTATTGCTAGTAGGTTTTTAGCGTTATTTTTAGTACATTACAGCATTAATTTTACGGGTTGAGTTGTTATGAGTTTTGTTGAAGTTGCTATTAAAGTCCCACTTCCACGCACCTTTGATTATAAAATAGAAGAACAGCTCAGTGGCTTATCAACTCCTTTACTACCTGGCATGCGGGTTTTGGTACCTTTTGGTAATCAAAAAAAAGTAGCGGTTGTTTTGGGTATTAAAAGCAGTACCGACGTCCCTTTAAATAAAATTAAAAATATTATAGAGGTAATAGACGACGCCCCTATTTTAAGTGCCCAGCATTTAGAACTCCTTAGCTTTACTGCCCGCTATTATTGCTACCCATTAGGCGAAACTATTCATATAGCGCTACCTGGTGCACTTCGCCAAGGTGAATCGCCTGATAAAACCAGTATTAATATGGTTGCCCTGACAGAAAAAGGTGCAAAAGTACCGTCGTTAAAAGCTAAAACACAGCTCAACCTATTAAAGCAGTTATCGCAATCAGGTAAGTCATCATTAACTGAGTTAAAAGCACTGGGCTTTAGTAAAAAAACAATAGATAGCTTAATAGATAAAGAACTCATAACACAAACTATTGAGCACGATAACCAATGGCAAAGTGTTGCTCCAACCGTCGGTAGTAAACCAGTACTAAATAAAGAACAAGCGGTTGCTTGCACAGCTATAAATCAAAGTACTGGCTTTAGCAGCTTCTTATTAGAAGGCGTAACGGGCAGCGGTAAAACCGAAGTGTATTTACAGTGCCTAGAAGAAGTACTCAAACGTGGCGAGCAAGCCCTCGTACTCGTGCCCGAAATCGGCCTAACACCACAAACCGTAAACCGTTTCCGCCGCCGCTTTCCTGATACACCCATTATGCTTTGGCACTCAGCACTTACTGACAACGAACGTTTACAAACATGGCGTTTTTGCGAAAAAGGCAGTTGCGCGATAGTTATTGGCACGCGTTCGAGTATTTTTCTACCATTTTTAAAACTCGGTATGATTGTTGTTGATGAAGAACACGACTCGTCATTTAAACAACAAGATACCCTTCGTTACCATGCTCGTGATTTAGCCGCTTACAGAGCTTTTCAGCATAAAATCCCGCTTATATTAGGCAGCGCCACACCCGCGCTTGAAACACTACACAAAGCAATTAATAACAAATACCAGCTATTAAGTTTAACCGAGCGTGCACAAACAGCGACTGACAACCAGTTTAAGTTACTCGATATGAAAGGTCAGCCCGACCAAGCAGGTATTGCACATGCAAGCCTTGCTACTATGCGTCAGCACTTAAATCGCGGTAAACAGGTTATGGTATTTTTAAATCGCCGAGGTTTCTCACCCACCCTTATTTGCCATGAGTGCGGTTGGTTGAGCGAGTGTAAACGATGCAGTACCAGCGCTACATTTCATAAAGCGATTGGGCAAATGATCTGTCATCACTGTGGCGACCAGTACCCTGTCCCTCACCAATGCCCTGACTGTGGAAGTACGCAAATATTTCCTAACGGTAAAGGCACAGAGCAAATTGAAGAGTTTTTATCGACCGAATTCCCTGATACACCTGTTACTCGTATAGACCGCGATTCAACTCGCCGTAAAGGTAGCCTTGAAAAAGCACTTGATGAAATAAACCTAGGGGGCGCACGCATTTTAGTGGGCACACAAATGCTTGCCAAAGGCCATCACTTTGCAGATGTGAGCCTTGTTATAATTTTAGATGTAGATAGCGGCTTATACTCATGCGACTTCAGAGCGACAGAGCATTTAGCGCAATTAGTCACCCAAGTAGCGGGGCGTGCTGGACGTTCAGGAGAACCTGGTCAAGTGTTATTACAAACACACTTTCCAGAACACCCTCTTTTGCAAGACTTAGTTAATAATGGTTACCAAGACTTTGCCCGTTTTGCTCTTAGTGAGCGCGATGATGCTGACTTACCGCCCATTACAAATATGGCCATTGTGCGTGCACAAGGACATAGTATTAAACTAGTCGTCGATTTTTTGACGGATTTGGTTCCTGTGAATGGGGTATCTGGTATACAATTGCTCGGTCCGATCCCTGCCCCACTTGAAAGAGTCGCAGGTATGTATCGTTTTCAATTGCATATTCAAGCGCAAGATCGTCGCATATTACATCAGTACCTTGCGCAAATGGTTGATTATTTAAGTACCAGTAAACTTGCACAAAAAGTACGCTGGAGCTTAGACGTAGACCCTATAGACATGATTTAGGTTAAGGCCAAAATAACACCATGGCACAGCACGATTATATTAATAAAAAGCCTGCAGGCAGAAACAGTAAAAAAAACGCACCCGCTAAAAAACCATTTCCTATTCTTTTAGCCGTTATAGCCATCTTACTTGTAGGTGGTTTTGCCTACACACTATGGTTTATAAAAAGTAATGCCGATCCAAAACTTGTCGAAAAACAAGCTAACCCAACTGCACCCGCAAAAGTAGAAGTTGTTATTCCACGTACACCGGAATTTATTAAAGAAATTAGAAACCACGAGATTCAAGTTGAAGTAAAAGAACTTGAGCAAAAAGGTCCTTATGTTATGCAATGCGGTTCGTTCAGGACTCATGCACAAGCTGAATCGTTAAAAGCTAAAATTGCATTTGCAGGGCTCATTTCTGAGATAAAACAGGCTGAAGGCAGCAATGGTACTTGGTATAAAGTACGTTTAGGCCCTTATAAAACCAAACGCCAAGCCGAAAGCGATAAAAACAAACTTAAACGTGTAAAAATAGTCGGCTGCGGAATTTGGGGCTGGACTTGAAAATAAACCATTCACCCATATAACCTCATCATAATCGTTTTTTACGAGTTGCCTCTGCAGCTCGATGATGAGGAATAACATGACTACTATTGTAAGTGTTCGCCGCGGCGACAAAGTTGTAATTGGCGGCGATGGCCAAGTTTCACTTGGTAACACCGTAATGAAGGGCAACGCCCGCAAAGTTCGACGTCTTTATAATGGCAAAGTAATCGCTGGTTTTGCCGGCGGTACTGCTGATGCCTTCACTCTTTTCGAACGTTTTGAAAGCAAATTAGAAATGCATCAAGGTAACCTAACTAAAGCCGCAGTAGAAATGGCTAAAGATTGGCGAAGCGACCGTGCCCTTCGAAAACTCGAAGCGCTGCTCGCCGTAGCAGACGAAACAGCCTCTTTAATTATTACCGGTAATGGCGATGTAGTTCAGCCAGAAAACGATTTAATTGCAATTGGTAGTGGTGGTAACTTTGCGCAATCAGCTGCAACCGCCCTTTTAGAAAATACAGATTTAAGCGCTCGTGAAATAGTAGAGAAAAGCTTAACTATTGCAGGCAACATCTGCGTATTTACTAATAACTTCCAAACAATCGAAGAATTATAATAGGAACTATTATGTCTGATATGACCCCAAGAGAAATTGTTCACGAGCTAGATCAGCACATTATAGGTCAGGCTAAAGCTAAAAAAGCGGTCGCTATTGCGCTTCGTAATCGCTGGCGCCGCATGCAATTAAATGAAGATTTACGCAGTGAAGTAACACCAAAAAATATATTAATGATTGGTCCAACAGGTGTAGGTAAAACAGAAATTGCCCGTCGTTTAGCAAAACTTGCTAACGCACCATTCATTAAAGTAGAAGCGACTAAATTTACTGAAGTTGGTTATGTTGGTAAAGAAGTAGATACGATCATACGTGACCTCGTTGATGTTTCAATTAAAATGACTCGCGAACAGCAAACTAAAAAGTTTAAACATCGCGCCGAAGAAGCAGCAGAAGAGCGTATTTTAGATGCACTTTTACCACCGGTTAAAGATCAATATGGCGAAAGCCAACGCGACGATACTTCATCTACTCGCCAAACATTTCGTAAAAAATTACGTGAAGGTCAATTAGATGATAAAGAAATCGAGATTGAACTAGCGCAAGCTCAATCAAACGTAGAAATTATGGCGCCTCCTGGTATGGAAGATATGACCAACCAGTTACAAAGCATGTTTCAAAACATGGGCGGCGATAAACGCACTAAACGTAAGTTGAAAATTAAAGAGGCCTTCAAACTATTAACGGAAGAAGAAGCCGCTAAATTAGTAAACCCTGAAGAGCTAAAAGAACAAGCTATTTTTGCAGTAGAGCAAAACGGTATTGTGTTTATTGATGAAATAGACAAAATTTGTAAACGTGGTGATTCTTCAGGCCCTGATGTGAGCCGAGAAGGTGTTCAGCGCGACTTACTACCGCTAATTGAAGGCTCAACAGTAAACACAAAACACGGTATGGTTAAAACTGACCATATGTTGTTTATTGCCTCAGGTGCGTTCCAAATGTCTAAACCATCAGACATGATACCTGAGCTACAAGGTCGCTTACCGATTCGAGTAGAACTTGAGCCACTAACTGCAGATGACTTTAAACGTATCCTGACAGAGCCACATGCATCGCTTACTGAGCAACAACGAGAGCTCCTTAAAACTGAGCAAGTAACGATTGAGTTTAGTGATGATGCTATTGAGCGTATTGCTAAGGCTGCGTGGCAAGTTAACGAAAAAACCGAAAACATCGGTGCTCGTCGCTTGCATACTGTGATGGAAAGATTGATGGAAGAAATTTCATACGATGCTTCTGAAAAAGCAGGTTCATCACTTGTTATTGACGCTGCTTACGTTGAAAAACATCTAGGCGCACTTGTTGAAGATGAAGACTTAAGCCGCTTCATTCTATAAAACGAATATAAACGTTATACTAAAAGCCTCCAGATTGGGGGCTTTTTAATGGGATATATAAAATGAAACACGTTACAAAAGTGCATTACCACAGCGTGAGTAAAAATTTAGATGTTTATTTTGACGACGATAGCCAAGCAGTCTTTAGCTGTGAATTTTTACGCGTTCACTCTCCCTCTGCTGAAGTGCAAGGCCATGGCTCTGGTCCAATGAAGCTAGTACTTAATAAACAATCTGTAGGTATAAAAAACATAGTACCTGTCGGGCATTATGCACTGCGTTTAGATTTCGATGATGGTCACAATAGTGGACTGTTCAGTTGGAGTTACTTTGAAAAACTACAAGCGCAGCAACAAACGTTGAGCGATGAATATTCGGCACGCGTAGCCGAGCACGAACAAAACAAAAACAGTGTACCAATAAAGTTTATTCCTTAAACCTTATTGGTAACTTTAGGTGGGTATTTTTAGATTAGTTAACCTAAACCCTGGTTAAGATATTTACTATCCAGAGTTCAGGTTAGTTACACTTTAAACTTATCAATAGCGCTAAATAACACTCTAGCTTGCTCAGATACTTCTTCGCTAGTTTGGGCGTTTTTAGCAGCATGTTCAGTTGCATCTTGCGCAATGTCGCGAATTCTTACTACATTTTTATTAACCTCTGATGCCACTTGGCTTTGCTCGTCAATAGCAACCGCTATTTGAGAGCTCATTTCCATTATTGTTTGTACATCTTCAGTAATTGCGCCTAATAACTCACCTGCTTTAATTGCTTGCGAGGCACTTTCATCGCCTTGAGAACGACATTTGTGCATAATACTCACCACTTCTTGAGTACGCTGCTGTAAGGTACTTATAATACCTTCAATCTCACTCGTGGACTCTTGAGTACGCTTCGCTAATGAACGAACCTCATCTGCAACAACAGCAAAACCACGACCATACTCACCAGCACGTGCCGCTTCTATTGCCGCATTAAGTGCGAGTAAATTTGTTTGATCTGCAATCCCCCGAATTACATCAAGCACTGAACCAATTGTTTCGCCATCTTTTTCAAGTTGCGATACTACATTTGATGCATTCCCTAACGAATCAGATAGGGCTCTAATGTGCTTAACGGTAGAGTCAACTTCACTGCGCCCTTGTTGAGCACTTAAGTTTGTTGACTCTGCTTTTTTAGCAGCCGCTTCAGTGTTATGTGAAATATCCTGAATCGTCGCCTGCATTTCGGTGGCTGCAGTTGCAACCATGTCGGCTTCATGTAATTGCTCTTGCATACCGGAGCTTGTTGCTGCGGTACTTTCTGATAAATGCTCTGTTGCTATGTTAAGCGTATTTAAAGCACCATTAACTTCGTTAATTAAGTTTTTAAAATCGCCTATTAAACTATTAAAGTCGACCGTCATGGTGGTAATTTCGTCTTTACCTGTTTGCTCTATCATCACGCTTAAATCATTATTACGACGAATATCGTTAATGGTGTGATAAACCCGCTCTATAGGCACAATAATCGAGCGGCTCGTGAAATAAACCAACATTAAAACAATAATGCCAGCAATCACAAAAATAAGAATGGCTAAAAATTGTGCCTGTTCAACGCTTTTATCTACCTGCTGCTTAGTGCTTAATAGTATCTGCGCAACGATTGCATCACTTTGTTCAACACTTTTACGCATTTTTCCAAGTGCACCTGAATTTAAATCTAAGCCCAATTCAACCTGTGCCTGGACCAATGCTTGAAATTGCGTTTGGTAGGAATTTAAAAAGCCATTTAATTGAGCTGTGTACCCTGTATCAAATTGAGCCTGAGCGATTTGCTGCTTTAAAGTATCAACCCCTTCATCAAATCGAGTTAAATACTTAAGATCAAAACGTAGCATAAAATCTTTTTCAGCCCGTCTTAATTGTAATATAGAAGATAAGAGTTTGTAATTATCTTGCTCTTTGAGCAAGCTTTCGACCTCGTGTACTGCACTTCTTAGTTCGCCATACAGCCCATCTTTTGGGTGTAATCCTATGCGTTTTTGTAGCACAACAACACTCATAAAGTCATTGTTATAAGCACTTACCAAATTATCGAGATTACTTATTTTTTGGGTTTCGATACCCTGCTCTTGCATAATTACATTCAACTTAGCAATTTTACTTTTAAGCTGGTTATAATCTTGTTCAAATAAGTCTAATGCTTCTTCTTGTTTATAAAAAAGAAAGTTTTTTTCATGTTTACGCAGTTCTAATTCATGGATATTAAGCTCTTCAGCAAGCTGAATTGTTTTATTTAAGCTTAACGTTGTTCTCGCTTCATAAATTATTACGCATAAAAGGACCACCATTGCTAAACCAACAACGACTGCGTTTAACTGTAAACGTCGTTTGATTGTTAAGTTTTGTAAAAAATTCATCGCTAACGCCTTTTTTAAATATGCATTTGTATTATAGCTGATAGCTCAGAAGCGGCTCATTAATTTAACTTTTTATTATTGGTTATTCTAAGCTACTTAATTATGATGGCTATAAAGCGACACTATCCCACAAACCTTTGTGTAACGATTGTGTGTTATTCCACTGTTGTTTAACCAACCAATCAATTAAAGGCGCGGGATCGCTAGGGTAATTTATTTGCTTATTTTGCGGGGCGCTATTCCAGTCATCAAGGGCTTGCGGGTTTAAATAGTTCATAACATGCGCCATGCCCATGGCAAACAAAGTTTGTGCATTTGCGGTTTGCTCAAACTGCCCATCTAAAGGCTTTAATAGTAACTTCTTACCTAACTTAAGCGCTTCACTGGCAAGCTCAAACCCCGCATTACCAATAACGCCACTCGTGTTTGCTAAATCATTTAAAAAACCAGAGCGTGAGGGTGGTCGCAAATGTATATGTCCAAAAGACTGATTGCAGGCATTTGGGTGATAACAATAAAATTCTTTTTCGGGAAAGTCTTTTAAGTAATCAACAATGCTATCTAAGTTTTCAAACGGTAAATATACCAATACCTTATTTAGTACCGCGACAGGATTCTCATGATTATGATGAGCAATAAAAGGCGGGATTATATTATTTGCAAATGGCTTCCAGTGTACACCTAAGTAGGTAGATGCTGGTGCATAATGCTTGATGAGTGATTTTCTAAGTACACCACGACCAAATATAGGTACGTTTTCTGACAAAAATGCGGCTTGGTGACTAATACCGATAACGGGTATATCGGCCCGTTTTGCAGCCCATGCTGTGACTGGCTCAAAGTCATTAAGTACAAAATCGTACTGTTTTATATCAAGCGATTTTATATCACTCACCAGCTTACAAACTCGCATGTTTTTAAGTGTTTTTAAATTTTTGACTTGCCCATTTTCAGTATCAAACGATAAGCCCCGATACGCTTTATAATTTGAGAATTCGTGCATATCAAAGTAATCTTTATTTGCTCGCCCTGAAAACACATAATCAACATCAATACCAAGTTTATTAAAGCAACTTGCCATAACCCTAGCTCGCGTTATATGACCATTACCGGTACCCTGCACTCCATACAATATTTTCATACAGGTACCACAAGCGCTAATGCGAATAAGCCACAAACACTGCCAATAATCGCACCTATAATAATATCAGCAGGAAAATGTACGCCTAATACAACACGAGAAATAGCCACACCAGCAGCCCAACTAAGTAGTAGCCATATATATTCAGGGAAAAAGTGACTTAGTATAATCGCAACTAAGAACGCTGCAGCGCTGTGACCCGAGGGCAAACTAAATTTATCATTGGGTACTATGTAAGCATTTGTTACTAAGCAGTCGCATGGACGGATACGGGCAAATCTATTTTTGGCCAATAAATAAATGGGCCTTTCTATAGCAAAACCAACTAATATCGTTACAGGTAATAATTGTTGCTGCTCATTATTACTAAGCCACCACACCGCTAAACACACAAGTATGTAAAGCCCACCATCACCGCTTTTAGATAAGCCAAACGCAATTGTTTTAAACCACTTCGGTGAGTTGCAATTAAACAGAGTTAAAAATAATTGCTCATCTAGCAGAGCTGCCCTTTTAAACATATTATTGTTATCCATCACTTCCCCCTCATTGCATAATATATGAACACCGATTTAGCTTATGTGTTGTAAATAACAATTGAGTGACGCTTTTAAGACACTATTATTGCGATTAATGATTTAGCGCTTGTTTTGTCTAAATTTACTGCGATTAAGTCGTTGTTATTGCTTATAAGGAGGGTATACTGAGCTATAAATTAATGTACCTTTTGAGGATAAAATAATGGATTACAGCACTTCTGATTTATGTGACCACTTTGCTGATGTGGTTGACGTGCTAGAGCCAATGTTCATCAACTTTGGTGGTCGACACAGCTTTGGTGGCCGCATTAAAACGGTTAAATGTTTTGAAAATAATGAACTGATCCGCGAATTACTTTCTCAAGACGGTACAGACTTAGTGCTTCTTATTGACGGTGGTGGCTCAACTCGCCGTGCACTTATTGATATTGAATTGGCCGAACTTGCACTTGAAAACAACTGGAATGGTATTGTTGTTTACGGCGCAGTACGCCACGTTGATGAGCTTGAAGAACTTGATTTAGGCATTCAAGCAATTGCTTCCATTCCTGTTGCAGCTGACAGTGAAGGTGCTGGCGAGGATGCTATAGGCGTTAACTTTGCCGGTGTATCATTTTTTGATGATGACTTTATTTATGCTGATAGTACTGGCATTGTTTTATCTGCAGAAGAATTAGAATTGGAAGTTGTAGAAGTATAACGTGACCTCCCATTTAAAAGTATATGATGAAAGCGCGGTTAGAGCACTTTGCTCTAGCCGCGTAAATGAAAAAAAAGCATGGCAATCAATGGCCTTGCTAGACACTCAAGTAAACCTGCAACAAGCACTTATTGACGCAGCTCAATTTGGCATTCGCTACGTACTTCTTGGTATTTGCGAAGATATTGGCCCAAAAGCAAATTTAGGAAATGGCGGTGCAAACGAAGCATGGCCTGCTTTTTTAAAACGCTTTTTAAACCAACCTCATAATCAATTTATTGCCACTCAAAAAGTACTTTTATTGGGTGAAGTAAATACTGATGATTTAATGGCGCAAAGCAACCAACTTAATAATCAGCAAGCCCAGCAGTTAACTCAATTGCGAGATTTATGCCAACAACTTGATGAACGCGTAGAGTCAGTATTAAGCCTTATTTTTAAAGCAGGGCTTGAGCCAATAGTAATTGGCGGAGGTCACAATAATTGCTTAGGTATTATTCGCGCGCTAAGTAAGTCAAAAAACACGCCTGTTAATGCTATCAATTTTGACCCTCATGCCGATTTTAGAGAATGTGAAGGTCGCCATAGTGGTAATGGTTTTCGCTACGCGTATAACGAGCAACATCTAAGTAATTACCATGTTATTGGCTTACATGAATTAAAAAACAATCAAGCAATTATAGATGCAATGAGTGAAGCTAACTTTAAATTTGATAGCTATCAATCTATACAAGTTAAGCGAAAAATCACACTAACGCAGGCAATTGAAAGTGCACTAAGTAATTTTAATGATTTACCGCTGGGTGTTGAAGTTGATTTAGATAGTATTACTTATATGCCAGTTAGTGCGTATACATATTGCGGATTTAGCGTGAGTGACACTGAGCACTTTGTGCATTTAGCTGCAAGCCACCGGCACTCTAAGTACTTACACTTATGTGAAGCAGCGCCTAGCCAGCACCCTAACGAGTTAGATGCCGGTGCTGCCCATGTAGGGCAAGTGATTAGTGCACTTGTAAATAGCTACCTACAAGCCAAAGAAAACACTTAACGTTGTTGAACCGATCGCCACTCTTTTAGCCAGCTCATTAAACCGATACTACTTAGCGGGTGACCAAAGTAATAACCTTGGGCAGCATAACCTTTTAAGCTTTTTACAAACTTAAGTTGCTCAAGTGTTTCAACTCCTTCAAAAATCACTTTTGTTTTTTGTTGGCTATGCATATCAACCATTCCACCAACTAAACTGCGTATATTGTTTTGATTACTAAAGTCAGCGGTAAGTGAAGGTGAAACCTTAATATACTCAACCGCTAAACTTGGTAACTTAGAAAGTAGTACCGGGTTATCACCAAGTCCATCCACACATACTTTTAAGCCTATGTTATTAAGCCTTGCGATCATGCCTCGGCCTTTGTCATCTAAACCAGCAAAAATATGTAAAGGGCATTCAACAATTAAGTCTCCCGCCTCTAAGTGATGTTCGTTTATAACAACATCAACAAATTCAACAAACTCTTCATTTAGCATTTCAGGGCCAAATACGTTAATGCTAAGCGGTATGGAAATACCTTCTACTCTAAGCGCCATTGCAAGCTCAGCGGCTCTCTCCATTACAAATTTAGCAAGCGGGTAACCAAGCCCTGCTATTCTTATGTCGTCAATAAAACGATTAGCAGATAAAATTCCTTGCTTAGGGTGCTGCCAACGCAGTAGTAATTCTAAAAACTCAATTTGACCGTTTTCGTTACAAATTATAGGTTGAAAATAGAGTTCTAATTCGCTCGAAAAATCAATATTTGCCAATTCTTTTAGTCGCGCTTGTTGCTCTCGCAGTTCAATCATCATTTGTTGATGATAAGGCACAACCTTGCGATTTGGGTGGCTATCGAGTGCTAGGTATGCGTACGATATTAAATTATCAAAGTTATTGTCTTGCTCATTACAATCAACATAACTCGCCCTCGCTTTTACCTCTACAGTGCAGTTAGCAACATTAAATGGCTTAAGCGTTGCACCCAGTATTTGTTCAATAACCAACTCATGTAAATGTTTTTGATTCGCGAAACTACAAATAAATGCAAAGTTAAGGCCCCCTAAGTGGGCTAGCTTTTCTTGCCCAGTTAAAGTCACTATTTCGTCACTTGAAAGTAGCTCTTTTATTCGATTAGCCGATTGCGCTAACAGTATATCGCCAAAGTCGCGTCCTATATGCTGGTTAACTTGCTCAAATCCTTCAAGACGAATAACGATTAACGCTGCACTTACTTGCTTATTGTCGCACCATGCATAGTAACCTTGGCGTAACTGTTTTCTATCTGCAAAAACCGAAAGCGGAGACTCTTCTATAAATGTATCACCTGTAGGTTCTGGCTCTATCACGACTTCTATTTCAGCGCTTTCGTCATTTAAAAAGCCAACAATAGCTAATAATAATATTGCTAACACAACCCAAAATAACGGAACTTCCAATAATAAATGAGCTGAAAATAGAACAACAAATAAAAGACCAGCCATTGAGCTGGTAATAATCATGCTCCAATTATTTCGCTCGAAGGCTTGCCATAAATGAAAACAAAATCCAAAGGCAAGTAAAATGGCAAGCCAAGCTGCGCCCGTACTCAAAATAGCCAAACCAACAGCTGCTGTGCATAAATAGCTAAATTTAATACTGGCATTTTTAACGGCAAATAAAGTGGCAATCATCGCCATCAATAGTGCACCACTAAAAAATATTGGGAAGTTACTGTCGGTTAGTATGTTCAAATTAACGGCATCCGTATTCGCTAAAAAAGTTTAAACCAGATTATATGTGGGCAAAAATAATACAAACTAGTTAATTCTACCCAAAATCCATAAATTTAACAGTTTATTTACGCCAAATTGGTAACTTAATTGTGATGGATGACTTATTTGCCAATGCGCAATATCAGCTCTTGCACCAACCTTTAAAATACCACGGTCGTCTAACCCTAGTGCTTTAGCAGCATTGCGAGTAACACCTGCCAATGCTTGCTCGGGTGTTAATCTAAACAATGTGCATGCCATGTTCATCATCAAGTGCACTGAGCACAGCGGTGAAGTGCCAGGATTAAAATCACTCGCAATAGCTATAGGTACTTTATATTGATTAAGTAACTCAATAGGTGGGAATTTAGTTTCTCTTAAAAAATAAAATGCACCGGGCAATAACACCGCGACCGTCCCAGCGTTTGCCATGGCTTTTACACCCTCTTCATCGAGATGCTCAATATGATCTGCCGAAAGGCCATTGAACTGCGCCACCAGCTCAGCACCATGTTGATTAGATAACTGCTCAGCATGGCATTTTACTGGGAGGTTATGCTTTTTAGCCGCCTGGAAAACACGTTTGGTTTGCGAATGACTAAAGCCTACATTTTCACAAAATACATCGACTGCATCAGCAAGATTATTAGCCACTACCTGATCAAGCATGTCAGTACATACCAAATCAATATATTCATCAGCACGGCCTTTGTATTCAGGCGGTAGAGCATGCGCCCCTAAAAAAGTAGTTTTAATATCAATAGGATGATGCTCACCTAATAAACGAGCTACTTCTAATATTTTTATCTCGTTTTCAATATCTAGCCCATAGCCCGACTTTATTTCAACGGTGGTTACACCTTCTTTTAACAACGTATTTAAGCGATCTTTTGCATCAACAAATAATTGCTCTCGATCGGCTGCTCTCGTCGCTTTAACCGTACTTGCTATGCCACCGCCTTGTGCCGCAATTTGCTCATAACTTACACCCTGCAAGCGCTGCTCAAACTCTTGCGATCTTGAACCTGCAAACACTAAATGTGTATGACAATCTATTAAGCCCGGCGTTAACCACTGCCCTTTTATACTCAATATCGGCGTTGCAAACACATCAAAACTGGGCAACGTTGATTGCTCTCCAATCCACGCAATTTCACCATTTTTAATAGCTATAGCAGCATTTTCGATTGCGCCATAAGGGGCATTTATATTGCTATCCATAGTGGCAATATTGGCATCAGTTAAAAGTAAGTCGATTTCTTCTAACTCATAGTTTTTTGTTGTGCTTTGCATTTTACAGCCCTTTTTACGCCCAGAGTGATGAAAATATAGTCTAACAACCCACCTTGTATATACAAGGTAATTGTGTCATCTTATTTATATAGTTTATTTTTAATGTAACCATAAATTTAATGACGACACCTAAATTTGCGCAAATAAAACAATTCATTGTTGATAAAATTCGCAGCGGTACGTGGCAAGAAAACCAACGTGTTCCCTCTGAAAACGAACTAAGTAGTCAATTTAGTGTCAGCAGAATGACAGCCCGCCGAGCACTAAGCGAATTAACCGAGGCAGGTATTTTAACCCGCAGCCAAGGGCTTGGTACATTTGTAGCCACATTTAAATCGCAGTCATCGTTACTCGAAATAAAAAACATTGCTGATGAAGTAAAAGAGCGTAACGGCAACTACACCTGTAGTGTACTCATACTTGAATCAATAAATGCAGTCGCACCTATTGCCATTGCGCTTGGTGTTGAGATTGACAGTGTTGTATATCGAAGTGTACTCGTTCATAACGAAAACGACAGCCCCTTGCAGCTAGAAGAGCGTTTTGTAAACCCTGCACTTGCGGCTGGTTACTTACAACAAGACTTTAGCACGCTTACACCTCATGAATATCTATCTAGTGTTGCACCACTTACCCAAGCGAGGCATACCGTAGAGGCTATTATGCCAAACAGCGAAATGTGCCAATGGTTAAACTTATACAACGAAGAGCCGTGCTTACAAGTTATTCGACGCACATGGTCTATTAACGGCATTGTAAGCTTTGCGCGCCTTGTATCACCAGGCAGTAAATATCGCTTAGGTGGTCACTTAACATTTAAAAAATAACAAACAATAGCGCTTACTGCGCTTTTTTTATAACAAATCACCTTGTATATACAACAGGAGCAAAACATGAACAACCGACTCGACACAAGTCGCGTAATACGTGCACCTCATGGCGATAAAATAAGTGCTAAAAGCTGGCAAACTGAAGCTGCTAAGCGCATGCTAATGAATAATTTAGACCCTGAAGTTGCAGAACATCCTCATGCACTTGTTGTATATGGTGGTATTGGCCGAGCAGCTCGTGATTGGCCAAGTTATGACAAAATTATAGAAACCCTCGATAGACTCGAAAGCGACGAAACTCTGCTTGTACAATCAGGAAAACCCGTTGGTGTATTTAAAACCCACAGTAATGCACCTCGTGTACTTATTGCCAACTCAAACCTTGTTCCACACTGGGCAAATTGGGAGCACTTTAACGAGCTCGATAAAAAAGGCTTGATGATGTACGGACAAATGACAGCGGGTTCTTGGATTTATATTGGCTCGCAAGGCATTGTACAAGGCACTTACGAAACCTTTATAGCCATGGCAAAGCAACATTTTTCAGGCAGTGCTAAAGGCAAGTGGGTATTAACGGGTGGCCTTGGTGGTATGGGCGGTGCGCAACCACTTGCCGCTACAATGGCAGGGTTTAGTGCGCTAGTTGTTGAATGTGATGAAAGCCGTATCGATTTTCGTATAAAAACAGGCTACGTTGATGTAAAAGCAACGAACCTTGAACACGCACTGCAATTAATAACCGACGCGTGCATAAAAGGTGAAGCCCTATCAGTTGGCTTACTTGGTAACGCTGCCGATGTATTTAGTACACTGGTTAAAACAGGTATTACACCTGATGTAGTCACAGATCAAACATCAGCTCACGATCCATTAAATGGTTACTTACCACAAAACTGGACAATGGAGCACGCAGCAAAAATGCGTGAGCAAGATCCAAAAGCGGTAGTAAAAGCGGCTAAACAATCAATGGCAGTCCAAGTTAGAGCCATGCTGGCGCTGCAAAAAGCGGGTGCCGCCACTACTGATTACGGAAATAATATTCGTCAAATGGCGTTTGATGAAGGTGTTACCAACGCGTTTGATTTTCCTGGATTTGTACCCGCCTATATTCGCCCTTTATTTTGTGAAGGTATTGGACCATTTAGATGGGTAGCACTATCAGGCGATCCAGAAGATATTTATAAAACCGATGCAAAAGTAAAAGAGCTTATTCCTGATGATGCACATTTGCATAACTGGCTTGATATGGCCCGTGAACGTATTCAATTTCAAGGGCTACCTGCACGTATTTGTTGGGTAGGTTTAAAAGATAGAGCACGCCTTGCATTGGCCTTTAACGAAATGGTTAAAAATGGCGAACTTAAAGCCCCTATCGTTATTGGTCGTGACCACCTCGACTCGGGCTCAGTTGCCAGCCCTAACCGCGAAACAGAAAGTATGAAAGATGGCTCAGATGCAGTATCGGACTGGCCATTACTCAATGCACTGCTTAATACGGCAAGTGGCGCTACTTGGGTGTCTCTTCATCATGGTGGCGGTGTAGGTATGGGGTTTAGTCAGCACTCTGGTGTGGTTATTGTTGCCGATGGTACAAATGAAGCTAAAGAGCGTATTGCTCGCGTACTTTGGAACGACCCTGCAACGGGTGTAATGCGCCATGCTGATGCTGGATACGACATAGCAAAGAACTGCGCCAAAGAACAAAATTTAGACCTACCTATGCTAAACGAGGAATGATCATGTTCGAACTTACTCTCACACCAGGCTCACTTAATTTAAACACACTGAGAAAAATTAATAATTCACCGGTAAAGTTAAGCCTTGCAAAGCATGCTGAATCGCAAATAGCAGCAAGCGCGCAAACCGTTCAAAACGTTATTAATGAGCACCGCACTGTATACGGGATTAACACCGGGTTTGGGTTATTAGCTAATACCAAAATAGCCGACGACGAACTTGAATTATTACAGCGCTCCATTGTGCTTTCACACGCTGCGGGCATTGGCGAATACATGGATGACAGCACAGTAAGGTTAATGATCACCTTAAAAGTAAACTCGCTTTCGCGCGGCTACTCGGGTATTCGCCTGCAAGTAATCCAATTTTTTATGCAGCTGCTTAGTAGCGAAGTATATCCGTGCGTGCCTAAAAAGGGCTCTGTGGGGGCATCGGGGGATTTAGCCCCTCTTGCGCATATGTGCCTACCTTTATTAGCTGAAGGTCAAATGCGACATAAAGGAAAAATAATTAGTGCAGCACAAGGGTTAAAAATAGCGGGGCTTGAACCTCTTACCCTTGCAGCTAAAGAAGGCTTAGCATTATTAAATGGTACACAAGCGTCGACTGCGTTTGCACTACAAGGCCTATTTAGAAGCGAGAACTTATATGCACAGAGCTGCGTTATCGGCTCGATAAGCATAGAAGCTGCAATGGGTAGTCGCGCGCCATTTGATGCACGTATTCATGATATTCGTGGTCAGCGCGGACAAATAGACACCGCTCAAGTATTTAGAGAGCTACTCGATACGCACTCTCAAATTAGTGATTCCCACGTAAATTGTGAAAAAGTACAAGATCCATACTGCCTTCGCTGCCAACCTCAAGTGCTAGGTGCTTGCCTAACTCAGATACGCCAAGCCGCAGAAGTATTGTTATGCGAGTCAAACGGTGTAACCGATAATCCGCTAGTTTTTGCCGATGTAGGCGACATAATATCGGGAGGTAACTTTCATGCAGAGCCAGTTGCAATGGCCGCCGATAACTTAGCTATCGCAATTGCCGAAATTGGTGCATTAGCAGAAAGGCGAATTGCATTACTTATCGATTCAAACCTATCCAAATTACCGCCATTTTTAGTTGAAAACGGCGGTGTAAATTCAGGATTTATGATTGCCCAAGTTACCGCAGCAGCGCTTGCGTCAGAAAACAAATCATTAGCACATCCGGCTTCGGTCGATAGCTTGCCTACATCTGCAAATCAAGAAGATCATGTTTCTATGGCAACCTTTGCAGCAAGGCGCTTAGATGAAATGGCCAATAATACCCAAGGTGTTTTGGCAATAGAATGGTTAGCATCGGTTCAAGGGCTAGAATTTAGAAAGCCGCTTGAACCATCACATAAAGTGCAAAGCGCTAAAGCGTTGTTACGCGAGCATGTAAGTTATTATGATAAAGACCGCTACTTTGCTCCCGATATCGAAGCTGCTAATACATTACTAAGTGAAGGTAAGCTATGCGACTTCATAGAGAGCAGTCCCCTGCCTTCAGCATATTAAATACCATATTGGTAAGTAAAGCCTAGCGCTTCAATAGCTGAGCCAATAACTTTGCGCTCAGCTTTATCATCACTGGTAAAGCGTGGTAACTCGCCACCATGTTCTGCACACTTCACTGCATAGTATTCAGCTTTTGTTGGGTGCGCAGGATTAACAACATTATAAATATTTTGCCCTACTTGCCAGTGTTCTATCACCGCAAAAATAGCATTAATTACATCTTGTTGATGCACCATATTTACTACTTGCTCACTTGATGTATTGAGCTCTTTGCCTGCCACAAAACGACCCGGTTCTCTATTAGGCCCTAGTAATCCAGCTAAACGCAGCACTTTCCCGTCTTGCTCAAGTACTTGCTCTTCTGCCTCATAGAGCTTTATTTGGCGCTCGTTTGTGCATGAAATATCGCAACTTTCGCTATATACACCAGGCTCTTGATCGTATACCCCGGTTGACGAGCATAATAAAAAGCCCTTTGCGTTTAACTCCTTTGAGAGCTTAAGCGCTGCGGTGAGTGTTTCAGGATAATTACTTTCACTGTGCCTGCTACGTGGTGGAATAGCACATACCCAATAAGCATTTTGTAAATCAACTTGATGTCTTAATTGCCCATCTTCAAGTGTAAACTGACGCTCAAAATCAAACTCGTGTATATCTGTTCTATGCGTTCCTTGTACTTGCCAATCAGTTTTTTGCGCACTTACGCATAAAGCATGCCCTAACCAACCTGCACCTAATACTACTAATTTATTACTTTTATTTGTCATTTTTGTATAAGCCTTTATTTTAAACGCATAATTAGTTCTTTCTATCTAACTTTATAGAGATTTTAAGTAAGATATGATTAGATATAATTTCATAAATAATAAAAATATGCGCACTCATGCTAAATAATTTATCATTACGGAAGAAAATATTATTATTGATTGGTGGAACAATTACCGTTTTACTAATTATCGCCTCAACATTTTTTGTTAAACACATTGCTAATCTCTCTAGAGAAAACATAGAAAACGAAGCACAAAGTTATCTACAGACCGAGCAACTTTCAATGCAAAGTTACTTTGCGATGTACGGTAAAATGGTATCAACCTTTGTTAATAACCCACATTTGATCAATTTTTTTGAAAATTGGGATACTCGCGATCAAGCACTCGAAAGCGCGTCAGGTTACAACGAAGTAAACCAAGACTTTGTGCGTTTAAGCTCAAACGACGAAAACATCTTATCGGCCTTTTTTGCCTCAGCAACCACCGGTGAATACTTTAAAGAAAATGAACGTACAAGTCACTACAACGGCCAGCCTTATTACGCCTACAAGCGTGGTTGGTGGCAAGAAGCCATGCAAGTTAACAAACTTTATGTAGGTCCAATCTCTGTTGATTTAACCACAGGCGTAGCATCTGCAGTAGTACAACAACCTGTTTATAACGCACAGCGTAAACTCATTGGTATGGGCGGTGTTGATTTACAACTAAACAAAATTAACGACATGGTCGAAAATATTCGCTTTAACGGCCAAGGTTATGGATTTTTACTCGATGGAAATCAAAAAGTAGTTCACTTTTCAAAAGCCACTGGACACAAACTTTCAATTACAGATGAAGGTGCAAACGGTAAAGAAGGACTCGATGCGCTTGAGCAACAATTTACAGATACAGCAGGCTTTAAAGAATTAAATACACAAATGCGAAATAACCTTAAAGGCAGCCAAATGGTTACTTTTAAAGGTGAGCAGTTTTATGTGGTTTACCATCGCTTACAGCTAGATCAGCCTTATATAGATTGGTATGTAGGTCTACTTATTCCTACTAGCATGATTGAAGAGCCCGTAAATGCCGCAGTAACCGCAACAACAACTGCAGTAGTTATTATCTTAATTATTATATTAGCCATGATTTTATGGGCTACCCATATGATTTCAAAACCCATCACAACACTTACGCATATTATGCGTGATATAGCATCGGGTGAAGGCGACCTTACTCAAAAAATTGATATTAATAGCCAAGATGAAGTGGGACAGCTGGCCAATCATATGAACACTTTTATTGATAAGTTACGCGCCATGATGCTAGAAACCGCAGCGCAAGCAGAACAGCTAAGTAATGCAGCAGCTCAGCTAAGACATGTTTCTGAGCAAACTAATTCTGAAATTCAGCAAGAGAAGCAGCAAGTTGATAGCGTCAGCGCTGCGGTAACTGAAATGGCGACTACTGTGCTTGAAATATCACGTAATGCACAACATACAAATAACGCAGCTGAAGAAGTTCAGGCAATTACAGCTGAAGGTGCTAGCCGTTCTACACAGGCGCAAAAAGTAATGACTGAACTGGCGTTGCATATTGGCGAAGCATCTAAAGTGGTTGCAGGCCTTGAGCAAGAAAGTAATAATATTGGCGCATTAGTCGATGTAATCAATTCAATTGCCGATCAAACCAACTTACTTGCACTTAATGCAGCTATAGAGGCAGCTCGTGCCGGTGAACACGGTCGAGGCTTTGCCGTTGTTGCTGATGAAGTACGCTCACTAGCAAGTCGCACACAAGAATCAACTGACGATATTCGTAATATGATTTCGCGCTTGCAGCAAATAGCTCAACAGGCCTCAGTGATGATGCAACAAGGACAAGATCAAACCGAGGGCTCAGTACTGCAAACTAAAGAAGTACTTAGCTCACTTCACAATATTGCGCAGTCGGTCACTAAAGTACAAGACCAAAGTCATCAAATAGCCACGTCAACTGAGGAGCAAACAGTCGTTGCTGAAGATATTAATACGAGCCTTTCGGCAATTAATAACTTAGTGAACAGTACCGCTGACCATGCACATACCCTCGCTGACGAAGCTCGTGACTTAAGTGATCTAGCTGCGGCACTTAACAAAACGGTTAACCAATTTAAATTATAAAACACTCATTTAATAGCTGTGTTTAAGCGTCAAACTTAAGCGCAGCTATAACCCTTGTTTTTAATTTATTTAGCACCATATCTTTACAGTTCGCTACTATTTTTACTGTAATTGAGTAATACAAAGTTATTTTTACGAACCAGATCAAATTTTTCGATTTTATACACAGATCTTTTTATTGAGATAGTTTGTTGTTTGGCAGAGTCTGGTATAGTAGCGCACGTAATAAACAGTGCTTTTTGAGCAGTTTAATACAATATTGCTAATTAATATGTTCTAAGTGTTATTTAAAAGCACATATTAATTACCAATTGTTAAAAATGGGTTAGCCGATACTCGGCTGACAAAGAATACATTGTAACGGTTTTATCATGATATCTAATTTATTTACCAAGCTTTTTGGTAGTCGCAATGACCGCACTATTAAAAACTTAAGAAAGACGGTCGCGCTAATCAATGCGCTAGAAACGCAACTTGAAGCGCTTTCTGATGAAGATTTAAGAGCTAAAACAGCTGAGTTTAGAGAACGTTACGATAACGGACAAGGCCTTGACGATATCCTACCTGAAGCTTTTGCTGTGGTACGTGAAGCGTCAAAGCGTGTAAATGGCATGCGTCATTTCGACGTGCAGTTATTAGGTGGTATGGTTTTACATCAAGGTCGCATTGCAGAAATGCGTACCGGTGAAGGTAAAACACTAACAGCTACCCTACCAGCTTATTTAAACGGCTTAACAGGCAAAGGTGTTCACGTAATTACTGTGAATGACTACCTTGCTAAACGTGATGCTGAAACCAACCGTGCGTTATTTGAATTTTTAGGCCTTACTGTAGGCTGTAACGTACCGGGTATGATGCCACAGCAGAAGAAGCTAGCTTATACTGCTGACATTACGTACGGTACAAATAACGAATTTGGTTTTGACTACCTTCGCGATAATATGGCTTTTAGCATTGATGAACGTGTTCAGCGTCCATTATTTTATGCCGTAGTCGATGAAGTGGATTCAATCTTAATTGATGAAGCGCGTACTCCGCTTATTATTTCAGGCCCAGCTGAGGACAGCTCTGAGCTATACACTGAAATAAATACCATCGTTCCTTTACTTGAACTTCAAGAAAAAGAAGACGAAGAAGGTGTTGAAGGCGACGGCGATTACACTATTGATGAAAAGTCTAAGCAAGTTCATTTAACAGAACGTGGTCAAATTAAAGTAGAAGAGCTACTTACCGAACGCGGCTTAATTGAAGAAGGCGATTCGCTTTACTCAGCAGCAAGCATTACGCTACTAAGTCACGTTTATGCGGCCCTTCGTGCTCACAAGCTATACCAAAAAGATGTTGATTACGTAGTAAAAGAAAACGAAGTAATCATTATCGATGAGCATACTGGTCGTTCAATGGAAGGTCGTCGTTGGTCAGAAGGTTTACACCAAGCTGTTGAAGCTAAAGAAGGTGTAAATATTCAGAACGAAAACCAAACACTTGCATCTATTACGTTCCAAAACTACTTCCGTTTATACGAAACACTAGCTGGTATGACAGGTACTGCCGATACTGAAGCTTTTGAGTTTCAATCTATCTACGGCCTAGATACTGTTGTTATGCCAACTAATAAGCCAATGGTTCGTGATGATCGCGCCGACTTAGTTTACCTAACGCAAGAAGAAAAATACGAAGCAATTTTAATTGACATTAAAGACTGTCAAGACCGCGGACAACCGGTACTTGTAGGTACTATTTCAATTGAAAGCTCTGAGTATTTATCGCAGTTTTTACGCAAAGAAAAAATTAAGCACAACGTACTTAATGCCAAATTTCACGCGCAAGAAGCAGATATCGTGTCAGATGCTGGCCTACCAGGTACAGTAACAATTGCAACCAACATGGCCGGTCGTGGTACCGATATCGTGTTAGGTGGTAACTGGAACAGTGAAGTTGAAAAGCTTGAGAACCCAACTGCTGAGCAAATTGCTGAAATTAAAGCAGCTTGGAAAATTCGTCATGATGCGGTAATTGATGCTGGCGGTTTACATATCATTGGTACTGAACGTCACGAATCTCGTCGTATAGATAACCAATTACGTGGTCGTTCTGGTCGTCAAGGTGACGCCGGTTCTAGTCGCTTCTACCTATCGATGGACGATGCACTAATGCGTATCTTCGCTGGTGAACGCATGACTAACATGATGCGTAAACTAGGTATGCAACGCGGTGAAGCAATTGAACATCCATGGGTAAACCGTGCGATTGAAAATGCACAGCGTAAAGTAGAGGCACGTAACTTTGATGTTCGTAAGCAATTGCTTGAGTACGATGATGTAGCAAACGATCAACGTCGCGTTGTTTACTCTCAACGTAATGAGCTACTTGAAGAAGGCGATATTTCAGAAACTATCACAGCAATTCGTGGTGATGTTCTTGCTAGTGTAATTGATCAGTACATTGCACCGCAAAGCCTTGCTGAAATGTGGGATATTCCTGGCCTTGAAGAGCGTTTAAAACAAGACTTCTTACTTGAGTTGCCAATCACTCAGTGGTTAGCAGATGACAATAAACTATACGAAGAAAAACTTCGTGAGCGTATTGAGCAGGCGGTTGAGCAGTCGTACAAGCAAAAAGAAGAGCAAGTTGGCGACTCTGTTTTACGTCAATTCGAAAAAGCGATTATGCTACAAAGTCTTGATCAGCATTGGAAAGATCACCTTGCTGCTATGGATCACTTACGTCAAGGTATTCATTTACGTGGTTACGCGCAAAAGAATCCTAAGCAAGAGTATAAGCGTGAGTCGTTTGAGCTGTTTTCTGAAATGCTTGAAAACTTGAAAGTAGATGTTGTAAGCATCCTAAGTAAAGTACAAGTACGCGCAGAAGAAGATGTTGAAAAAGTAGAAGAGCAACACCGTAAAAGTGAAAATGCTCCTCGCGAATACCAACATGAAGAAGCTGAGCAAGTAGGTGGCGAAGCGCCAGCACCAGAAACAGCTACTGTAATGGCTCGTACAGAACCAAAAGTAGGTCGTAATGACCCTTGTCCTTGTAAATCAGGTCAAAAATTCAAACAATGTTGCGGTAAATTAAAATAGCCCAATATTGTTATTAGCTTATTAAAAAGCGGCGCTAGCGTCGCTTTTTTTTATGGAGTTTTAAAGTAATGACTATAGAAATTGTACATGTAGCTGTTGGTGTTATTAAGAAAAATAACGCTATATTCATTTGTAAACGCGCAGATGAACAACATCAAGGCGGTTTATGGGAATTTCCTGGTGGCAAAGTAGAAGCAGGTGAAAGTGTTTTTGTTGCACTTAAACGCGAGCTTACTGAAGAAGTTGGATTAACGATTCACAGCTCTAGCCAACTTATGGTGATTGAGCATGACTACGGCGATAAATGCGTTAAATTAGATGTACACGTAGTAAGTAACTTTAGCGGTGAAGCACATGGCGCTGAAGGGCAACCTAGTGAATGGGTAGCAATTAGTGAATTAGAAAATTATGATTTTCCTGAAGCTAATGCTGAAATTATCGAGAAAATAGTAGCCCGATACGCATAACAAACTAGGTACAAGTGAGCACAATGAACATCTCAATACAAAATAAGTTAAGCGGACAATTAGCATTAAATCCTGAGTTAACTCAAGTTAGTGTGATTGGTAGCGGCCATATAAATAGTACATGGCTACTTACGTGTATTGATAAACAGTTTATTGTGCAAAAACTTAATACTGAGGTATTTAAATACCCTGCTCAGTTAGTAAATAATGCAAAACTAATTGAGCAGCATTTAAATACCAAACAACTACAAAGCAACTACCCCCTTGAAACAGTTAAGCATATAGCCATACAAAACAACGAACACTTAATAGAAATTGATAGCACGCATTATCGCGTCCTTAACTATATTAGTGACAGTTACAGCGAAGACGTTGTTAAAAATGCGCAACAGAGCGAGCAAGCGGCTTACGCCTTTGGCGTATTCGCTCATGCATTACAAGATTTTGATACACAACAACTACATATTGTAATCCCTGATTTTCATAACTTAGCGATGCGCTTTGAGCAATTAAATACCGCAATCACAAATAACTCTGTAAATAGAGTAAAGCACTGCGCTGACGAAATAGAATATTGCTTATCGCAGCAGCATTTAATTACCGAGCTTAGTAGTATAGCTAAGCAGATACCACTTAGAGTGTGTCATAACGATACAAAAATAAATAATATGCTGTTTTGTAGTGCAACTCACAAAGCAAAAGCAGTGATTGATTTAGATACCTGCATGGCGGGATTTAGGCTTTATGATTTTGGCGACATGGTACGCACTTTCTGCTCCCCCGAAGCCGAGGATTCAACAAATTTACACAACGTTATTATTCGAAAAGATATATTTTCAGCCATTGTTAAAGGCTATGTAACGCCATTAAAAAGCAGCATGAGTACAAAAGAACAAGAAAGCCTGCTGTTAGGCGCTAAAATAATGCCGCTCATGTTAAGTGTGCGCTTTTTAACTGATTACTTAAATAACGATGTGTACTTTAAAGTGGCTCATGCAGAGCATAATTTAGAGCGAGCACAAAACCAACTCGCGCTTTATAAAAACATACTCAGTAACGAAAAATGGATGCACCAATGCTTAATGAGCTAAAGCTTATTTAACCTGAACTCTGGTTAAGAGATTTATTAACGTATTGAATCATGGTGATATTTAAATTTATTTTCTCTAGCCAGAGATTTTTAGTGAAAACAAGGCGAATTTACGCGTCAATAGCTGGCCTATTGCAAGTAAATTCAACGCAGTTAGCGCTGAAAATAGCTGCTTGAGATAGTTTTATTACCCATAGTTTAGGTTATTTACAAATTCAAGATACAAAAAACCAGTAAGCTAAAAACTTACTGGTTTTTTATTAACTTTAAATCGGTCTATTTAGTAAATTACCAAATTTTTACGCGATCTTCTGGTTTGATATACATTTTATCACCTTCTTTTACGTCAAACGCTTCGTAAAACTCAGGCATATTCGACAAGATACCGATTACACGGTAGTGACTTGGTGAATGAGGGTCTGTTAATAAACGATTACGTAACTCTTCATCGCGATAGTTACGACGCCAAATTTGTGACCAACCCATAAAGAAGCGTTGATCGCCTGTGTAACCATCAATCACTGGTGATTTTTTATCACCTAAAGACAGCATATACGCTTTATGCGCAACCGTTAAGCCACCTAAGTCACCAATGTTTTCGCCAAGCGTTAGCTCGCCATTAACACTTGCATCTTCAAACGGTTTATATTCGTTATACTGTGCAACTAAAGCCGCTGTACGCTCTTCAAATTGCTTAAGGTCAGTCTCACTCCACCAGTTACGTAAGTTGCCATCACCGTCGTATTTAGCACCTTGGTCGTCAAAACCATGACCAAGCTCATGCCCAATTACTGCACCAATTGCGCCGTAGTTTACAGCATCATCCGCTTCTAAATTAAAGAATGGCGGTTGTAAAATAGCTGCTGGAAATACAATTTCGTTGTTTACTGGATTGTAATACGCATTTACTGTTTGCGGAGTCATGTGCCACTCAGAGCGATCAACTGGTTTACCCAATTTAGCAATCATGTCTGCGTATGCCCATTCGCTATAACGAATGTAATTGCCTACTAGCTCATCTGAGTTAATATCCAGCTCAGAGTAATCTTTCCACGTGTCTGGGTAACCAATTTTAGGCGTAAATTTGTCTAGTTTTTCTTTCGCTGCAAGTTTTGTTTCAGGGCTCATCCACTCAAGATTTTCAATAGCAACGCCATAACCTTTAATTACGTTATCAACTAGCTCTTCCATGCGTGCTTTGGCTTCTGGCGGGAAGTTATCTTTAACGTATACCTTACCTAAAATTTCACCAAGTACACTGTTAGATGCATCAACCGCTTGCTTCCAAAGAGGTGCTTGTTCTTCTACGCCACGAAGTGTTGTGCTGTAAAAGTCAAAGTTAAGGTTAACTAAATCTTCACTAAGTAGTTCTGCATAACCACTTACAAAATGAAATTTTAAGTAGTTTTTCCACGTCGCTAAATCAGTGTCTTTGTAAATAGTAGCAAGTGCTTCTAAGTAGCTTGGTTGACGTACAATAATGTCACTTGCACTCACGCCTGCATCTTTAAAGAATGCAGCTAAATCAAGGTCACCCATCAACTTGCTTGCATCTGCTACTGTCATCTTATTATAAGATTTAGTTGCATCACGGCTTTGCACACGGCTCCACTGAGCATCAGCTAGTGTTTTTTCAAATGCAAGTACGCTCTTAGCTGCTTCTGCTGCATTTTTAACGCCTGACTTTGCTAAAACATCAGTGATGTATTGCTCGTAAGAAGCGCGAATTTTAGTGAATTTTTCGTCATCTTTTAAGTAATAGTCACGATCTGGTAAACCAAGACCCGACTGAGATAAATACAATGCATACTCGCTTGAGTTTTTAGCATCGTTATTTACAAACCAACCAAACGGTAAAGTACCGCCTTGTTTTTGAATTTTAGCCATTAAACCCACTAAATCAGCTTTAGATTTAACGCTATCAATTGTATCTAATGACGGTTGTAATGGCGTAATACCTAACTCATTACGCGCATCTTTATTCATATAGCTTTTATAAAATGCACCAATTTTGTACTCATCACTGCCTTTTTTAGCGGCTTTGTTTGCGGCTGCACTTTCAAGGGCTATTTTCATCGCTTTTTGCGACTCATCATATAACTGCGAAAAAGAACCGTAGTTAGATTTATCACCTGGTATTTCAGTTTTAGCTAACCACTGACCATTTACATGGTAGTAAAAATCGTCTTGTGCGCGTACTGAACTATCCATATTAGCTAATTCAATACCAAGCTCTAGTGGTTTTTCAGCGGGTGCTGTTACTACTGGAGTGTCGGTTACTTTAGTTTCTTGTTGTTTTTCACCACAACCTACTAAGCCAAGCGCAAGTGCGATACTTGCAGCAGCCATTGTTACTTTATTCATAATTATTCCGTTTGTTAGTTAGAATTGAATCATACCAATCTGCTTATATATGGGGTCTATTTAACGTTAAGAAAATTACGCTAGAACCAGGCAAAACTTTTTGTATCTAGTTGCTCTAAATAAAAAATTTTTAACGACGTTATAGTGCAATTTAATTCGTTAAATTGATCAAAGACTTATGCAGGTTGGTATCACATACCAACTCCATTAAATTCTTGAATATAGCAGGAGTAAAAATAGCACTGCCTACACGCTTTTACTTAATGGAATGAGTATCAAAGAGCTTTCGATCAATATAAAGCCCACGCAGTATCATAAACCTCATTAAGCCAACAATAAAATGGAATATGTAACAAAGTATTTTGAATGCGGTGAGCTGCCAAATTAGCCCCACCAATAACAAGATGGTGGGTAGTTAAGACTTACTTTTATTTTTTCCGTGAAGCGCTAAACGCTCTAGTTTTTCTTTTAAAGAAGGGGGTGCAGAAGATGCTATCGCGTTTAAGTAATCAGCTGTTTGCTCACTCATTTTACGTGAGTTGGTAACTGCAGGACTGCCCGACTTATTCGCTGTACTTAATCTCTGAGTTGCTTGAGGATTTGCAGTTATTTTTATTTGCCCGAGCTCTGCCATTCCGGCAGCTCTAAAATGTGAAAGCATATCCATTTTTAAATAATTAAGCCTAAGCGCGATAGGTGCAGATACGGCTTCTATCATTAGCGTACCGTCTCGGTAATTGCTGACTCGGCATTTATCACCCAACTTAGGGCCTAAAAAATCTTTTAATAGGGTTTGCTGTGTATCAAGTGCTTGGCTTTTGCCTGCATAAGCCGATAAACGATTATTTAACCCCGCCATAATATCGGTTAGCGGTTTTGGTGCATATCTATCTTTAGCCATTTTACACCTCGTAAAAGCTCACTTAGACCCAGAGATAATACTCTAGGTCTAAGTATACACTGCGTATTAATACTACGCGCCGGCTATTTGCATTTGCTCTATTAATACTGAGCCAGTTTGAATACCACCACGGCGTTCGATGTCACCACCAATAGCAGATATGCCTTTAAACATATCTTTTAAATTACCAGCAATGGTAATTTCGCTTACAGGATATTGGATTTCACCATTTTCAACCCAAAAACCAGCAGCACCACGAGAGTAATCACCCGTTACGGTATTTACGCCCTGCCCCATTAGCTCTGTAACTAATAAGCCGGTGCCCATCGTTTTTAATAGTGCAGTTAAATCGTTATGAGTTTGCTCAACAAGCCAGTTATGTATACCGCCAGCATGCCCTGTTGGGGTCATATTCATTTTACGCGCGGCATAACTTGCTAATAAATAAGTTTGTAGCTCGCCGCCTTGAATAATTTCCCTATCGAATGTTTTAACGCCTTCGCTATCAAACGGTGACGATGCCAACCCTTTTAAAATATGTGGGCGCTCGGCAATATTCACACAATTACTAAATATTTGTGTGCCTAAGCTATCAAGTAAAAAACTTGATTTACGATAAAGCGCACCACCACCAATTGCCGACACTAAGTGACCAAACAATGAATTTGCAATATCGGCTCTAAAAATAACAGGCACTTTCATTGTGCCTAACTTTTGGCTATTTAATTTAGCCAATGTTTCAGCTGCTGCTTCAAGCCCAACTGCCGCTGCGTCATTTAAACCCGCTTGGTCGCGTGCAACAGTATAAGCAGAGTCGCGTTGCATCTGCTCACCATCTTGACCAATTACCATAGTACTAATGCTATGACGAGTGCGTGGAAAGCCAGTTATCAAACCATGGCTGTTACCATAAACACGTAATCCTTGGTGAGATGAAAAACTCGCACCATCAGAGTTAACAATGCGCTCATCTGCGTTTAATGCAGCTTGCTCAGCAGCATGACAAAGCTCAATACCTTCTTCAGGGCTTACATCCCAAGGATGGTATAAATCTAAATCTTTAGGATTAAATTCAAGCAATTCTTTATCAGCAACGCCGTTAAATGGGTCATCCGATGTAAATTTGGCTATATCAATCGCTTTTTCGACTACCATGCGCAATGTTTTTGGATTTAAATCAGCGGTTGACGCCGAACCTTTATTATTACCAACGTATACACTAATGCCTAAGCCGCCGTCTTGGTTAAACTCAATGGTTTCTACTTCACCCATTCGTGTACTAACCGATAAACCAGACGTGCTAGACATAGCCGCTTCTGCAGCTGTTGCGCCTAATTTTTTGGCATGTTCGAGTACTTCTGCTACCGCATCTTTAACTTGCGATATTTGAGAATAAATTGGATCGTTTTGTTGGCTTTTCATAAATTAAGTCCTGAGCCTTAGAGGCATAATGCACGCATTTCTTATATTTAAATGCTAACACACTCAATGCATCACATCAGCTAATATTCCTAAGTATCATATTCATGTATAATGGCAAAAGTTATTTTTATTTAAGAGCACCCCATGGCAAAGAAAAAAGGCAAGCCTGCTGAAATTGAAGAAGAAATTGAATATGTATCAAGAACGGAGCTTAAGCGCGAAGCGCAAGAGTTTCATCAGTTAGGTACTGAAATTGCCAAAATGGGTAAAAAACAGCGCGAACGCCTGCCATTAAATGACGATTTAAAAGCGGCAATGGTTGTTGCTGATAAAATAAGTAATAAAAGTGACGCGTACCGCCGTCACTTAAACTACATCGCTAAAACGTTGCGTACTGTAGAAAACATTGACGCTATTAGAGCGATTATCGATGTAATGCTTAATAAAAATAACCAAGCTGAAGTATTGGTCAAAAAAATTGAGCAATTACGTTCAGACCTAATTGAACAAGGTGATGACCTTATCAATGAGACTATTGAACAGTTTCCGTCTCTTGATCGTCAGCAAATGCGTCAATTGGTTCGTAATGCGGCAAAAGAAGCGAAAGCTGAAAAGCCGGGTAAAGGTTATAAAGAGTTATTTCAATATCTCAAAGATGCCCATACTGTTACGTATTAATTAGACCGCATTAATTGATATTTTATTAAAAAAGGTGCTTCGGCACCTTTTTTGTTATAGATCAAACCGCCTCACTGCGTACTTTTTTATAATCACCCCCTAAATAAATACTTAGGTGCGCGTGATGATTAAACTTCCACACTGGGATCAAACCCTAATAAACAAATATAATGTGTCTGGCCCGCGTTATACCTCGTACCCCACCGCTCTATCACTGCGTGATGGGTATCAACAACAAGACCTACTAAGCGCTGTAGAATCGTCAACGAGTCGTTCACTCTCTCTATATATTCATATCCCGTTTTGTAGCCAGCTTTGCTACTACTGTGGCTGTAATAAAATAATTACCCGCCATCAATCTAAGGCCGATACGTATCTCGACTTTTTAGCAAAAGAAATTACTGCCCAAGCTCATTTATTTAAAAACTACACGGTTGAGCAATTACATTTAGGTGGCGGTACTCCCACCTTTTTAACCGCAAAACAAATGACTCGTCTAATTAAGCTTTTAGAGCAGCACTTTAATTTTACAAGCACAACAGAGCGCGGCATTGAAATAGACCCACGCTCACTTGCCGATAATATGCTTGTTGATTTAAGAATGCTTGGCTTTAACCGTGTCTCATTTGGGATTCAAGACTTTAACGACGACGTGCAACTTGCTGTTAATCGCCCGCAAAATGCAGATACGGTTAAGCAATTAATTACACAAGCTCGCGAGCTGGGATTTCAATCTATTAATGCAGATATGATTTACGGGCTTCCTCTGCAAACGCCAGAGAGCTTTAAGCAAACTATAGAGCAACTTATTGAGTTAAGCCCTGACCGAGTATCGGTGTTTAACTACGCGCATTTACCAGAGCGCTTTGCCGCACAGCGTAAGATTAAAGATGCAGATTTACCCAGTGCACATAATAAACTCACTATGTTTAAAAACACGCTGGAGCAGATGACGCAAGCAGGCTATCAATTTATTGGTATGGACCACTTTGCAAAAACCGACAACGAACTAGCTGTTGCACAAAATGAAGGCAAGTTACATCGTAATTTTCAAGGTTATACAACACATGGAAATTGTGATTTATTAGGCTTAGGCGTATCATCAATTTCGCAAATTGGCACTGCCATTTTACAAAATCAAAAAGAATTAAAACATTATTACCACAGCATCGAAACACAAATCGGCTGTGCTCTTAATAAAGGTATGCACTTAACACATGATGATGTAATTCGTGCTGATGCAATTAAGCAGCTCATTTGCCAGTTTGAATTAGATATACAAGACTTTAGCGAAAAGCATGCGCTTATATTTAATGACTACTTTGAGGATGCGTTAATTGCGCTTACGCCGCTTATAAAAGATGAACTAGTCACTATAAATGATAATAAAATTAGCGTAACGCCACGCGGCAATTTATTCATTCGTATTATTTGCATGTGCTTTGACGCTCATTTACAAAAACAAATAAATGCGACGCGTTTTTCACGAGTGATTTAACTGATACTAATTTAATGCAATTAGTATGAAAATTTTTACGCATAAAAAAGCAGACCAAGGTCTGCTTTTTCTGAGTACTCGATAAATTAAAGTTAGTTAAAAACCACTTTATCGCTGCCAGGAGCGGCTTTAAACTCGATGATAATTTTAGCGCAATCGGCTTTAACTTCATCTTTAAGTGTTTCTTCAGCTTGCCAACGAGCCTTATCTAGCTTAAAAATCTCTTTTTTAGCATATTTTTTACGTGCATCGTGTGTCGGCATTTCTTTAACTACCTGGTACATTTTATAAATGCCAGGATATTGTGTCGTTAAATCACGCTCGCTCTCAAAGCCATATTGAGACATAAGTACCCAAATACGTAAACAGCCTTCAGAAAACTCACACTGCTCTTCATTCATTGCACGCGCAATTAAATGAATACTATCGGCTAGTTTGGCATTTCGCTTTAAACGCGACTTCTCAAGCTTTTGCTTTTGTTCAGCCTGCGTTTTAGCAATTAACTTTTTTTGCGCATTTAACTTATACAGCAACTGACCCGCATAAAATGCCAGACCAACTATTATAGCAGCGCCTAAAAGTAAGGCTAAAATTACCGCGGTACTCATTATTTATCCTTACTATTTGTCGTCTTCATCTAACCATTCGTTGGCTAAATCGTCAGATAAGTATTGATCGAAATCAGAATTGCCTTTGCTTTCAATATCATCTTCAAGGTCATCTTCAAATTCGTCTTCATCCTCGTCTTCAATACCAAGAATTTCACATAACGCCTGATGGCGAGCAATACGGCTATTAAAGTACTTAGCATCTTTACCAGTTAGCATTTCACCTTCTTCATGACGCTCTACTAATTTAAGTAAACGCTCGTCATTCTCAAGTGCTTCTAGCTCTTGTTCAGGTGTAAATTCAGGCTCGATTACCTTTTTCAGCTCAATAGTTGGCTTTAAGTTGCGTTTCATTTCAACTTTAGGCTCAGGCGCAGTTGCAATTAATGGTACAGGCTTTTTACTGCCTACACGCTTATCTTTAGGCGCGTGACCAGCATTATGGCTTTCGCTATCTAGTAAATCTGGCGCGTTACGAGAACCTGGCTTAGCACCTTTGGTTTTTTTAACTCGCTGCTCTTTTAATGCGCGCATTTCTTTAAGCTTATCTTGGCTTAAACGAACAGGTCCGTTTGCTGGGCTT
The DNA here is from genome assembly GCF_030408075.1 of Pseudoalteromonas sp. APC 3358. NCBI lineage: Bacteria > Pseudomonadati > Pseudomonadota > Gammaproteobacteria > Alteromonadales > Pseudoalteromonadaceae > Pseudoalteromonas > Pseudoalteromonas sp. APC 3358. The sequence continues at coordinate 142,723 of NZ_JASDCE010000011.1, forward strand.
TTGCGTGACTTTTTAGTTCTACTCATATCTTGATCATCTCACTTAAGAGGTTTTGAGCGAAGCGCAAATTAATGGGCATCGCAGTGCTGGCCTAGCCAGAAGAATTCAGTTTGCGCTTAGAGGTTGGGTCTCTCATTTAAAAGCGCCTTAGCTAATTAATCGCTAATTTTAAACGGTGGGTATTGTAACAGGACAAATAAAAAGGCGGTAGAGAAAACATCTCTACCGCCTGCTAATCTGAGCGCCATTATCTGGACACTTCTCCCTTCGACTTTTTTTAGTCTTTATTATTTTTATTATTATCAGTCCGTATTGTTATTATTTTTACGTTCCTTGTTACATTCCATTTTGTTTTTATTATTAAACTTCCATGAGTTTTTTATTATTTTCGGTCATCCTGACACTTTTTTATTATTTCCTTTAGTAGCACTAATCTTATGCTATGTAGTCATGCCGCGTTACTTTCCTTGATAGTTATTTCCGTTTTGTTATTGTTGTTTTGCGACAGTGGTTAATTTACTCGTTAATGATTTTGTTACAACTGGTTTATATAACTTTTATTATCTTTATTACATTGAGATATAAAAATAAACATAAATTACAATAAGTTAATCTATAATCAAAAATAAAAAGAAGACTTTTCTTACAACCAGATATGGTCAATGTCTTACATTAAAACGGACGATGTCGTTAATTTTTGACACAAAAAAAGCAGCCTAGGCTGCTTTTTTTAACACATTGTAGTTTATTTATTATTAACTGCTAAATAAATACGACTTTAGTGTAAGCCACCTAAATACTGAGAAAGTACTTCGATGTCTTTATCTGTTAATTTTTTTGCAATATCGCCCATCATGCCATTTAAGTCATTATGACGAGTACCATCACGGAATTTTTCAAGTTGAGCCTTGATATATCCTGGATGCTGAAAAGAAATTTTTGGAAACTTAGCAAGTGACGAGCCATTACCACGTGGGCCATGACATGCAGCGCATGACGGGATCCCGCGATCAGCATCGCCTGCTTTAAAAAGCATCTCGCCAACTTCAACAACATCTTTAGGTGTAGCACCTTCAGTCATGTTCATTGAAGAAAAATAAGCAGCTAGATCTTTCATGTCTTGCTCGCTAAGTGGCATAGCCATAGCGCTCATTACTGGATCCATACGCCCTTCTTTGCCGCCTGACGTCATACCTAATTTTAAATCCTGAAGTTGCTTGAGGATATAATCTGGATGTTGACCTGCAATTTTAGGGTAAATATTAACCGGCGCATTACCGTCTGGGCCGTGACAAGCCGCACACGTTGCTGATTTTTCTTTACCTGCGTTTACATCGCCATCAAATGCTGTTGCGTTGCTTGCTGACAACGCACCAAGCAATATTGTTAAAGATAGTGCTATTTTTTTCATGGTGAATTCTCTGTTTCCGACCCTGTATCATCTACAATCGTGATGTTGTAATACATATATTCTACACGATAATAAATTCTCTGGCACGTTTTCTACACATATTAAGCTTATAATTTACAGGGTTTTGACTTAGATTAAGCTTTAACATGTTTTAAATGTACCATAGGTGCTGTTTTTAGGTGGTTAAATACGCTTTTTAATACATCCTTTATAGTATAAAATACGCGCCCTGAGTGAATTTGGTTTACTCAACGTTATTTATTTAAGTTTTAGGAGAGCCTGTGCTCAAATCTCGTATCAAATATAATACTGCGTCTTTCGTAACAAGCGCTCCCGACATTACTAAATTACCTGCTGATACGGGAATTGAAGTTGCGTTTGCCGGTCGTTCCAACGCAGGTAAGTCGAGTGCATTAAATGCATTAACCGATCAGAAGCTAGCACGTACAAGTAAAACACCTGGACGTACTCAGCTAATCAATACATTCGATTTAGCTGATGTTGACGATATGCGCCTTATCGATTTACCAGGCTATGGTTTTGCTAAAGTACCAATCGAAATGAAAAAGAAATGGCAAAAATCGCTAGGCGAATACCTACAAAAGCGTCAAAGCCTAAAAGGTATTGTTATTTTAATGGATATTCGTCATCCATTAAAAGATTTAGACCGCGATTTAATTAATTGGGCTATTGGTAGTGAAATTCCAGTATTGGCACTATTAACTAAAGCCGATAAATTAAAGCAAGGCCCTCGTAAATCACAAGTACTGCAAGTTCGTCGTGAATTAAGCACGCTTGATGGGGATATTACAGTTCATGCATTTTCATCATTAAAAGGCACGGGTTTACCAGAAGTAGCTAAAAAACTAGATGAATGGTTTTTAGGTCCTGTTATTGCTGTACCACCTACCGATGAAACAATCACAGACGAAACTAACCCAGAGGCTTAAACGCTGGCGTTACGATAAATAAAACTGCTTTCCTGCAGATTTAATAAAATAGCCGAGTTTATCAGACTCGGCTTTTTCAGCCCACTGATAATATACGCTTCGCGCAACACGCGCACTACAGCCATAAGGTAGCTTTAGATAAGGCACTTTTGACCCTTTATAGTCTTTTATAACTAAAGGCTGCTGAGCGCTCACCAACCACTGCCTAGCTAAATTATCAATACAACACAACACCTGCCCTTGCACTGTATTTTCAAAACGCCAATCAACAATAATAAACGGCGCATCATCAACCGTTATTGTTATTTTTTCGACAGGTGTTTTTAAATAAAATTGCTCACCTTCTTTACATAGAACAGAAGCAAACAGCTTCACCATGGCTGGGCGTGTTATTTCGCTGCCATCGTAAAACCATTTCCCCTCATGATTAATGACAATTGGCAGTTCACCACAATGATTAGGCTGCCAACTATCAAAAGGTTTGCTTGGCTCGCTTAATTGCTTGCTAAGCTCACTTAAAGAAATCACTGTTTTTTAAGTGTAATTGCAAATGTAACAGGCACTGCTGTTGCAATTGAAGGTAAGCCCGCTAGCTCTTGCAGCTTTTTAACGCCTTCAGTTACACCAAAATCATCACTATTAATAATAATAGGTGTTAATGATGATACCGTTAAATCACCACTTTGCGTGCTGTTAACGAGTACATCAATTGCCAATGCCTTTTTATTACCGTGAAAATCAAGCTCAGCTTTAATACCCTTCAATACATATTGACCAGGCTTTTTAATATTGCTCAGTTCTTTAGTTAAATTTGCAGTTAAAACAGCATTGGGGAATTTAGCCGCTTCGAATAAAAATGTCGTTAAACGCTCATTACGAATAGGAATTAGAGTTTCGGCTGATGTTAAATCAACATTAACGCTAAACTCGCCTTTATCAGAAAGCATACCTTCAAGGTTAGTAAAATGGTGAGCTTCAGCAATCGAATCTTTTTTAATTGAAACAAAGCTTAATTGGCTTTTATCATTCACTAGCTGCCAATTGGCCTGAGCAACATTAGAAATAACTAAACTTGATAAAGAAAAACCTGCAATAGCTAATGCTTTAAACATAACGCACTCCTTAGTAATAAAATAAAAAGAATAAAAATAATATCACTTCGATGGTATCACCTGCGATGTACCCAAACCACCTCGAAATGACGAATGAATAATACAATTGGTATAGCGCAATAAAGAATTAATTAGATGGGATTTTCAGGCGTAAAACAAAAAACGGCCCACCAAACAAGTTGGTAGGCCGGTATAGCAAACTGGGGAGAAGCTATCAATTTGTTGCACCCTTTCAGATGCATCATCAACAGGATGTCCTACAGGATAGGACAGGCGGGACTTTAACAAAAGCACGCATTAAAATACAATCATATTCCTGTAAAACAGCTCGAATTGACGAACATATAACTATTTAATACAAATAGTTGCTTAAATTAACCTTATTTTAACTAAAGCTTGCATATGCCTGATTGAATCGCTGTTATTCGCCATTTTTATTAAACATAAAAAAAGCGCCAAAAGGCGCTTTAATTAAAATGCTCAAATTACATTAATGGGCTTGTTCCCAGTTGTCACCTTCATCAGCTTCAACTATAAGTGGTACATCTAGCGCAGCAGCTTGCGACATCAGTTCACAGATGTGTTTTGTGTACTGTGGTGCGCAGTCTGTTTTGATTTCAAATACTAATTCATCGTGCACTTGCATAAGCAGCTTAATTGTATTTGGCGCTTGTTCGTGTACCCAGCGGTTAACGCTCAGCATTGCCTTTTTAATAATATCGGCGGCAGTACCTTGCATTGGTGCGTTTATAGCAGCACGTTCGGCTCCTTTTCTACGCGCCCCATTACGTGCGTTTATTTCTGGTAAATGTAGGCGACGACCAAATATTGTTTCAACGTAGCCATTTTCAGCTGCTTTTTCGCGTGTTGTTTCCATGTACTCTAATACACCTGGAAAACGCTCAAAGTATTTATCTATGTAATGCTGCGCTTCGTGGCGTGGCACATCTAGTTGACGTGCTAAACCAAATGCCGACATACCGTAAATTAAGCCAAAGTTTACTGCTTTCGCCTTACGGCGCATATCGGTAGTTACATCATCAAGCTCTACACCAAATACTTCAGCGGCAGTTGCACTATGTACATCTAAGCCGTTAGCAAATGCATTTAATAGACCTTTGTCTTGTGAAAGATGCGCCATAATACGTAGCTCAATTTGACTATAATCGGCAGCGACAATTTTATAACCATCTGCGGCTATAAACGCTTCACGAATACGACGTCCTTCTTCTGAACGAATAGGAATATTTTGTAAATTAGGATCAGTTGAACTCAAGCGCCCCGTAGCTGTAATTGCCTGATGATAAGACGTATGTACACGCTGGGTTTTCTCATTCACCATTAATGGTAATTTATCGGTATACGTTGATTTAAGCTTTGATAAACCACGATGCTCTATAATTACTTTAGGTAGCGGATAATCATGAGCAAGTTCTTGCAGTACTTCTTCTGCGGTAGAAGGTGCACCTTTAGGCGTTTTTTTAATAATAGGCAGCCCAAGCTTTTCAAACAACAGTACTTGTAGCTGCTTAGGAGAGCTTAAATTAAATGGTTCGCCTGCTATTTCAAACGCTTCTTTTTCAAGCTCAATTAAACGCTCGCCTAAACGTTGGCTGTGCGCTGCAAGCATATTGCTATCTATCGCAACACCGGTGCGTTCAATATCAGAAATCACACTAATAAGTGGCATTTCTATATCTTCAAATACCGATTTTAGCTTTTCATCAGCTGCTATTTTTGGCCAAAGCACTTCGTGTAAACGCAAAGTAATATCGGCATCTTCTGCGGCGTAAGGCGCTGCTTTTTCAAGTTCAATTTGGTTAAAGGTAAGTTGCTTTTTACCTTTGCCAGCAATATCTTCAAAGCTAATATTTTTATGACCTAGGTATTTAAGTGCTAGCGAGTCCATATCGTGACGCGTCCCTACACTATTAAATACATACGACTCAAGCATGGTGTCAAACTTAATACCATTTAGCGCAAAACCTGCATTAGCCAATACGCTTTTATCGTATTTAAGATTTTGCCCTACTTTAGCTCTGTTCGGATCAGCCAAAATTGGACCAAGCTTTTGCATTACAAATTCAAGGCTTAATTGCTCAGGCGCACCTGGGTAATCATGCGCTACCGGTAAATATGCAGCTTCACCCGCTTTCACGGCAAAGCTCATACCCACTAATTGCGCTTTCATGTAATCAAGACTGGTAGTTTCTGTATCAAATGCAAATAACTCGGCACTATTTAATTGATCTATTAACGTATCAAACTGAGCTTGCGTTAAAATAGTTTCGTAATGAGCATCTTCTACTTTTGGTAATTCATTTGCTTCGGTAGGCACAGCTAAGTGTGTTTCTGCATCTTTAGGGTTATCAAGTAACTCTGCTAACCAACGACGAAATTCGCACTCACCATATAATGCGATTAATTCGTCTTTATTAGGATCTTGTAGTTTAAATGTATCAAGATCAGATTCAACTTCCACATCACACTTAATTGTTGCAAGTTCGTAGCTTAGAGGCAGGTGATCGAGTGCAATAGCTAACTTTTCACCTATTTTACCTTTGATCTCACTTGCGTGATCCATAACACCTTGCAGAGAGCCATATTTTTCTAACCACTTAACAGCAGTTTTAGGCCCACAGCCCTCAACACCTGGAATGTTATCAACCTTATCACCCATTAATGCTAAGTAATCGATAATTAGCTCAGGGCCTACGCCAAACTTTTCAACCACAGTAACAGGATCTGAAATACTGTCGGTCATCGTGTTTATAAGCGTAACGTGCTCATTTACAAGCTGTGCCATATCTTTGTCACCGGTAGAGACTAAAACATGTCGTTTTTGCTCTGATGCTATACGTGCAAATGTTCCAATAACATCATCAGCTTCAACACCTTCAATACTAATTAACGGGAAGCCCATCGCTTTAATAATATTGTGTATCGGTGCTATTTGTGTGCGTAAGTCATCCGGCATTGGCGGACGATTTGCTTTATATTCGCTATACATATCGTTACGGAAAGTTTTACCTTTAGCATCAAATATAACCACCATATGTGAGGGATCGTATTGTCTGATCAAGCTTTTAAGCATGTTGATCACGCCATAAATAGCGCCCGTAGCTTCACCTTTAGAATTAGTTAAATGCGGCGGAGAATGATAAGCACGAAATAAATATGACGAGCCATCAACTAAAATAAGTGGGTTTTCGGGGATCTGAGCCATGGTGAATTTGGATCCTAAATGCAAAAAATTAAGGTAATTATAAGCATGCCATAAGGTAGTAAATAAAACGACAGTGAATTACTGCTTATCGTGTTATTAAAACTATAGCAAGCTGTGGATAAGTGTGTAGATAACAGCCACGAGCTATTCTTCCAAAGCATTATAAAATGCCTAGAAAATACTTTAACTGTATGTTTTAATTTAAAAAAGATAATACGAGGTTCTTTTTTTATTATTTTAAACCAATGTGGAAAAAGGTTTTCTAACGACTGCTTGTGTTGTTATTCACTTTGATTATTCGCGTCCATTTAAATAACCGGAGGAGTATTCTAGCACAATGGATCGAAGATCATAGCGATCCTTTATAATTTTTTTAAAGGCAAAGTGATCGCAAATGGCATAAACCGCAATACAACTTGCATTGGGAATGATTTTTGTACTAAAAATTTATTTTCGCGAGAAATTTTGAGCATGTTAGACTTCATCCGATCGACTTATAAAAAAGACTTTAGGGGCACAAAAGCATGAAAAACGTAGCGGTAATATTAGCAGGGTCTGGTGTGTACGATGGTAGTGAAATTAATGAAGCAATTTTAACTTTATTACATATAGCCAAAAATGGCGCAACGTATCAGTGTTTTGCACCGGATATTGAACAACTTCATACCATTAACCATTTAACGGGCGAAGTAATGACTGATAAGCGTAATGTATTAACAGAAGCGGCTCGTATTGCACGGGGTGACATTAAATCGCTGCTTGAACTAGACGTAACACAGTTTGACGCATTAATTGTACCTGGCGGTTTTGGCGCTGCAAAAAACTTATGTGACTTTGCAATTAAAGGCGCAAAAGCAAATATTAATGAAGACGTACTTAATGCTTGTAAATCATTTGCAAAAGAAAATAAGCCTGCTGGTTATATGTGTATTGCACCCGCTTTGATCCCATTTATTTACGATAACGCTGTACTTACGATTGGTAACGATGCAGAGACAGCACAAGCGCTAAGCACATTGGGCGCTAAACATATAAATTGTGCAGTAGATGATGTTGTTATTGATCAGCCAAATAAGCTAGTTACAACCCCTGCTTATATGCTTGCGCAATCGATTATTGAAGCCGATGCAGGGATCGAAAAACTAGTTAGTAGCGTATTATCAATAAATTGATCTTAGGATCTAAAAAGTTAATTGTATGACTGTTTGCAATTATTAAATTGCTTAACAAAAAACAGTAAATAATTAAATTTTATTGCGTTAACGCAAAAAGTAGTCAGTTTTATTAATAAAAACGCCTCTTAGCATTTTATAAATTGGCTCAGAGAGTTATAATCGGTTTAATTTCCGTCATCTTTAATCGTGATTGATCACGTTCAAATCGAAGTGAGCAAGGCAAAATGAAAAAATTAACAGCTGCAGCATTATTAATGCTAGCAACCACTGCATACGCACAGCCATATGATAACTCTATGACTGAAGATGCAATTAAAGCACGTCTCGCGCCGGTTGGTGCTGTATACCTTGAAGGCGATAAAGCTGCTGTAGCAGCGGCGCCTACAGGCCCACGTTCTGGTGAGCAAGTGTATCAAGGTGCATGTTTTGCATGTCACGGTACTGGTGCACTAGGCGCGCCTAAATCGCCTGACGATTGGGCTCCACGTATAGCTAAAGGTAAAGATACTTTACTTGAGCATGCACTAAATGGCTTTAATGCGATGCCTCCAAAAGGCACCTGTATGGATTGTTCTGATGATGAGATAAGCGCTGCCATCGACTTCATGACATCTAAGTAAATACAGCTGAAATACACAAAAAAGGTTTACTTCGGTAAGCCTTTTTTAATACCTAAAATAGTGTTTCTAGCCAGTATGATAGTACGAATATCAACTTGACGATAAGCGCTAAAAGTGAAAGTATAAGGCTAATAACTATACAATAAAAATAGCCGGTTAGATCATTGGAAGATAAACTCTCAGTATCGAGTAAATTGGCGTATCAAAATAAACGTCTAAAAACATTACTCAATAAATACAAACAATCACATCACTTACAAAATGCGCTGATACAATTATCAGAGCAAGCAAGTACTGTTGCCGAGCTAACCCTACTTTATCCCGCTATCCACGACATTTTACAAAAATATGTGCCGAGTAAAAGTTTTTATGTGGTGCTATTAAATCAATACAGTCAATCGTTAGAACTTTCTTACTTTTCAGATGAAAAAGATGGTATTGCCGTCGCCCTTAACCAATCAAATAGCTTTGATGAAGGCGCCACTGGTTATGTATTTAAACAGGGTAAAACCACATGTTTTACCAAGCAGCAAATGCAAAATGCCGCAGCAGAAGGCTTATTTAAAGCATTAGGCACTCCAGCAGAGCATTGGGTAGGTGTTCCGGTTTACCAAGAACATAATATTATCGGTGTTTTAGCAGCGCAAAGTTACGATACAAAACAAGGCTATAGCTCACAACAAATACAATTACTTGAGTTTATGTCGCTTTATTTAGCAACTGCAATAGAGCGTGTAAAAAAACGAGAGCTCCTTGAGTCAGAAGTTAAAATTCGTACCCGTGCACTCACTCAAAGTAACGACGCGTTAAACCTTGAAATAGAACAACGCAAACGCGCACTTCAACGCCAACAAATTCTGTTTAAAATATCTGAAATAGCAACGCAAGCTAAAAACCTTGATGATGCTTACTTTAAGATACATGAAATAATAAAAACAATTACCTACGCAGAGAACTTATATATTGCACTTTACGATAAAGAGTCTGGCTGGATAAGCTTCCCTTATTGTGTAGATGAATTTAAAGAAAACACACAACCAAGACGCTTTGCTAAAGGTTATAGTGAACTGGTAATAAGCACTGAAGAAACGCAACTTATACACCCGTGTAGAGCAAAAGAATTAATAGAAAGCGGTGTAGTACAAAGAGCTAAGCCTGTACAAAAAGAGCAAATGGCCACTAGTTGGTTAGGCGCTCCACTTAAAACAGCTCAAGGTGTTATCGGCCTTATTGTTTGCCAAGCTTACGATAACAAACATATTTTCAGCCGGGATGATTGCGAGTTAATTACCTTTGTATCTCATCAAATTGCAGCGGTTTTACAAACAAAGCTCACCAATCAAGCGATTGCAAAAAGCCATCAAGAACTCGAATTTAGAGTAAACGAAAAAACCAAAGAACTGCGTCAAACAAATCTGCACTTACAAATGCAAATAGATGAGCGTAAAAAAATAGAGCAGCAGCTTTATCACGACGCACATCACGACTCTCTTACTAGCTTACCTAATCGCAGCCTCTTTTTAACTCAGCTTGAAAAAACACTACAACATTATCAGCGCTTTCCTGAACATAATTTTGCTGTTTTATTTATTGATTTAGATAAGTTTAAAGACATTAACGACCAGCTTGGTCACCATGCTGGCGATCAGTTTTTAATTAACGTTAGTGAGTTATTTGCCCAGTGTATACGCGAACATGATTTACTAGCACGCTTAGGTGGCGATGAGTTTGTTATTTTATTAACGCACTTAACTGAGCCTCAACAAGCAGAAGATGTTGCTAATCGTATTATCGATTTAATGAAAAAGCCTTTTTTCCTTAAAGGCGAATCACTTCAAAGTGGTGCTAGTATAGGAATAACCTACTCAAAGAAAAGCTATACGCATACGGATGAAATTATTCGTGATGCCGATGCTGCAATGTATCACGCTAAAAACTCCGGAAAAAATCGCTACGAGCTATTTCATCCGCTATTAACGCAATCAATACCTGCACAGGCACTAAAAGCACAACATCACCTTGATATATTACCTATGAGTTTTAGAAGCTCAGAAATAATTACTCTTGATGAACAACATCAGTCTGAATCTTTATTTGAAGCATTTGGTGAACACCCAATACTTGGCTTTACTAGCTTTGATATTTTGAAAAAGTTTGCATCAGATAAAGAACAGCACCTCGAGATAGAGTTACAGTTATTACAACGCGCTTATGCACAAGCAATTACAGCAAATGTAACTATGGCGCTGGTTCCTTGCTCTGGTTTACTACTCGAGGAGCACGAATTTGTTTTATTTACAGATACGCTAAATAAACAACAAGGACATAGCCAGCTCTGTTTGCTATTTGATGAGCAAGAAATTCGTCACGCAAGCGCAACACAAATAGAAAACCTCAAAAAGCTATCACAACTTGGTTATTCAATTGGTTTAAACAATTTCGCTAAAGATCGATGCGAACTTAATTTACTAACCGATATTAATTTTGACTATCTGCTACTTAGCTCGACCTTTAGTAAACGTGTTTTACAACAAGAAAGTTACGATTTTCAGCTACAGGGCGTGCTTGCAATTACGAAGCTCAAAGCAATGAAAGTCATTGCTAAAGGCCCATCAATACTTAATTTTAGAGCTTTACTAGACAAGCACGGTTTGGCATTTTTTGTGGGAAAACAACACGCTCTAGTGTGTTCTGAGTTACCTGAAATACAAGCAACCCAGTCTTTATAAAATTAGCCTGAGGTATTACTCAGGCTTTTTAAACATTGCACGAAGGTTAGCGACTCTTGCTTGGCCTTTTTCCATTCGCTCTGCTTGCGTATTTGGCGCCTTTTTATTTTCAAACGCGAGATCGTCCTGCGGTAACTCTTGTACAAATCGGCTTAACTCAGTTTGTGAGGTTTCACCAAATTGACGACGTATTTTTGCATAAGTAAGTGTTAACTCCTGCTGTGCACGAGTAATACCAACATAAGCTAAGCGGCGTTCTTCATCTACGTTATCTTCATCAATACTTACCTGATGCGGAAGTAAACCCTCTTCCATACCCACCATAAATACGTACGGGTACTCTAAGCCCTTTGATGCATGTAGTGTTGATAAGTGCACTGCATCGGTTTCATCTTCTTCTTCGTTACGCTCAAGCATATCGCGAAGGGTTAGCTTGCTAACAACCTCGGCTAATGTCATTGGTTCGTTGTCGGCATCACCGGTCAACATATCTGTTATCCAACGATACAACTCAGATACGTTTTTCATACGCATTTCAGCCGCTTTTGCACTCGGTGACGACTCGTACAAATATGCCTCGTAATTAATATTACGCACTAAGTCTTTAACAGCTTCGAGCGTATCACCGCGTACTGCGTTATCAGATAGCTCAACAACCCAGCGTGCAAATCCAGCAAGCGCATTAAAACCACGCCCTTTTAGTCTGTAGCCTAAATCGTTATCAAAACAGGTAGCAAATAAGCTCGCGTGTTTTTCGTTAGCAAGCGTACCAAGCTTTTCAAGTGTAACCGTGCCTATTTCGCGTCGCGGTGTATTTACGATACGTAAAAATGCATTGTCATCATCTTGATTAACTAGCAAACGTAAATACGCCATAATATCTTTAATTTCTGAGCGAGCGAAAAACGACATACCGCCACTAATTTTATAAGGGATACGGTTACTCATTAAAGATTTTTCAAAGCCACGTGCTTGATGATTACCACGATATAAAATCGCGTAATCTTTATAGCTGGTACGCTTCATAAACTTATGTGAAATTATTTCAGCAACCACACGCTCAGATTCATGCTCTTCATCGCGGCACCCTATTACTTTAATCGGCTCACCATAACCTAGTTCACTAAATAACTTTTTCTCTATGTCATGTGGGTTATTCGCAATTAAAATGTTAGCCGCTTTTAGTATTCGCCCTGCACTTCGATAGTTTTGCTCAAGTTTTATAAGTCTAAGCCCTGGGTAGTCTTTACCTAATAACACTAAGTTTTGCGGGCGAGCACCACGCCATGAGTAAATTGATTGATCGTCATCACCTACAACAGTAAAACGGGCACGCTCGCCTACTAGCAATTTAACAAGTTGATATTGGCTTGTATTGGTATCTTGATACTCATCCACCAGCAAGTATTTAAAGCGTTGCTGCCAGCGCTCACGAGATGTGGCGTTATTAGTAAGTAACAAAGTAGGGATCATAATTAAATCATCAAAATCCAGTGCGTTATAAGCACGTAGCTGATTTTGGTAGCGAGCATACAGCTGTGCAAACAATGCCTTTTGCGCATCACGCGCTTCGCGTATTGCTTGCTCTGGCAGTACTAATTCGTTTTTCCAACTACCAATTTCCATTTTAAGTAGTTTGAGTAAGTCCTTGTCTTTTTTTAGCTCATCTTCGGTGAGTTCACTAAGAAGCTGATTGGTATCTTGATCATCAAATAACGAAAAGCCGGGTTTAAACCCTAATGTGCTTAACTCTTTTTTTATTATTTCTAAACCGAGTGTATGAAACGTCGATACCCACAAACCTTTGGCGTCTTGTTTACCAAGTGTTTGCAGTACTCGTTCACGCATTTCTTTGGCTGCTTTATTGGTAAAAGTAACAGCGGCTATATTTCGCGCTTTGTACTCACATTTTTTCACTAAATAAGCGATTTTATTCGTAATAACACGGGTTTTACCAGAGCCTGCGCCTGCGAGTACTAAGCATGGACCACTAATATATTTTACGGCTTCATCTTGTTTAGGATTGAGTTTCATAACGACCAAAGAAATTTAAAAGACGCGCAATTTTAACGTAACCATTACTGCGAGCATAGCAATTGCCTTAATTAATTAAGGTAAAGATGATCATGTGTTAAATACCGTGGGTATAAGGTAATATTAGTTATTATTATTTTAGGCCGCATCGAAGGGACAAATATGATCAACCCAGCAAAACTTGAAGAAATTGCTAAGCAAATTACTAGCAATATGCCACAAGGTGTAAAAAACCTAGCAGAGACACTCGAAGGTAAAACAAAGCAAGTTTTACAAAACAAGCTTGCTGAGATGGATTTTGTGAGCCGTGAAGAATTTGATGTGCAAAGCCAAGTACTTATTCGTACTCGCGAAAAACTAACCGAACTTGAAGCTAAAGTTGCATTGCTTGAGCAACAACTTAGCGCTAAAACTGACGCTGAATAATTATACCAATTGCATTAAATTAGTGTTCTATTATAGCAATAAGAAAATAGCTCAATAACAAGGCTAAAATTATGGTACATAGTTGTTCTATATAAATAATTTTTAACGTAGTTAGTGAGTTATTTAATACGCTAGAATGATCATTTTTTTAATAAAATTGGCATTAATTTAATGTACAAAAAAGGCAGCTTAGGCTGCCTTTTGCGTTTTACTAAGTTTATTCAAATAGCTCATCTAGCACATAATAAAATAACTTAGCCTGCTGCGCTAAACTCACACTCAGCATTTTTTGCGCAACTTGCTCGCCAGTTATTGGTTTGTAACGCTTTAAAAACGGGAGCCGTGTAATAACAGGAAAAATAATACTGCCTATCTTTTCTGCCACTCTAAATTGCTCACGATCACCTAATAATAAAGATGGTTGTAAAATACTTATTTTATCAAAAGGGAGTGCTTTAATATGTTGCTCAAGCTCACCCTTCATTTTCAAATAAGCACTATTACTGTGCGTGTTCGCCCCGCTTGATGACACTAAGCAGTAATGCGTAACACCATTACATGCCGCTAACTGCGCCGCTATAAACTGATAATCAAAATCTACTTTACGCTGAGCTTGTATAGAGCCCGCCCGTTTACGGGTTGTGCCCAAACACGAAAACAATACGTCACCTTTAAAAAGCTCAACGTATTGAGTTAATTTTTCAAAATCAATAACGTGATTAACTAGCTTTGCGTGTGTAATAGGCAAAGCCCGACGACTTAACGTAACCACTTTAGTATAACGATCGCTCTTAAGTAGCTTATGTAGCAACTCATTACCGACCAAACCTGTAGCACCTATTAATATCGCCGTTTTAGTCATAAATTTATTTATTTTCGCCCACTTTATTAAGTACGTGCTGCACTGCTTTTTTGTAGCTTTGCGTTTCTTCACTCGCGCACGTTACTACAGATTCTAAATCATGAAGATGGCCGTTTTCTAAACCATAAACCCAACCATGAACGCTTAGCTCTTGGCCGCGCTCCCACGCATCTTGCACAATGTTAGTACGGCATACATTACGCACTTGCTCAATTACATTTAGCTCAATAAGGCGGCTTAAACGTTCGCTTTCTGGCATTGCATCAAGTTGTTCAAGATGCTTTTCTTTTACATCCCCTACATGGCGTAGCCAATTATCAATAAAGCCAAATTTTGCATTGTTTAAAACGGCTTGTACGCCACCACAGCCATAGTGACCTACTACCATGATATGTTTTACTTTTAAAACCTCTACAGCGTACTGCATAACCGACAAACAGTTATGGTCAGTGTGTACAACCACGTTTGCAACGTTACGATGCACAAATAATTCGCCTGGTAATAAATCAACTATTTGATTAGCAGGTACACGAGAGTCTGAACAACCAATCCATAAATATTCTGGATTTTGTTGCATAGATAAAATTTTAAAAAACTCAGGATCAGCTTCGCTTGTACGTGCAGCCCAACGTTTATTGTTATCGAATAAATTTTTTAACTTTCTCATTGCATCTCTTATTAAGTCGAGGACGGAAATTTAATGGATATTAGCAAGAATCAAAATATTACGAGGCGTTAACTGCTTTTCACAAAACGTTTTAACGCTTACTTGATAGCCTTGCTGTTGCAAATATAAAGCACGATCGAGCACAAGCCAAACTTCAATTGCTCTTCTGAACACATGTCGAACCAGTTCAACTCGGTCAGTTATTTTTTTTCGAGCAACACCAATATCTAAATATTTATTATAATCAGTACCTTGAGGTAGGTTTATTGCCTTTTTATCTGCAGCCCATACACAAAATGATTTAAACGAATCTGAGAATATAGCTTTGTTAACCGAAGGTACGCTTACATAATATTGCTCGCCAGTAATCGATTTTCTAAGTGCGTCAAAACCAAGCCGCCATTCTAGTTCTGTTTTACGTACTTTTTCCAGACGAGAAGGCGCTGTAACGGTTTCTTGTAATGCGAGCTTTAAATCGCGATGCGTTAGGTTAAGCTCACTTTGGTTTGCAACCTCACTCATTACACGGTACTCATTAGCCGTAAATAAATGATAGCAACAAGGTGAAAAGCTAATTTGCTGTACTTTCGCTAAACTTGCTTGGCGCATAAATGCTTGGTGCAAACCACCACATGCGTGTAGCGCTACCGCATGCATATCAGCATTAAAAAATTGAGTGATATCCTCTTTTAATACATCTGCTTGGCTAAAGTGCATTGCCAAGCCTTGTTGCTGTGCACTTTTTTGTCCTTGCTCGCATAAGCTTTGTTGCAGTTCAATACTATGCACATCACTTGCGCCATTAAAAGCAAGCATTCGCCCTAAGTGTCCTTTACCCGCACACCACTCTAAAACTGGTTGCTTAGTATTAGGTAGTGCAGATACAAAATCTTGTAACTGATCAAACTTACGACCTTTAATGCCGTTACTTATCCAAAACGGATAATCAGCTCGAGAGTGTGCAGAGCTAGGTAACTCGCATAACTTTGCAAGTTCATCAAGTTGGTTTATGTGTTGGCTAAAAAATTGGTATAGCTGATTTTGATCATTATCAAGAACGGTTACCTGATCATCAGTTAGTTCGTTAAGTATGCCTTGCAGCTCTGGCCAAGGAATAGTGTCAAAATCAAATGCGGTGCACTGCCAATACTGACGATGGCGCATTAAAAGTGAATCAAGTGCAAAAAATTGCTCGGCTAAAGTCATAACAGCTTAAAAAATAAAAAGACAATTAATTATATCAGCTCAGTGAGCTCTCATTAAGCAGTTATTTTTGGCTAAAAATCAGCCGTAAATACAAAGGTATTGAAATAATACTCACCAAAATAGCTGCTATAAGCATCCATGATAATTGCATCTTTTCTGGCTCTTGGTATTTATAAATAAAGTGAGATTTCACTTCGTCAAATTCGTTTTGCTGTATGCCATATAAGTCAGCAATTAAACGCCACTTTGCTATCGACATATGCCCTAAACTGGTAGTGGGTGGGGTTATATAACTTTTTAGTACTTCAGCCTCAAAGGCGAGCTGATGAAAGCTCTTACTCGGTGCATAGTTTTGCTGGGTGACTGCAATGGCTTCATCCATATTCATCATTGCATAGCGCCAACCTTTTAGGCTCGCTTGGTAGAATTTTTCGACCGTTTGTGGATTTTGCTTAAGCATGTTTTCGCTGGTAAATAAAATGTCGCTATATACATCCATACCATAACGCTGTGGGCAAACAAGCCGATGAGCTACGCCTTGTTGAGTCATATAATAAGGCTCTGTAGTAACATAAACTTGCATAGCATCTAGCTTATTTTCAATCCAAGCCTGGTTAAAATTTTCGCCATTGTAAACTTTGAGTTTATCTACATCAACGCCACTGCGTTTAAGCATAATAAGTAGCTCGGTGCCGTCATTTTTGCTCACAGCAGTGATACGTTTATTAACAAAGTCACGAGGGTGAAAAATATCAGACGTGTCTTTTACCATCCAGCAATAAGGTGAAAACTGCAATAAGGCTGCCATTGCAACAAAAGGTTGACCATTAATACGTTGCTGTAAAATACCAGAATGCCCTACACCAAATTGTACTTCGCCACTGGCCACAGGACCAAAGGTATCAGGTTTCATTGGATTAGCTTGTTTAATAGTTACATCAAGGCCCGCTTCATTATAAAAGCCTTTTTGCTTAGCCATATAGTAGCCAGCAAACTGAAACTGATGTGTCCATTTTAGCTGTAATGTGACTGATTCTTGCGCCGCGATATGGCTGCAAAAAAAGCACAATCCAATGATTAATCCTTTAAATAGCAAATAGGTGTCCTCAAAAAGTATGACGATTACCTGTAACTATATGTAAAACGTGTAATAAAGCAAGCACCCTAGTTAGGTGCCTGCCTTTAAAGAAGGGTTATACTGAGGCGAGTTTTTCGGCTTTTTCTGCTTGCGGTTTTGATGTTAAAAATTGGGTAAAACACGGATTTTGTGTTTCATCTTGTACACTGTAACCTAAGCGATTCAAATGCTCGTTAAACATTTCATACTGACTCGGCTCAATAGCAAAACCTGCCAGTACATTCCCCATCGAACCACCGTGATTACGATAATGAAATAAGGTAATGTTCCAATTGCTGCCTAAAGTATCTAAAAAGCGTGCAAGCGCACCCGGATACTCAGGAAATTCAAAACGCAATAAACGTTCATGTAATTGCTCTGGTGCTTTTCCGCCAACCATATAACGCACATGTAATTTAGCGAGTTCGTTATCCGACAAATCGCAAAATTGATAATCGTTATTTGTTAAGTCTTGCTTTAACTCATTAAGCTCTTGCTCGCCTTGGCGCAGAGCAATGCCCACAAATATTTGTGCTTCACCTGGCCCTGCATAACGGTAGTTAAATTCAGTAATAGCACGGCCACCTAAAGAAGCACAAAACTGTTTAAAACTGCCTTTTTCTTCTTTAATAGTAACGGCTAATAGCGCTTCGTTTTTTTCACCCAGCGCAGTGCGCTCTGCAACATAACGCAGGCGATCAAAGTTTAAATTAGCACCCGAAAGCACAGCCGCTAAATGTAGTCCTTTTAACCCCGACTGCTGACTCCACTTTTTAAGCCCAGCCGTTGCAAGTGCACCTGATGGCTCTGCAATTGCACGCGTAGATACAAAAATATCCTGCATGGCTGCACATATTTCATCGCTAGTAACGGTTACAACTTCATCGCAAAACTTTTGCGCTAAACGAAATGTTTCAGTGCCAATAATTTTAACCGCTACGCCATCGGCAAAACTACCAACGCGATCAAGCTCTACTGGCTTACCGGCTTCAAGTGCTGCTTGTAAACACGCACTTTCGTCGGCTTCTACGCCAATTACTTTTATATCTGGACGCAACGATTTAATGTAAACCGCCATACCAGCAAGTAAACCGCCGCCGCCAACAGGAATAAACACAGCATCAAGCTCGTTTAATTGCTGCATTAACTCGCGTGCTACAGTGCCTTGACCAACAATGACATCCGGATCGTCAAATGGTGGGACAAATATACCATTGCGTTGCTCTGTAAGCTCAAGCGCATAGGCTTTTGCTGCATCAAAATGATGGCCATGTAATACAACTTCACCGCCAAGTGCGCGCACTGCGCTGACTTTTATTTCAGGCGTTGTTACTGGCATTACAATAGTTGCTTGATGCCCAAGGTGAGATGCACTTAATGCAACCCCTTGAGCATGATTACCCGCAGAAGCAGTAATAACCACTGAGCCTTTAGGTAATTTATTTAATTTGTTATACGCACCGCGTAACTTAAATGAATACACGGGCTGTTGGTCTTCACGCTTTAACCAAACATGGTTACCTAGCTTTTTACTGAGTTCAGCCATTTCGCTAACCTCAGTAACTTTAGCCAAAGGCTCCATGTTTGCTTGAATAATAGCGCGAAAATAATCGAGCTCTTGAGAGACCATAATTAACTAAGCGCCTCCAATTTAGCTAAGTCGCGCACTGCGCCTTTATCGGCACTTGTTGCAAGTAATGCATAAGCCTTTAAAGCAGACGATACATAACGCTCACGATCAACTGGCTTGTACGCCATTTTTCCGCGTGCTAATTGCTTTTGTTTACGTGCCTCAAGTTCTTCATCGCTTAGCGCTAATGTGATTTCACGTGTTGCGATATCAATAATGATTTTGTCGCCATTTTCAACATAAGCGATTGCACCACCACTCGCCGCCTCTGGCGATACATGGCCAATTGATAAACCCGAAGTACCACCCGAAAAGCGACCATCTGTAATAAGAGCACACTTTTCAGCTAAGCCTTTCGATTTTAAGTAGCTTGTTGGGTATAGCATTTCTTGCATACCTGGGCCGCCTCTAGGGCCTTCATAACGAATAACCACTACATCGCCGGCTTTTACTTCGTTATTTAAAATCCCTTCTACTGAATCATCTTGTGATTCGTATACAATGGCGGTGCCTTCAAAATGTAGCATTTCGTCAACTACGCCAGCACTTTTTACAACACAACCATCAACGGCTAGATTACCCGAAAGCACAGCTAAGCCACCGTCTTGGCGAAAAGCATGTTCAACGCTTCGAATACACCCATTCACGCGGTCATTATCACCTTCATCCCAACGACACTCTTGGCTCATTGCTTTAGTAGTACGAATGCCCGCAGGACCCGCACGGTAAAATTTGCGCGCAGCTTCGTTAGTTGGGTCGGTTGCATCCCATTTTTTAACAAGCTCAGCCATTGTTGACCCAGCTACATGATTAACCGACATATCAACTAAGCCCGCTTTACCAAGCTCGCGTACTACTGCCATCATGCCACCAGCACGGTGGACATCTTCAATATGGTACTCTGGTGTTGCTGGTGCAACTTTACATAAAAACGGTGTTTTACGAGATAAAGCATCAATATGCGACATATCAAAATCAACGCCGGCCTCTTGCGCAGCAGCGAGTAAATGTAATACGGTATTTGACGAGCCGCCCATTGCAATATCAACAACCATTGCATTCATAAAGGCTGTTTTGTTAGCAATAGCGCGTGGCAATACATCTTGATTATCTTTTTGATAATACTCACGACATAAATCAACAATACGAGCCCCTGCTTCAACATACAGTTGTTTACGGTCTTTATGAGTGGCAAGCGTGGTACCGTTACCCGGAAGTGCTAAGCCTATTGCCTCTAACAAACAGTTCATTGAGTTTGCAGTAAACATGCCTGAACACGAACCACATGTAGGACACGCAGAGCGCTCTACTTGCTCTGAATCTGCATCACTTACCGATTCATCTGCGCCTTTAACCATGGCATCAACTAAATCAAGTTTAATGTCGATGTTAGCAAGTTTAGTTTTACCCGCCTCCATTGGACCGCCCGATACAAATATCACCGGGATATTTAAACGTAGCGCTGCAAGCATCATCCCTGGAGTGATTTTGTCGCAGTTTGAAATACAGATCATCGCATCGGCGCAATGACCATTTACCATGTATTCAACCGAGTCAGCAATTAAATCGCGTGAAGGCAGCGAATAAAGCATACCGCCGTGTCCCATCGCAATGCCATCATCAATAGCAATGGTATTAAATTCTTTTGGAACGCCACCGGCTTGGGTTATTGTCTCACCCATAAGCTCACTAAGCTGATTAAGGTGTACATGCCCTGGTACAAATTGTGTAAACGAGTTAACTACGGCAATAATCGGTTTACCAAAATCAGAGTCTGTCATACCTGTTGCGCGCCATAATGCTCTTGCGCCTGCACGTTTACGTCCTTCAGTTGTTGTTGCACTTCTTAATTTAGCCATAGTTACCTCAGTTTTTGCCGCAATATAAGCGGGCATTCCTCATTCTAAAATTGGTGAATAACCGAGTGACTCAGTTACTCGTAAATTATTTTTTAATTCGTAATTACACAGCTTGTTGGTGCTGTAAATTTTGTAAAGTGACTTCTTTTACATCCACCAGCTTGTTTAGCTGGCTGGTTAATAGGTGAATAGGTTTATCACTATCTACCGTCATGGCTACGTTGTATAAGCCATCATCCATATTGAGCTGAAAATGCGTTAGGTTAAAACCACGATGACGCACCACTCGTAAAAAGCGTTCTACCGCTATACTTTGGCTTTTTAATGCAATAGTTAGGCTGTGTTTCATTTTGCTTTCTCCGTCATCATTTCGTCGTTAGCAGCCCCAGGTGGTACAAGTGGCCAAACATTTTCTTTATCATCAATACAAGCATGTACTATGTACGGGCCTTTGCTGTTAACTAATGCTGTAATAGCATCATCAACTTGGTTAGCGTGGGTAATTGTTTGCCCTGGAATACCAAATACAGCAGCTAGTTGCACAAAGTCTGGGTTATCCGAAAGGTTAGTTTCAGAGTAACGTCCTTCAAAAAACAGTTCCTGCCATTGGCGAACCATACCCAAGCGCTGGTTATCTAAAATTAATATTTTTACAGGTAAATTATTACGGCGAATCGTGGCCAACTCTTGAATATTCATCATTATTGAGCCATCGCCCGATACAGTGATAACAAAGTCATCAGGGCGTGCTACTTGTGCGCCAATAGCAGCCGGTAAACCAAAGCCCATTGTGCCTGCGCCACCACTACTTAAATGATTACTCGGGTGAGTAAACTTCATGTGTTGTGCTACCCACATTTGATGCTGACCTACATCGCAACACACAACGCCAGTTTTTGGCATGCGTTGGCTCAGTTGGTTTAATAAGTACGGTGCGTAAACCTTCTCACCTGGGTAGTCGTAACGCCACGCGTGCTTGATATTCATTTCTTTATTTGTGTCACACCACGCTTTAGGTGTTACAAAGCACTCAAGTGCAGGTAACGACGTTTTTAAATCAGCAATTAATGAAGCTTTAGCAGGTTTTCGCTTACCGACTTCAGCGGCATCAATATCTAAATGAATTACTTTAGCTTTAGCTGCAAATTTAGCTAAGTTACCCGTTACGCGGTCATCAAAGCGCGCACCTATACACACAAGTACATCACATTCTTGCACGGCAATATTAGCGGCTTGACCACCATGCATACCTAGCATGCCTAAGTAATGCTCGTAGTCAGGTAACACACTGCCTAATGCTTTTAGTGTTGATACAGCAGGCATCTGGGTTTTATTTAAAAACTGCATTAACTCGTCTTGCGCGTCAGCGGCTTGTACACCACCGCCTACGTACGCTACAGGCTGTTTAGCCTCACTCAACAATTGATTAGCAATAGCAACTTGCTTTAAATCTAACTCTGGTAAGTATTCATCAGCGGCTAGCCAAGGCTTAAAAGGTACTTGCGCCATTTGAATATCTTTTGGGATATCGACAAGTACAGGACCTGGTCGGCCGCTTTGCGCTAAATGAATTGCTTCTTGTAATATCTCTGCTAAGTCTTCCGCTCGTTCTACCATGTAGCTGTGCTTAGTACACGAAAGCGACATACCTAGTACATCTATTTCTTGAAACGCATCTGAACCAATAGCTGCAGTAGGCACTTGGCCTGTGATCGCCAATAATGGCACTGAGTCCATCATCGCATCAGCAAGGGCAGTTATTAAGTTAGTTGCACCTGGGCCCGATGTTGCAAAACACACACCTAATTTACGCGTGCTGCGAGCATAACCAACAGCTGCAAACCCTGCACCTTGCTCATGACGAGTAAGGTAGTGTTTGACTGGCGCGCCATACAGCGCATCGTAAATTGGCATAATAGCTCCGCCTGGGTAGCCAAATACTTCATTTACGCCGTGTTTGGCCAATAAGTCGATTGTTAGTTCTGCGCCTGTCATTAATAAACCCTCATTCCTCAGTGACAACCCAATTACATTTTTACGCTAAAAACTTTGCCCTTAAAACTAAAAAGCCCTCCGAACGGTTAAGTGCGGAGGGCTTTTTTAATGCTTAAGTTTTTAAAGCACTACGAAGCCCTCGCGGGAATAATCACCACGATAATAATCAGGACTAGGTTAAGTGCGTTTGTAAGCATGTAATTAATACCAAATTTTGTTCAATTATCGCGAAGGTTATTCCTTCGCTCTCTTTTTATATTAGTACCGCGCTAGGCCCTTTAAGTCAACACCAAAGTTAATCTAACAAAAAGACTAAAAGGCAATTTATCAGGTTTTAAAATTCATTATACAAGCTAGTAGTGGTTTTTTTATGCTCTAATTTTATTCTCAGAAATTCACTATTCTTATATCCCTTATTTAAGGTTTGATTAATTTTTAAGAATATTTTTATAAATAAAATTATTTATCACCTTCAGGTAATGCGTAGGTTCTCTTAAGCGACTCTTAAGTGTTGTTGCATAGCATGGCGTTGTTATTTTAAACGAGCCTAAATATGAACGTAATTAGTCAAACACCAGCACAAAAAAAGCCAAATCGTAGTAAACGGTTTTACATTCACTGTAGTGCAAATGCCTTTGTAGTGATGATTGCCTGTTATTACTGTTTAGTTATAAACATTCCTTTTATTCAAGGTTCGTTTAGCGCCATAACCTCTCTTGCATCTTTTTCATGGCTATTTTTACTTTCAGTCCCGCTACTTTTGTTATGTCTTTTAATTATTTTCTTTTCGATAGTGTCGGTTAGATGGTTATTAAAACCAGTTAACTATCTTTTACTGATAATTTCTAGCGCCGTGCTTTACGGCTCATTAAATTACGGTGTTGTGTTTGACTATTCAATGATTCAAAACACGTTCGAAACAGATTCAAGCGAAGCGCTGAGCTATTTAAACCCGCAGCTCATAGCCTTTTTACTGTTGTTTTGTGCGCTACCTGTTTTTATATTAAGCAAAGTAAAAATACACTTTACTCGCCCTCATCAAGAAGCGATTAGCCGCATAAAACTTATTATTGCCTGCTTAACGCTAATTGCTTTAGTGGTCGCTAACTTTTACGCCGATTACGCAGCCACTGGCCGTAACAACCGCATTTTGAAAAAAGAAATTATTCCGTTTCAATATCTCTCTAGCGGTTATAAATATATGCGCGATCAGCTGCTGTATACCAATATGGAATTTAAGAATATAGATGCAACACCCACTCTTATTGCGCCTAACACCACCAGCGTAACAGTTATGGTTGTTGGCGAAACCGCACGAGCAGAAAACTTTGCTTATCAAGGTTATAAGCGCAACACAAATTCTTACACACAAAAGTACAATGTGACGTATTTTAATAATGTGGCGTCTTGTGGCACCGCTACAGCTGTGTCTGTCCCGTGTATGTTTTCACTGCAAACACAAAACAACTTTGATCGATTAGCAGCCGACAGCCAACAAAACCTGATTGATTTAGCACAACAAGCTGGCAGCGACGTACTGTGGGTTGATAACAACAGCGGCTGTAAAAACGTATGCACCCGTGTTGTTAACATTGATATCCCAACCACCCCATCAGCGCTTTGCGATGGAAAATATTGTTTTGATGAAGTGCTTATTGATCCACTTAAGCGCAAACTCGCTAATTTAAACCAAGCTAATACCGTTATCGTCCTCCACATGATGGGCTCACACGGACCAACCTACTTTAAACGCTACCCAGAAAAATTTAAGCAATTTACGCCCACGTGCGACAGAAGCGACATTCAAAACTGCTCACTCGATGAATTAGTTAATACCTACGACAACACAATTGCGTACAGCGACTTTGTCAACGCCCAGGTAATTGAGCAATTAAAAGCGCTGCCAAACAACATAGATAAGCAGTTTTTATATGTCTCTGACCATGGTGAATCACTTGGCGAAGGCGGTGCTTATCTGCATGGTTTTCCGTATAACTTTGCACCTAGCACACAAACGCACGTTCCTCTTTATATGTGGGCTGATGAGCATAATCAGCGCATTACCAATACCTGTTTAGCTAATTTAGACACCACTGCTGCACGCTCACACAACAATATTTTTCACACCCTTTTAAATTTAATTGGCATTAAAAGCAAAACGTATCAGGCATCGCTCGATTTACTTGCTAGCTGCCAAACAACACCAAGCGAAATAAAAATATGAGTAATAAAACCGTTATAAAACGCCAAGGCTTAATGCGCCTTATTTTTACCTTAAGCCATTCTTTTAACGGCTTAAAATGGATGAGTCGATTTGAAGCGGCGTTTCAACAAGAGCTAGCACTGTTTTCGTTACTCGGTGTGTTTGTGTGGCTACAAGAAATTGCACTAAGGGATAAATTACTGCTTGTCGCTAGCCTGCTTTTTGTATTATTTGCTGAGCTGGTAAATACGGCAGTTGAGGTTGTAGTTGATAGAATTGGCAGTGAATACCATGAGCTTTCAGGGCTCGCTAAAGATATTGCCTCTGCAAGCGTGTTTATAGCTATGCTAATTGCCGCACTTATTTGGTGGGCTGTGTTATGGGCATAAAGCTAACTTTTATAGCTAAAATAACGAGGCTAATATTTAAAGTAATACCTAAGGTACAAAATGCACTTGGCCCTGTATGGATTTTTGTTGTATTTGCTGTTTTGGCACTTAGCTTGTTAACACTTGCTCGCTTTGGTTTAAGTGTATGGCAAGGGGAGCGTGTATTTGGATCGCATGCGTGGTTATCTATATTTATAGGTGGTTTAAGAGTTGATATAGCCACTCTAAGCTACATTATTATGCCCGCATTACTACTGACTTTAGTGATGCAAAGTATAGGTTGGCAAAATAAAATACGCGGCCTAATTAAATTTTACTTAGTGGGAATGTCTGCTTTACTCGTTTTTTTTGAAGTGATTACGCCTACGTTTATAAACGAGTACGACTTGCGCCCTAACCGCTTATTTATAGAATATTTAATTTACCCTAAAGAAGTCTCAAAAATGATTTTTTCAGGCTATAAGTTAGAAGTATTTATTGCTGTTATAGCGCTTATTTTAAGTTGTAAATTTGCAAGTAAAGTATTTAGCCATCAATGGCAAAGCAAGTCATCACTAACAGGCTTAAACCAATCAACTTTAGCGCTTGTTTTAGTATGCTTAACTATTTTGGGCGCGCGAAATTCATTAGGGCACAGACCACTTAACCCCGCTATGGTCTCGTTTTCTACCGATCACTTACTTAACGACTTAACCCTTAACTCACTTTATAGCGTCGCATTTGCAGTTAAGCAACTTTCTAATGAGCAATCGAGCCAAGACTATTACGGTAAAATGCCCACCGATGAATTACTTAGTATTGTGCGTAGTAACATGCAAAATACGCAAGGCACATTTAGTGATGTAACCGCCCCTACAAAAACGTTTCATGGCGCAAGTAATACAGGTAAACCAAAAAACCTAGTCATTATTTTACAAGAAAGTTTAGGTGCTCGTTATGTAGGCACGCTTGGCGGTTTACCGCTTACACCTAATATAGACGCCCTTTATAAACAAGGCTGGGGGTTTGATAATTTATACGCAACGGGTACACGTTCAGTGCGTGGAATTGAGGCAGTAATTACAGGGTTTACACCAACGCCTTCGCGTGCGGTTGTTAAGCTTGATAAATCACAGCGTGACTTTTTTACCATTGCTGATTTTTTAGCAAAGCAAAATTACAACACGCAGTTTATTTATGGTGGCGAAAGCCATTTTGATAACATGCGAAGCTTCTATTTAGGCAATGGTTTTAAAAGTATCGTAGATACAAATAACTTTAAAAAAATAGATTTTAATGGCTCGTGGGGCGCATCAGACGAAGACTTGTACGACCAAGCCGACATAGAACTTACTAAGCTTAAAAATCAAAACAAACCCTTTTTTAGCCTTATATTCTCAAGCTCTAATCATAGTCCGTATGACTTTCCTGACGATAAAATAACGCTGTACGACAAACAAAAACAAACCCGTAATAATGCTGCCAAGTATGCCGATTACGCGCTGGGCACGTTTATCGAAAAAGCTAAAAAATCGAGCTACTGGGATGATACTGTATTTATAGTTATTGCCGATCACGACTCACGCGTATCGGGTTCGAGTTTAGTACCGGTTGATCACTTTAAAATCCCGGCCGTTATTTTTGGTAAAGGTATTACCCATAAACGAGATAGCCAACTAGCCAGTCAGCTCGATATTCCTGTGACTCTACTGTCTTTAATTGGCGCAAGTGGTAAGCACCCTATGATAGGTCATGATTTATCAAAGCCAATTAGCGACAACAAACAACGCGCAATGATGCAATACGACAAAAACTTTGCCTACATGCACGATAATAAAGTGGTGGTGTTACAACCACAAAAACCAGCAACCACCTATACGTATAGCAATAACCAGCTTGTGCCATGTGAAAACGATGATCAACTAGTTAAAAAAGCCCTAGCTCACGCGAACTTTGGTAATTTAGCTTATACAAATGGTTGGTACCATTAGTTATTATTCTTGCAGTGACTTGATAATAAAGCCTTGTTAAAGTAACAAGGCTATTTTTATAAACCGAGTAAACATGAAAATCCTCGTTATTGAAGACTCTGAAGCACTAAGACGCAGCTTGCAAGTTGGCCTTAGCAACCTTGGTTTTACCGTAGATGAAACAGGTGATGGCTCAGAAGGGTTGAGTATGGCACTGAGTGGAAACTACGACCTCCTCGTACTTGATTTAATGCTACCGAGCGTTGATGGCATGAGTATTTTACAAGCACTGCGCAGCAGTAATAGCCAAAGCCGTGTGCTAATTTTATCTGCACGAAGTGAGCCTCAAGATAAAATTAGCGGCCTTATGAAAGGCGCTGACGATTATTTAACTAAGCCATTTTCGTTTGAAGAACTCCATGCTCGTGTCCTTGCATTACTTCGTCGCGGTTCACTGCAAAACCAACAAAATACCCTTACCGTAGGTGATTGCGTATTAGATCTGTCACTTAAAACTCTTCACTACAAGCAACATGCCATTGAGCTCACGCGTAATGAATACAAAATAATAGAATGCTTATTTAACGCCCCAGAGCGAGTATTAGGGCTCGAGCTTATAAGTGAAGCCGTGGTAGGTCAGTTTGATATGCTCTCTAAAAATGCGCTTGAAGCACACATCTCAACTATACGTAAAAAAGTAAGACAGTTTAGTGGCGAGCTCCCGATAAAAAACAAACGTGGATTTGGTTATGTCGCAACAACAAAATAAAAGTCACTCAATAAGACGTAAACTCGTTAATAATATTAGCGCCGTGATCTCGGTTATTTTATTCACCATATTTTTAACCGTTGATTTAAGTGTTGATACTTGGGTGGAAGATCAGTTCAATCAGTCTTTAACTAATAAAGCTAACTACTTAAAAACCTTAGTTGAAGATGACAACAATGTGGTTGAATTTGATTTTGCTGGCGAGTTTATGTCGGAGTATGAAGCTGCAGATGCCACGGAGTTTTACCAATTATGGCATGGCCGTGATGTGTTTGAACGCTCGGACTCATTAGCGCTTTATGAAAATGCTAACCTACCTTTTTTAGAAATGCCGATAAACGAATCTAAAATTATAGATTACGAGCTTCCTAACGGGCGTGATGGCCGCGCACTTATAAGTCACTTTGTAGCCCAAAAAGATGATAGAAATCCCACTCATTCTGCTGTTTTTAATACCATGACTCTTGCAATTGCAGCGCCCACCTCCGAACTTAATAAAGTACTGATTATTATTGATGTGGTCTTTATTTTAACCTGTGTACTTGGTGTGTTTGGTGTGCGCTATTTAGTGACACGTATTGTAAATAAAGGCCTGCACCCTCTACACAATTTAAACGATCAAATTAAGTTACTCGATATTACCGGTGTTGCGCAAACAATAGAAAGCGACTTTAAAGTAGAAGAAATAGAACCTATACGTAACGAGCTAAATAAGTTTATTACCGTTAATCAGCAACTCTATAGTAATGAAAAACGCCTAACAAGCGACATTGCACATGAGCTTAAAACCCCAATAGCTGAACTAATAAGCCTTTCAGAAGTGGCTATTCGCTACCCTGACGATAAACGTATTAGCGACACCTATACCAGTGATGTACTTAATATTTCACAGCGCATGAAAACAATTGTTAGCAACCTATTACTGTTGCAGCGCTCAAGTAGCAGTGCAATGCAATTAAATGCACAAAATATCATTCTAAATAACCTAGTAAATCAAATTGTTGATGAGCTGACCTTTAAGCACCCAAGTATTAAAGCGCGTTTAAATAATGAGATAACTGACGAGTTTACACTTAATGCTGACGAATTTAGTTTAAATACCATTTTATGTAACTTAATCGATAACGCACTATTTTATGGACTCCCTGAGGCACCAATTAAATTAACTGCCGTAAATAACAGCACAAACATGAACATCTCTGTTAGTAACAAAGTAAATAAACCACTAAGTAGTGAACAGCTCACTGCTATTTTTGACCCGCTCTATCAGCTAGATTCATCTAGAACTAATAACCAGCGCCATGGTTTAGGATTATCAATTGTACAGAGCTTATGTAACTTAAATGGCTTTACTATCACGGCTAGTAATACCGAAAACAATACGTTAACGTTTATATTAACGTTACCTCTGAAGTAAATTTAGGTTAGTATTCACACTACTAACCTTCGAGATTTTAAGGACAAACCATGAATGCTCTTACCCGTGTTAGCCACTTTTTTATTGTGGCATTACTTATAACATTTAGCCTTAATAGCTATGCAGCTCCTGCCATATACAAGATAGAAAAAAATGGCGTTAGCTCTTACTTATTTGGCACCGTACACGTTGGTGATGCCAGCATGAAAGGCTTACCTAAAAATGTAACCGATGCAATTAGTGCAAGCAAAGAAGTGATTGTTGAAGTTGATATAAGCAAACTTACACCACTTGAAATGCAACAGCGCTCAATGCCATTTATGATGCTAAGTGACGGTAAAACATTACAAACTGAGCTTTCAAAGCAAAATTATACCAAGCTAAAAAATTACTTTGCTAAAAAGTCGATTGATATTGCTATGTTTAATGGCTTAAAGCCTTGGGCTGTTATGGTGACTATGATGCAAATTGAATTTCAAAATGCAGGATATTCAGATAAAACCGGCATAGACAAGCAAGTACTTGCTTACGCTAAAGAACATAAAATAAAAATTGGTGAGCTTGAAACTCTAGAGCAACAACTGCAAATGTTTGATGGCATGGCGCTATTAAGCAATGAAATGATTGAAGAAACATTTGAGCAACTCAGCGATATTAATACTTACTTTATCAAATTAGTTAATGCCTGGAAAAACGGAGATATGGATACACTAACCGATTACTACAACATGAGCTTTGATGACAGTAATTATGGTGAAATTAGCGAGCAAGTAATGCTAACTAACCGCAATAATAATTGGGTTAAACAACTCACACCGCGTTTAGCAAACGAGCAACTATTTATTGCCGTAGGCGCTCTGCATTTACCTGAAAAACACGGGTTACTTAAACAGCTTCGAGATAAAGGCTTTAGCGTTACTCGTCTTTAAAATAAAAATGGGTTGAGTGAATTTTCGCTCAACCTTTCTCTGAGCTTTTAATTAAAGTCTTCCATTTTTAAGTAATTCTCTATTCCTTTAATTTTGTCTGCCGCATGATGATTTACATAAATCACAGTACTTGTATTGGCAGCACAAATTTTCTCTATTAGTAGCAGTACACGCTGCCTGTTTGCTTCATCTAAGCCCAAGCAAGGTTCATCTAAAATAAGTAACGTTGGATGTTTTACCATAGCCCGCACAATTAATAACATACGCTGATCGCCGTACGATAGCTGGGTGAATGAGGTATTTTGTTTATCACTTAAACCAATAAATGCCAGCCACTGCTTAGCAATATTAATTTGTGCGTCGCTCGGTTTTTGATATAAACCTATGCTGTCGTAAAATCCTGAAATAACAGTATTTAAAGCCGATATACTTACGCGGTAATCCATATGTAGCGCGTTAGATATAAAACCAATATGCTGTTTTATATCCCAAATACTCTCCCCTGTCCCACGTTTAAAACCGAACACTTCAATGTCATTGTTATAACACTGTGGGTTATCACCTGTTATTAAATTTAATAAGCATGTTTTGCCTGAACCGTTCGCTCCAGTAAGCTGCCAATGCTGATACTTTTTTATAGTCCAATTGAGATTTTTGAATATACTTACATCACTATAACTAACTTTAGCATTACTCAATTTAACTAAGGTATTACCGGTGAATGCCTTTTGCTCTTGTTCGGTATCCGGAGATGGCACATCCAATGAGGTATGTTCTAAATGAAGTAGTTTTAGTAAATCACTCAATTGCTCACTACTTGGCTTTGCCAAAGTATGTAACAAGCAACCTTGGTTTACATAGCCATAGTGAGTAATGAATGAAGGGATTTCGTCTAGGCGGTTTAGTACAAAAACAAAAGTAATATTTTGGCTAAGCTCTATGAGTATTTTATTAAGTTGCTGGCAAGATTGTACGTCGAGTCCATCAAATGGCTCGTCAAGCACGACTAACTCACTATGGGAGCTGAGTGCTTTTATAAGTAGGAGTTTACGAGTTTCACCCGTTGAAAGGTCTCTAAAATGCCTATTTAGTAATGAGCTAAATTTAAATAATTTTATTAGCTGCGCTAATAACTCACCATTATTACTATGCTCTGCAAATATAAGGTCTTTAACGAGGGTGTGCTTTTCATGCTCTAATTCTTGGGCCAGTAACTGTTTATGCGAATCTGAAGACACGAGCATAAGCTTATTAATACTACTTATACGCTTACCACTTTCGCACTTAGCTTCACCAACTAACGCAGCTGTCAGTGCAGATTTACCGGCTCCATTAGCACCTAGAAGCAGCCAATGTTCTCCTAGATTCACTTGCCAATCTAGGTTGCATATGTCGTAACGACTTTTGCCTTGCCCTTGTAAGTAACCATTAAATTGCTCAAGCGTAATTGACTGCACTAACTTTTCCTAATAAACCTTAAAACAGCAAGTTAACGCATATTAAAAGAGCTTAGCAAGCTTGTTATCTGCAAAATTAATTTATTTCACTAACAACGCTAATACTATTTAATGCGTCTTTAATTGCTTGCTGACTTATTGGTTTATGAATATGAAGGTTAGCCCCGTATTTATAAGCTCGCTCTATATCATTTTGTGAAGTATTTGCTGTTATAACAATAATTGGCATTACTTTATTAAGATCAGAGCGTATTTTTTTAATCGCCTCAAACCCATCCATTACTGGCATATTTAAGTCCATAAAAATAATATCGTATTGATTTTCACTCACCATATCGCACGCGACTTTGCCGTTTTCAGCGCAATCATAGCTTAAACCTAATAAGCTAAGTATGCGGGTCAGTAATATAGTATTTAATGGGTTGTCTTCAACGACTAAACACTTTAGTTTGTCATTTATTTTACGAGGGTTTGGGAGAGCTTTACTGGCAATTATTGGTAAGTGCAAAGATACCAGCGCCCCATGGGCTTCATTATTTTTGAAGGTAATTTCACCGTGCAACGCCTTTACAACATACTGAACCCGAGTGAGACCTGTTCTTAATCCTTGAAAATGGTTTGTTTGTTTAAATGAGTCAAATTCAAGATCAGTAATCTCTTTCGAAAAACCACAACCAGTATCACTTACAGTTACACAAAGTTCATTATTAAAAAGCTTTGCAGAGACAGTAATTTCACCCTCTGTCGTAAACTTAATAGCGTTACTGATTAATTCTGTAAGCGTATGCTGCAAACGTTGATGATCCAATTTACATACACAATTTAATGATTCATCTAAACAACTAACTAGTTTTAGGCCTTTTTGCTGACAAGCATGCTCGTAAGCCATTAGTACTTTATTACACGACTCTAAAAGGTTTTCATTTTTAAATTGCGGTACCCACTTACCTGTACTTAAAGCTTGCAAGTCCTGCAGTTCATCTAATATAGCTATTAACCTAAGTGCGCAGTAATTAGCTTGGGTTTTAACGCTTTGCTGCGTATCAGAAACCTTTAACTCCTCAATAGACGTAATAAGACCCTGTAAAGGAGTTCTAAATTCGTGACTTGCTCTGGCAATAAAATGCTCTTTATTTTGACTCACTTGTTGAGCGAACTCTTTTTGTTTTTGGTATTTAGACAATGCGTTACCTATTTCTTTTTCCATTGGCATAAATACAAATCTTAACTCTACAAGTAGTAAAAACATCGCCATAAGCCAAAATAATAATTCAAGGTTAGATACCCAGTTCAATTTTTGGACAGCTTGCTCTTCAAATAAATTCACTGCATGATCTAATTGCTTTAATAGCTCTTCAACCTCAGTTACAGAGAATATACGCTTATCTACTTGGCCTTGTTGATAAAGCAAATTTTCCGCTTGCTGGATATATGTTGCAACTTGGATATCTAGTTTATGAGGAGCTAACGTATATAGCTTAATAAGCTTAGGTGTAAGGTACTGATACTCTCCATTAGCATTTTTTGAAAGTAAGTAATTATGAGTTTTTTTGAATGATACGACTGATGTCTTTAACGCTTTAGTATGCTCAGAAATATTTGTTGCCGATAATAATAACTCATTACTATGCCAAGCTATTTTTTGAGAAAGCATTCTCTGCTTACCAGCCATATTTATTATTTTTGCGTCATATTTTTGCACCGAAAAATAATACTGCATAAGTGATGCTGATGTGCTTATTAATAGTGCTATTGCTATTAATGCCCATCGGTAACGAGTACGGATATTCGCGACAACTTTAAACATACTAAGCCCTGTTTTTGTTTTAAGTGTAGCTCAATTTTTTAGAACTAATAAGCAGCTTAAATAATGATTATTAAATAAAAAAGCCCAACTAAAAAGTTGGGCTAATAAAATAAAACTATTTAACTATCTATTTTCTAAACGGTTATAGTCGAACATTCCATATTCTATCCCACGATATTTTTTAGCTGTATCGTGCAATATATCGCTGTATTGCCAAAACTGTGGATGAGTACGTCGAATACCAAACTTAGATTTCAATGCACCATAATCAGCTTCTATTTGCATCATAGGCAATTGCTCGGCAAAAGCATTTACTTGCTGCTCGTTATTTAAATACCAAATAGCTGCTGGATAATCTCCGATGAACCCAGGAACAATAGTCGCGGTATCTTCATCATAAGCACGTTGGCCATCTTCGTTTAATAAACTAGATATATTGTAGTGCGCATTATGATGAATAATAGTGTAGCCCTTATGGCTATTATCTTCTTGCTTTACAAGTATAAAAGAAAGCTGAGGTAATAAGTTAACCGCTTTTGCTGGCATTTCACTTATTACATTTAACGGCTTTGCCACTTCAGTGTAGTTGTATTTTTTACTTAAAACTGGCGCTAAGGCTTCTTTCATCAAGGTATATAGTTCATGCTGTGGATCATCAGTTTCATAGTTAATACCACTGGGCTGGCTAAATTCTCGGTTACTCTTAAAGAACTTAGATAAGTCAGGCGGTGAATTACGGTACCACTGCTTTTT
The DNA here is from genome assembly GCF_030408075.1 of Pseudoalteromonas sp. APC 3358. Lineage (NCBI taxonomy): Bacteria > Pseudomonadati > Pseudomonadota > Gammaproteobacteria > Alteromonadales > Pseudoalteromonadaceae > Pseudoalteromonas > Pseudoalteromonas sp. APC 3358. Next base: position 177,415 of record NZ_JASDCE010000011.1, read on the forward strand.
GATTTGATTACGCTTGTGCTCAGGTAATAGAGCTAAAAAGTTTTGCTCTCCCTCTAAACGTAAAAAATCCATATATAAACGTGTAACCAATTGATGGCCTATATTTCCGTATACATCAAAGCCTGCCACAAGCAAATAATGAATACGTTCAAATAACGCATAATCAAGTATCCACGTTGTTTTAGGCTCTTGACCAATAAAACCTTTAACAACAGTTGCACTATCAAAATGGCGGAAAATAGTCAGCGCAGCATTTTTATTATGCCCATCACCTTTCCAAAGCAAGTCAGTTGTAAGATGCTCGCCACCTTTGAACATTTCGTTTGCAAGCTCAACTTTTGCCTGTAAATATTTTTTCTCACGAACTGAATATTTAACCCAGCTAGAAATAGGTAACGCATTACTTTCCTCTGCGGCAGGAAGTTCTAGAGCTTCTTCATGTTGCATTAGCATTTCCCCTACAGCAGGAGTCGCAACCTTATCAGGATCAGCAAATGCCACCCAAAAGTGATCGTTTATAACATTTAAAGCAATCTGACCACGACAAACAGGCCCTTTTATAAAGCCCATAATAATTAACTCTGCTTCATCAAGCATAAATTGATATTTAGAATTAATAGGAATAACTTCAAAAGTTTTAAATGGGTTAGATGCTGACTTAGGCTCATAACTCGGCATTTGCGTAACTGTATAATCTGGCGCAATAAACTGCTCGTATAAACGCAGTAATTTAGTTTCATTAAGCTCAAGTGGTAAATGCGTTTTAGAAAGTATGGTTGTACGCTCTTGCATAAAACGATAATAAACACGGCTAACTTTAGGGTCATCGTATGGACGACGCGTATTAATTAACTTTATTTCCTCACCAGGAGGCGTACTTGAGCGAACTAGTTTAAAAAAGCTTTGTGGGTTCTCTGACGTAAAATAAATATGTGCTAAAAACCAATGTTCATAAATATAACGTGCTGATAACTGATACTTTAAGTTATCTTGATTTAAAAATGCTTCCCAGCCCTTTATTTTATTCTGATCATACTTACTTGGTGGCTCAATATGTGACATTTTACCGCCATTTTTAAGCCAGTTCTGTAAATGATTAAACTCTTCGCGCGAAACCCCAGGTAAACCATAAGGCATACCGCCATGAGGTTGCTCGTCAGCTAATCGGTCAAACTCCCCCATTGTTGCACAGGTTTGCGAACGCCCTAATGAAAAATCAAATTCATCATCTAGCACTTCATTAGTTGGTAATTCATAGCTTTGCTTTAACACTAAACTATTAAATAAAACACTTCCCGCTAAGTTTGCTTCCTCACTTTGTACGCGCTCATTTAGCACTGGCGTAAAGTTTTTTTCTCGCCATTGCTGTGTATTGGTTGCATCAAACAATAAACGGCTTGGGGTCGTTGCCAATAAACGAGTTCCATCGTAAACGAGCTCTTTACTCAAACCTCGATCAATACCTTCAGGTGATGAGAGCTTAAGCTGGCAAGGTGCGTCGTAACAACCATGGCAAACGACGCAGCGGGTATCGAGTACTGGTTTTACATTTTGTAAAAAATCAGCTCCAGCAAGAGTAGAATGTGGAACGATACGCTCTTGCGCTTGTTCAGGGCCAAATAAATCATCGTAATGTGCATTACCTAAGTAAGCACAACCACTAAGGATAATTAATACAAATGTACTTATTATTATTTTTTTCATTCGTCCTCGTCACCTAAATCGAAGGTGGGCATCATATCCATTTGAGGAGAAACGAATGTTTTCTGACCTTCAGTATTCAAAACAATACTTAAAAGAGGCCCATGCGTTAATGTTATCTGCGCATCATGCTCTTGCTCTAATATACTTAAATACAGAGAATCAGTTATAAGCAACTCATAACCGCTAACGGTAATAGCTACACTGCTATCTTCACTTGGATTTTGGCAAATTTGAGCAAGTAACTCATCATCAAGTCCAATTGATATTTCAAAATCAGGCTGCTCTAAATCTCTATCACTTAATGATTCATCTAATAGAAATAAAGGAAGGGTTAAATTGCTATCTTGTTCAAATTCCATTGCGTTCTCTGCACTTTCTGACGATTTAATTGGCGAGTATTATAACAAACTAGCGAGTAAATTAACGCTAAAGCTAATGTAACTGTTTAAACGTCATCTATAACAGATTCGATCACCGAAAATACAGCACCTTGAGGGTCGCATATAACACTAAAACGACCAACATCGGGGATATCTGTTGCAGGAACACATACTTGTCCACCTAAGCTAGCGGCTTTATTTACTGCTGTATCGCAGCTCTCTACTGCAAAATAAATCATCCAATGAGCAGGAATATCTTCAGGCCAGTCGCTTGTCATCTCAAGCATACCGGCAATTGGCTGTCCATCAACCAAAAATAAAGTGTAGTTCATACCTTCCATTGGCTTTATTTCACTTTCCCAGCCTAGTAAAGCACAGTAAAAATCTCTACTTACTTTACTATTTCTGGTTGCTAACTCATGCCAATAAGGCGTGTTTAATTCACCTAAGTACTTACAACCTTTATGCTCATTGCCTTGCCATAGTGCAACAGTGGCACCTACAGGATCTTTTAGCATCAACATTCGCCCTGCATTCATAACATCATGAGGACCGGCAATAACTTCAGCACCTAGTTCTTTAGCTTTTAGCGCACAATCATCAACATTGTCGACGGCAATGTAAGCCAACCAATGACTTGGGATCCCTTCACTAATTTGCTCTTTAGGCATTTCATACATAGCGGCTATATCACCACCTTGCTTTTATAGCATGGTGTAATATATGTCCTCCCCAATAGGTTGATCGTCATACCCCCAATCAAATAATGATGTATAAAACGTCTTACCTTCTTTCCAATTGTGTGTACAAAGTTCTGACCAACAAAAAATGCCATGTGGATGATTATCAATTTCACTCATTATTAAACCCTTATTATTCTATTTTTATCTAAACGAGTTCTGTCACATTTTATAAACTACATAATTGAACAGATCATAAATTGAGATTAGAGCAATAACTAAGCGGAGTCGATAAAAGAAGGGCAAAAATTCGTTATTCAGTTGTTTCATATATGAGGTTTTTAACGCAGTTAGCGTCAGATTTAATCCCTCAAATTGATTAAATATTATTGCTGATCGATATAAATGATTTACTAAGAAGTCCTTCGCTCTAGAGGAATTCCTGAATCACTTTTTTGCAGACGTAAAAAAGCCCGAATCGTTAGATTCGGGCTTTCTACAATTTGAAGCCTGGTAATGTCGTAGTGCCCACAGCGGTGGAGAGTCACATAGCAAATGCTGCTGTATTGGCCGACTGAGTTATTGAGGGATTTTGTTGTGATTTTAGCGTCGGGAGTCGCTGCGCTCGCCCGCCCTACGTGATGGGTGTTGATGTGAGTGTGTGTTAATTGCGCGCATTTCACTTTTCTGCAGACGTAAAAAAGCCCGAATCGTTAGATTCGGGCTTTCTACAATTTGAAGCCTGGTGATGTCGTAGTGCCCACAGCGGTGGAGAGCCACATAGCAAATGCTACACTATCATCGGTCGAAGCTTTGGTTTCACTACTGAGTTCGGCATGAGCTTTTGGCTATTTACTAAATCCCAGATAGCAAAAAACCCGTCACATTGCTGTAACGGGTTTCTACAATTTGAAGCCTGGTAATGTCCTACTTTCACATAGCAAATGCTACACTATCATCGGCGCTGTTTCGTTTCACTACTGAGTTCGGCATGGGATCAGGTGGGTCCAAAACGCTATTGTCACCAAGCAAA